>NZ_JAGSYD010000002.1:0-313345 GCF_025685575.1 Granulicella cerasi
CCTTCGGTGACTACATTCAAGGTCTCACCAACAACGACCCTACATGGAACACCTACGTGTCTCCGAACGGGACTCGCGATTACCCATCTGTGATGGGTTGTGCCTACTGTTACATCAAGGTCGAGTACAACACCGACGACTTCTCCAACAAGCCTGACATCAAGTGCACCATCAAGGGGAAGGCCGTTTACGATCCTCGCACCGGTGAAACTGCCTACAGCGAGAATTGGGCTCTCATCCTCGCGGACATCATCACCAATACCGACTACGGTCTCGGTTCTGTGGTCAATCAAGATCAACTCATCGCCGCCGCAAACATTTGCGATGAACTCGTAGCGACCAACGGAACATATACGACGGTCTATGAGTCGCGATACTCGTGCAACTACACATGGACGCTCGACAAGAGTATCGGTGAAGTTCTCAGCGACATCCTCAACGGTGCTGCCGGTCGAATGTCCTTCATCGATGGCGAATGGTTCTTATTTCCCGGAACCTTCGTTGGGTCATCCGCTTCGTTCGATTCTTCTCAGCTCATAGCCGCGCCGGACTGGTCTTCACAACGCAAATTCAGGGACAAGTGCAACCGCGTTCAAGGTACGTATATTGCCGCGTCCTATCCCTACAACGTCAGCGGCAATGGTTACGACGACACGACGCTCACGCAGGACAACTTCAACCTTGGGTTCCAACCCTGCTCGTACCCGACGTTTGCATGTGACACGAATCACGGCTACGCAGCCGACCAGTATTTAGCCGAAGACAACAACGTCGAGTTGGTTCAGACGCTCGACCTTTCGAGCGTTCTCAGCGTGGCTCAAGCCCAACGTGTCGCGAAGATCTCGCTGCTGCGCAATCGTCAGCAAGGAAGCGGAACACTCGTCTTCGGTGCAGAGGCATTGATCCTTCAACCGAACGATACGTTCACCATGACCTACCCTCAACGTGGCTGGTACGACAAGCTGCTCGAAGTAACGAAGATGGATGTCAGTATCGTGAACGGCGACGGCGGTGCTCCGCAAATTCAGGTTGCATTGTCCGTGCAAGAGACCGACCCGAGCGTCTACGTGTGGAACGCAACCGACGAGCTGAACCTCCACAACGTCGAAGTCTCACCAATTGCTGGCAGCGGTGTCACCTCACCACCAACGAACCTCGTTCTGACCTCATCTTCAGCGACTGCTTTGGTTCAACCTGATGGCACCGTGATCCCTAGGATCGAGTTGACATGGGACACACCTGCTGACGTTCGCGTCACCGGTATCGAAGTGCAATGGCAACTGAAGGGTGCAACCACGTGGAACGATGGCGGTACGGTATCCGTTGCATCGAACGTCGCCTACATCCCTGCGGTGTCTGGTCAGACCTATGACGTGCGTATTCGCTCTGTTCGTTCGGGTGCTCAGTCCGTATGGGTCGAATTGGATGGCTTCACGGCTGGATTGGTATTAGCAACTCAGACGCAGGACGGCTTTGGCATCGGCTCGCTCGTCGGCGAGGCCTATCCGAACAACACAGCGGCGATTGTCTGTATGCCTTTCACCGCGAATGTCGGTCAGCTATCCCTAAGCATCTTTCCCGCTGGCGAGGTCACGATCACAACCGATGGAACGGTTGGTGGTTCAGGTTCCGCGCTCAAGCAACAGACCCTCTATTACGTCTACTACGTCGATCAGAGTTATGTCGGCGGTAATGTCACACCGATAGCCACAACCAACAAGGCCGATTTCCAAGGGAAAATTGGATATTTTCGCGTTGACTCCATCATCACTCCCTACGTGTCGAGCACAGGAACAAGCGGCTCCGCTTTGTATTACCCGTCTTCCTTCAGTGACACCGGCACACGTTCAACCACCAATCCGGGCCAAGCATACGACGGTGACCTCTCGACGTATGCGTATGTCTCTGGTGCCACCACTTCAACGACGTGGACGACCGGCGAAGGAACCTTCCAAGGGTTCCCGAACATCGCTTTGTCATCTACTTCAACGCTCACCATCAACGCCTCCGGAAGGATTGTTGGTGATGGTGGAACCATCGGTGCGACGATCACCTACGGTAGCACCACCGCCACGGTCATCGATGAGACAGCAACGTTCGCGCAGCAAGCCTTCACGGTGACGATCCCAGCCAACACCCCGCTCAACACCATCAGCGTGTACGTCTGGGCTTACTCCGCTGTGAACCTTGACTCGAGTTCTGGTCCTGAACCTGTGACACCCAGCCCCGGTTCCGGTGGCTCAGGTATCGCTTCAGGCGGCACAACGTACGAACCAGCGACTTCATTCCTGAGCCTCTACGAAATCTACGTTCAGGGGTAAATCGATATGCAAATCAGTGACAAGGGCTTGGCATTGACCAAGTCCTTCGAAGGACTGCGCCTCAGAGCCTATCAAGACTCTGCAGGCGTATGGACTATCGGCTACGGCCATACAGGGCCAGACGTACATGAATGCCAGGTCATCACCGAGCCTCAAGCCGAAGCTCTATTGCGCTCCGATATGGCAGCAACTGAGCAGTACGTCTCAGAAGCCGTCACAGTCCCGCTCAATCAAAATCAGTTCGATGCCCTATGCGACTTCGTGTTCAACGTTGGCATCGGCAACTTCCATCATTCAAGCCTGCTCATCACGCTCAACAAAGGCGAATACGATGCTGTTCCTGCCGAGATCATGCAATGGGTCCGCGCAGGAGGAAAGATCATCGATGGTCTTATCCGGCGTCGTCAAGCAGAAGCAACACTATTCAAGGAACCTCACAACTAATCCATGCCATCACTTGAACTCATCACCCATCTCACTGAAGTCATCATCGTTCCTGTCGTTGGCTGGCTCGCAACAACAATCCTCGGCCTCATTAAGAAGACCGACCTGCTGGAACTCAAGTTCCGTGACAACCTCAAAGACGTAGACAAACTCCTCACCACGCAGGAACTCAGTGGCACTCGCCTCACCAAAGTCGAAGAGGCCGTCATCAATCTTGAGAAGCTCTCAGAGAGAAACAACAGCCAATTTGCACTCATCATGCAGAAGCTGGAACAGCTACCACGCTGCATCGCTTTGCTGGAGAGCTACAGCAACAGCATCGAGCACATGGTGCCTCGTTTAGAAGTTGAAGCGAGGCTCAAGAACACCGAAGAGCGTATCAGGTCACTGGAAGACAAACGGGAAGCGTTCGAAGAGAGACGAACCGAAGAACGTCGCAAAAGCTAGATCACAACAAATAGAATCCCCGCAGTCATCGTGACTGCGGGGATTTTTGCTTTCAGCAGGTTCCCGAACAGCAACTTCAGGTTGCTCTACAGCTCCCATTTGGGGGTGACGTGTCACCCTCCACCCGATGCCGTATGCAGCGTGGGCTTGTTTCACAGCTGGAGCGGGCCATTTAGGCCGATCAGGGAGCATGTAGGGTCGCAGTCGGTGCCAAGTCTACGGCCATCACGTGTTGGTAGTCTTTTTGGAACGACGACAACGGGATCATCGTTCTATATGGCTTCTTACCCCTCACGTACAGAACCAGAACCGCGTCAGAGTTTAAGAACTTGTTCAGCAGATCGACCCGCTTCTTTGTGGACGAGTCCACTTCCACACCTGCCGGGACACGGGCCATGCAACCCAGCTTCCCGCAACTCGTAAAAGGGACTTTGATCGCGCCGTCATCGTCGAGCGCCATCTTCCACGAACTTCCATCCCTCGTTGTTTTGGCAAACGCAACGAAGATTCCTTGCCCCTGGGCCGCTCGTGGGTCTACGTAAAATGCGATGTATTCCGTCTGCCGAGTCTTCCGCGCTAGAGCGACATTCAGACCGACGTACTCCCGGGCATCCTTCGGGTCTGCTGGACTCCCCGAATCCCCCCGTAACACTTCCGCCTGCATTAGACATCCGCGTGGAACACAGTCGGTTTTCCAGGTCACCAAGAGGTCGTTCAAACCGTTGTGCCCCACATTGCTCTGAGCAAACACTGACCCGCTGAAGAGGACAAGGAAGAGTACCATTAACATTCGGCAAAGAGGCCCAGTCATCGATCAATCCAGTTGCTTTGTCTATATTTCATTCCAAGGCTTTCCAGCGTGTGTTGAAATTCATTCCCGGCTGAGTTCATTCGTTAGGTCAATTAACTTCCGTTTTATCTGTTGATTCCCTCCTTTTTCAACGCCAAATAGTCGTTCGCAACTTCGATCACGACATGGCCATCCCTACCCACTAAAACATGGACGCCCGGATCCTCGAAATCTCCACATGCATTCATGCCGTCAGACGGATTGATCGTCAAATCCAGAACCGGCGATTGCTTCATGCCGATTATGTGCGGGAAAAATCCATATGCCTGTAAAAACTGATCGTCTGTTAGAGATTTCTGTTCAATCGTGCGAATAGGCACATCTTTACCACATACATGGAGGTTTGCCGGTGAATAAACAATTTCCAAGCTCCTTATGTGCTTCTCTTGTTCCGCGGTTATCCCGACCGGATTTGGAGTGTCATATGGAGTTCCGACTCTCCACTTTCCAAGGAGTCCTGATGGAAGCGATCCTGAAGGGAGAAGGAGCATCATGATTCCTAACAAGACGAGCTTTACACTACCGACTGTCTTCATAATTCTTCTCCATTACGGGTGGCCGCTATAATCGCCGTTTGCGTAAACATCCCACTCCTGTTCTCTTCGTCTCATAAGACCCGGAACGGGAACAAGAACGTGCTGAGCATTACGCGCGTTGCCATACGCCGTAAAGTTGGCCTCAGTGACAGGCAATCCTGCCGCAGCGTTGTGCATTAGCGTAGACCCCTGGTAACTCTTCACATTGAATGCAAACGAGACTAGAGCATCAAATTGCTGTTGACTGGCGTTGCCACCGGTAATCCTGCTTACCGAGCTCTCGTATGATGCTAGATCGCTTGTGAGAAGAGCGTCCCCTTGTGCTTTGGTTATCCCTCCGGCGAACCCAGCACATTTCCCGCAATTGTGCCCCCAGCCAATAGTTCCATTGCCGAAGCCGTCATCCTTCGGAAGCCAAAGGCCGGTCTTCTTGTCCAGCACTCCATTCCAACCCTCCTGCCCTTTGATGAAGTCGATTCCAGCCTGGCTCACCTGTTGTTGGGCCGGAGCATTCGCGCCTGTAGTTTCCCCCTCGAAGTACACAATAATCGTAGCCGTAGCTGATTGCTCTTCTGCGCTCGGTGACGCCATGGCCCCATCAGTGAAAGCGGAAAGCTGATCACCGTTCATAAAAGGCTTTAGAGCTCTGGGCATAGCATGCCCATCAGCATCGACTCTCGCTACTGGCGAGTTTCCAACATACGCGTAGAGATTGAGCGTTTGTGGATCATTCAGCTTTGCATAGGGCACAGGATCGGCTTTGGCACTCCAATCTGGGCTCATCCACCGTCCCAGACCGCTCGTCAAATACCTTGCCCCGAAGTAGTCCAGCCCTGATTCTGCGTCTCGTTCTTTGCCGGTGTACTTGAAGTGCTGGTCGGCTAGTCCAAGCGTAACCGCCTGCTCGCCGCCGTAGGGAAGGTAATCTGACTCGTTCACCTTCGAACCAGAAGAATTCACGACAACGTTGCTGCTACCGAGATTATCTGACAGGTAGTAGTACACCGCACCGGTTGCGATGTCGCGACGGGCAATTCGCTTGCCGCTGGCAAAGATGTACTCGTGCGTGATGTTGCCAGCAAGATCACTCTCTGCAAGTTGTCCCCAGTAGTACGTCCCACCAGTACTCGACGCCTTCTCTACACGCACCCCATCTCCATCGTAAGAGTAGGTGCTTCCTGCTACCGCCGTGATCCGGCTCTCACCGTCCCAAGTGTAAGCGCTCCCATTAGCGTAGGTGAGGTTCCCACCAGCGGAGCCATATGAATACCCGGCCAATGTCGACTGCAATCGGTTATCTGTTCCCGCCGTCAGATCTGCTGGCATAGGCATGGCGTTTGTTTTGCCGGAAAGAGCTGTTGTCCCCGTCAGATTCCCCCAAGGATCAATGGCGTATTGCATTCCCCATGTATCCGATGAAGCGGTAAGGATGCGGTTCAGGCCGTCATACGTATAGTTGGCGGTGCGGGAGCCATCGATATCATTGCGCGATTGGTAAAGGTTTCCGTTATTGCCTGAACCAACATGGAAGTCATAGCTCAAACTCATGAGCGTAGCAGAAGCGGTGGAAGCCGCCAAAGTCACAGGTTGAGAGCGCTGGTTGTACACATTGCTTTCATGAATGCCCGTGAAGCTGCTCGCAACGCCATAATCAGCAGCAGTGACTTGCCCCATACCGTTATAGACGATTTGCTGTGCGTAGTTGTTCGAGCTATCGGTCACAGAGACGACATGACCACGGTCCCCCGTAGACACGGTCACGACATTGCCTGACGGATAGGTAATCGTCTTCTGTGAACCGTCGAGGTTGTACTCCCACCCCATCGACTTCGTGACACCAGGTGCTGCGCCCATTGTTCGCTGCTCGCCTAAGAGACGCCCCATCGCATCGTAAGTAAAGGTGGAAGATCCGGCTCCATCGTTCATCCCCGTCCGATGCCCGATACCATTCACACCAGCGTCGAAGCTGTAAACGCTGGCAGGAGTGCTATCGGAGTAGCTAACTCCAGTGACTCTATGTAACGCATCGATGGGATGACTTGAAGAACTGTAATATGTCGCGATGCCTCGGCTGTCAGTCTTCGCCAACACGTTGCCATCATTGTCATACGTATACGTAACAGGAGTCTGTCCATTCTCAGGGTTCTTCGCGGATATAAGGCGAGAGAGCGAATCGTATTGGAATCGACGTACACGCCACGAACTCGATGCATCGCTCGAAATCGCGGCAGAGCAACCGGTTCCGGTGGTCGTATTGCCGTGCTGCTCTACGCATAGCAGATTGCCGAGCGCATCATAAGAATACTTCGTAATGTATGCTGTGGTTCCTTCGCTTACCTGAGTCAATCTGCCCAGAGCGTCCATCCAGCTTTCACGCACAGTGCCCGCTTCGTCTGTAGTCGTAACGGCATTACCGCTATAGCTGGTACTTGCGTTGTTTGTGGTACTCGTACCATCCGCAGGGATCAGAAGGGTTTCTCTACCTAAAGCATCGAACAGATGAGTCGTCACCCCGAATGTGCCGTGATCTGCGGAACACGATGTGGAAGTATCAGGATCACAGAAACTCGGATTCCATTCTTGCGCCTTGCGTCCTTCGGCGTCATAACCGACAACACTATAGACTGGAGCACTTCCCTGGGTCGATACGGTCGTTTTACGCGATCGTCCTAGTCCATCGACTTCGACCACAGTAGTGAGCGACAGTGAGCCGTCCGATGCGATGCTCCTGGTGGCAGTGGAATAAGATGCGCCCGCATTGATCCCGTCGATGTGATCGGTGTACACCGTCGACTCTTGACCACCGCCTACATCGTAGGTGACGTTTGTCGCACGGCCAATCGCGTCATAGGCCCAGTGAGTTCCAACGCGGCCATTTGCTAAATCATTTGGGTCGCGTACATAAGACTTTAGTCCTGTGCAGGGATAGTATGAAACCGTCGTTGTCTCGGCGATAGAGGTTCCGGCCGCTACCGTGCTGGTGGTGGGATACGTACGACTATCAACTGTCGCGCCTCCGGTCGTTGGGAGGCAATTGGCCGTCGACCAGTTGTCGGTGTAGTTCCATGTCGTTTGATGTAACTGAGGATCAAACGAACTGATAATGTTCCCGAGATCGTCATAACCGTAGCTCGTTCGCAACCACGAAGATGAAGTGTTGAGCCAACGGTTTACCTGGGTAATATTACCCCGTAGTGTATTCGCGGTTGAGTACGCGGTGTAATCGTGAGCCGGTACGGATGAAGTCCCAGACAGTAAACTTCCATCTCCCGATGAATAATCATCGTAAGAATAGTTTGTATTAGATACGACGTTTCCGCCGCCGTCATAGACCGTAGTGGAAGCGACACGGTTCACAATGTTTGCAGCGACATATGCTGAAGCATTAGAACTCGTATCGTGCAGGTAGGTGTGGGTGATTCGCTTGAGGAGCGCGCCTGTCGATCCGGTCGGAGCCCAATCATAATCATCTTCCTCAACTACATTGCCACGGCTAGATGTGTAGGAAGTTGCGGCCTGTGCTGTGTTGCAATGCCGAGAGTGACGAGAATATGTGAAGCTATCGTAACTGTAAGTCTTCAACGACGATTGTCCGTTATCCAGAGTTGTCGTCAGTTGGGCCAGTCGACGTCCCGCAGCCTGCATTAGTGGTCGTTGCCCTAGCGCATAGGTGCTGTAGCAACTGTCGTAAAGAGGGTCGCCATCGGTTGTATAGGTAAGCGTGTACTCTTTCAAAGGTGTACCAGTCGCCATACCCGCGTACATTTTCACATCTGTAATTGAACCATCAACAGCAGTCAGCATAGTTTGATGGCTCGGCGGTCCAGGCAGCGTCACCGTTGTGGTTTTGGAACTGACCGAATTCCCTTGGGAGTTCGGAATGACGATATCCCATTCGGATGTGACACCATTCACAATCTCGGTACGCTTCGTCACATAACGTCGAGTGCCGTTATTGTAGAGATCCGAGGTATCGGTGTAATTGGCATATTCATACTTGATTACACCCCCATTAGGAAGGGTGATCTGCGATAGAAGCGCATAGTTCGGCTCATAAGAAAAGGTGTACTTCTGATTATTAGGAAGGTCTATTTCCGAAATGACCGGATACGTTGGGGCAATAGCATAGGTAGTGGCGTTATCCTCTTGCGGCCCCACGTTAAAAGATGTATTGATTGGGATGGACGTCCACCTCACAATGTACTGCTGCGGTACGCCATTACTATCGGTAGACTGATATGTCCAAGTCAACGGGTCAACTGTTTGGTTAACCGTCTGCGATGTTGTTGTGAGCGTATATGGAACCAGCGCAGAAGTATCTACCGCACCACTAGATGGCGTGTGCAGCGTAATATAGTTGCCGTTGCTATCTTCTAGCTTACGCGTCGTAAGGTTAAACATCGCTCCGCTTGAATCGAGCACATGCGTTGTATCAGGGCTCCACAACCCTTGCGCGGCAGTATCTGGCCCGCTATCACTCGGGTTCTGACAAGTTCCGGCTCCGTTTCCAAGTTGAGAAGCAAGTACATGCTGATTATGAGAAGAATCAATGTACAAAATATTGGCTTCGTAATACGCATATGTGGGTGTCTGATGGACTGCGACTTTGCAGGGAACCTGCAGTTCGGTCGCAGAAACATACGGAAAATTATCGACCCAGCCCGCACGATCCTGAGTACTCCACATTTGGTATTCGACATCTCCCTCCGTGTCATAGAGGGTATTCACCGCGTAGAGATTGCTCGAATAATACAGCGTGACTCCAGAATCAAGATGACGGCCTGCTTTATTGAATAATGGGATGGTTACTTGAAGTTCTCCAGACGCCATATCGACATGCTCAATTGAAGTGCCAATCGAACTGGAAAATGGCAGATCACCCATGCGATTGCTATCGGTGATTCCTGTTGGAACCATCGTTTGAGAAGAGGCGCAGAGGCTCGCTAAGAGGACAAATGCGAAAAATAGAGCAGGAAAGGTTCTACAGGTTTTCACTACTGAACCTCCTCAACAACAAACGGTTCTGAATGTAGATTGACCTTGTTGACACTGGCATCGCTTAGCGTCACCCCTCCAATCGTCTTAACAACATGAAAAGGAATAGCTACGCCTTCAATCTGCTGATACGCTTGATAGCTCACCGTAACCTGACCGCTATTCGATAGGTTCGTCGGTGAAAATATCCAATATTTCAATTGCATCAATCGCTTACTATCTAGATCAACATAAAGGTCTAGAGATGATTGACGCTTTGCAATCGTTGTAAGAGTGGCTGAGAGATTGGTATCGACAGCACCTTCGAGATGAAAATGCTCAGTTCCTTGCTCCGCTCCCAAGTCTGTGACTGCAACGGATGGATCATCTAAGCGACGCAAAATACCGAGGTACGGAAACTCGGGAACTTTCGCATTGAGCGCTATCGATGCACTACCTTGATCTTTCGACCGCTTTAGGGCAACCGCGCCAGAATCATTGATAGACAAATCAGAAGCTGTGCTCTCAGACATGCGCTGATGAGTTCGACGCATCTTCCGGCTTCCATGCATTTGCAAACAAACTGAGGCATCATCTTTGCCTGTCTCATGAACCAGCAGATCAATCCTGAGAGGGCTCTTTGTTAGAGGACTATACGAGGAAAAAATGTGAGTCAGACGAATCCTCGCCTCACCATCATTTGCAACATTCACCGTCGGAGTTGAGACTTCCGTCTGAGCGTGCGCTCCAACAATAAGAAAGAAATAAGCGCAAGACAACGCACATAGGGATCGAGAGGGGAAGCGCAAGAAAGGCTCTCCGAACTGGTTAGGATTTGTAAGGTCTTCGGAGACTACCTGACCGTCGCCCAGCGATGCAAGCGGAATCATCACCACCTCTCGGTATGATGGTCTACGTTCTTTCGAGAGAAAGTAACCATTTTCCCAACCAGATGTGATGATTGGATTCGTTCGTCACGAGCCGAAAACCGCGTGTGAAGAATTTCAAACCGATTTTGTTCTATTCAACACTGACATCGCACTATGCAGCGATGAATGATCCATGTGTGCATATCGAGCACTCATCTGAATCGTCTTATGCCCTGCTGCTTCATGGATCACCTTCAGATTCACTCCTGCTTGAGCCAGACGAGAGCAGAACGTATGCTAGATAGATCATGCTCTATTCCGGCTTTGCGATTCTCGCTCGCAACAGTTCATCCACCCCAAAATCTTGAGCCGCCCCTACGATAAGGAACTTTTGCACAGGGATGCACGAATTACGGCAGGTGATTTGGCAGAAATCTGGCAGAAACCACAAACAGCAATACAGTGACCTCTCGGCCATCCGCTTAAACCATTGATTTTATTGAGTATTTTGGTAGCGTTACCGGGGCTCGAACCCGGACTCTTCGCCTTGAGAGGGCGACGTGTTAACCAGTTACACCATAACGCCACAGACCAGCGCAGGGCTGCGCGGTGCGACTTGTTCAGTATAGCAAAGAAACGGCCTGCTCGGGGGAGCAGGCCGTTTCTTCTGTGCAATTCTTCGGTTCGCCACTACAGGCCGAGCTTCTTCACTTCGTCGTTGTAGTACTTGCGGTAAAGGATCTCCCACTCCTGCGAGCCTTCGAGGATAATCTTCCGCTGTGAGCTGATCTTCAGGCGTGCGGCCTGGTCCAGCTTGGTCTCTTCCATCAGCAGCTTCTCGAGCGCCTTGCGCGCCTCCTGGCGGATCGTGTTGCGGTCCTCGAGGAAGTCGAGTTCGTCGATCTCTGCCAGCGTGTCCGCCACCGTGTGTGCGAGTTTGTTGAGCTTATCGCGTGAAATGCGCACTAGAGCACCGCCTTATACTTGCGCGCCAGTTCGTTCTTCACCTTCTTGAACATCTCCGGATAGCTCGCGCCGGTCTTGAGCATGTCGTCCTGAAAAGCTTCCAGAATGACGCGGACTTCATCGTTGATGCGGTCTTCGAGCGACAACTCATCCACCAGCGCATTGGCGACGCGCTCGTCTACGACGGCCGTTTTGTCCGTCTTGATCATCTTCGCCTCGACCAGGTGCTTCACGGTCTGACGAGCCAGGTAACCAACATAGTCTTTCGAGAAAATCATGGGCACGGCTAGGGTAGCACTCTTCGCGCTCCCCTGCAGCATCGTCGGCGCGTCGGTTTGCGACCAGGATTTCCACACTGCATCTAAAGAAACAGGCGCTTTGGTGTCGCCGCGCACTCGCCGGAAACGTCAGGCGCGGATACACTAGGGCCAACCTTCTGAAAGGCCCGCAGTTCGGGCATTCCAGATCCCGCATCGGCAGAGCATCGCCGGAGCGGCCACGGCAACGACGTCAACGCAGACCGCGCCCTAAGCTTCATCAGGTTCCAACGCGCGGGGTGACGGTCTGGAGCTGAGGGGGAGCATGTTCGAACGCTATACAGAAAAGGCGCGGCGCGTCATATTCTTCGCGCGCTACGAGGCCAGCCAATTTGGCTCGCCCTACATTGAAACCGAACATCTCCTACTAGGTCTGCTGCGCGAAGATAAGGCGCTTACCAATCGCTTCTTGCGCTCGCACACCTCTGTAGAGTCCATTCGCAAACAAATTGAACAGCACACCACCGTGCGGGAAAAGGTATCGACCTCGGTCGATCTGCCGCTCTCGAACGAGTGCAAGCGCGTGCTCGCCTATGCGGCAGAAGAGGCTGAGCGCCTCTCGCACAAACACATCGGCACCGAGCATCTGCTGCTCGGTCTTCTGCGTGAAGAAAAGTGCTTCGCCGCTGAAATTCTGACCGAACGCGGTCTGCGTCTGCAGACGATTCGCGAAGAGCTGCAGCGCACGACGCAGGACAAGCCTGCTGCAGCAGCGTCCGGCAGCGGCAGCTCGAAGCAGCGCGGTCAGCAGCAGGAACAGTCGATGCTCGCCGAGTTCTCGCGTGACCTCACACTGGCGGCAAGCGAGCAGTCGCTGGATCCGCTCGTCGGCCGCGACTTCGAGGTCGAGCGTGTCATCCAGATTCTTTGCCGACGCACGAAGAACAACCCCGTGCTGATCGGCGAGCCGGGTGTCGGCAAGACCGCGATCGTTGAAGGCCTTGCGCAGAAGATCGCTGACGGCGAAGTTCCCTCTTTCCTTGCGGACAAGAAGGTGCTCTCGCTGGATCTCTCGCTCGTCGTGGCTGGCACGAAGTATCGCGGCCAGTTTGAAGAGCGCCTGAAGACGATCATGAAGGAGCTTCAGGAAGCCGGAAACGCCATCGTCTTCATCGACGAAATTCACACGCTCGTGGGTGCGGGTTCGGCTGAGGGATCGCTCGATGCAGCGAACATTCTCAAGCCGGCTCTCAGCCGCGGTGAGATCCAGTGCATCGGCGCAACGACCCCTGCGGAGTTCCGCAAGTCGATCGAAAAAGATCGCTCGCTGGAACGTCGCTTCCAGGCCGTGAAGGTGCCGCCGCCGAACGAAGAGGATGCCATCAAGATCATCATGGGCATCCGCGAGAAGTACGAGAAGTTCCATGCGGTCAGCTATACGGATGAGGCGATCACCTACTCAGTGACGCACTCGCACCGCTACATCCCGGACCGCTTCCTCCCTGATAAGGCGATCGATCTCATCGACGAAGCCGGCGCACGCGTAAAGCTGCGCCAGACCACGCTTCCCGAAGAGTTGACCGAAGTGCAGAAGCGCATCAAGTTCATCGTCCACCGGATGGAGTCGGCCATTGCGAACCACGAGTTCGAGAAGGCGCGCTTCTACTCGGACGAAGAACGCAAGGAGCGCGAGAACCTTCGCGAACTCCGCGAGAAGTATCACCTCGACGAGTCGACCGCGGGCATCGTCACGCGCGAAGACATCGAGGACGTCGTCTCGCGCTGGACCGGTGTGCCGATCACGGCGATCAAGGAAGAAGAGACGCAGAAGCTGCTGCGCGTCGAAGAAGAGCTCCACAAGCGCGTCATCGCGCAGGACAAGGCGATCAGTGCCCTGGCCCGCGCTGTGCGCCGGTCTCGAGCAGGCCTGAAGAGTCCTTCTCGGCCGATTGGCTCGTTCCTCTTCCTTGGCCCCACGGGCGTGGGTAAGACGGAGGTAGCGCGCACGCTGGCGCAATTCCTCTTTGGCTCGGAGAAGTCGCTGATCCGCTTCGACATGTCGGAGTACATGGAGAAGCATTCGGTTTCGAAGCTCATCGGCTCGCCCCCGGGTTACGTCGGTTACGAGGAGGGCGGCCAGCTCACCGAGCGCGTCAAGCGTTCACCGTACTCGGTGGTGCTGCTCGACGAAGTCGAAAAGGCTCATCCGGACGTCTTCAACCTGCTGCTGCAGGTCTTTGACGACGGACAGCTCACCGACGGACTCGGCAATCAGGTCGACTTCAAGAACACGATCATCATCATGACGTCGAACATCGGCGCCAAGCACCTGATGAAGCGTGAGTCGCTCGGCTTCCAGTCGCAGCGTGACGAAGTGGCGCTCGAGAAGATGCAGGAGATGGTGCTGTCGGAAGTGAAGAAGGTCTTCACGCCGGAGTTCCTGAACCGCATCGACGAGACGATCGTGTTCACGGCCCTTGGTGATTCCGAACTCATGCAGATTCTCGAACTGCTCGTACAGCAGCTCAACACGAATCTCGTGCATAAGGCGATCACGATCTCGGTCACCGACGAGGCGAAGAAGTGGATTCTCGACAAAACGCTGACAGACCGCAGCTACGGTGCACGTCCGTTGCGCCGCGCGCTGCAGCGTCACATCGAAGACCCGCTCTCCGAAGCTCTTATTGCTGGTCAGATCACCGAACGCCCCGCGTTCCTCGAGGTCTACCTGGATGAGAACAAGCTCTTCTATCGACCTCTCGGGGCCGAAGGCGAAGAGCGCAGGGATGGCGTCTCACTTTCCACGGTCTAGCACGACTACAAACAGCAAAGGCGCCTGGGAAACCGGGCGCCTTTCGCCTTTGCCGTAATGTCGCAAGGAAAAGGCCACGCTCGGGAGCGTGGCCTTTCAAACGCTATCGCCTACACAAGCTTGGAGATCGTCTTATTGGCGGTCTTGATGTAGCCCTGCCCCTTGTCCACAGCGTCTTCGAACTGATCCTTGGTGTAATCGATCAGTTTCTGCGCTTCCTTGCTGAGCGAATCTGCCTGCTTCTTCAGGTAATCGGCCGAATCCTGCAGGGTGTCGCCGAGATCTTCAATGCCGCGCTTCAGCTTCTTGCGCGTCTGCACACCGGACTGCGGAGCGTACAACAACGCGGCGACGCCACCCGCAATCGCTCCAATTCCAAGGGCTACCCAAAACTCTTTGTGACGCATTCGCGTTACCTCCACCAGGATGTGAGCGCGGCGACCATAAGGCCACCACAGCCTCTCCCAAATTACGACGGAGTTTTCCGCGATTAGGTTGGTCGCCGATACCTCTTTCTGCACAAAACCAGAACGGGACAACACACGTCAATAACACACAGGAACGAAAACCAGTTGCGGTCACTGACCGTAGTATGTACAAGAGATTGGGCGATTCGCACCACGGATCCCGGGATTGAGTAAGAGTTGAATTCAGAAGCTACAAAGCACGGATCCTGGGCCAGACGGTGGACCGGATACTTCACCCCGATAGGGGTTGTACTACTCATCATTGTCTTGCTGTTGCTGTGCGTCGCACACCGCCGCGCGAATATTCACCGCTTCAAGGAGCAGCTCCGCGGGGCTCCGGAAGCGCCAACGTACGTTGGCCCCGGCGGACAGGCGCCTGTCACGCTTTCGCGCACCTCGACCTCGATGGGTTCGCGACCTGAATTTACCGCTCTCACCTTCCTGCCCGGCCGCGGAATGCAGATCAGCCAGATTCGCGCCATCCTCCCCGGTGCGGGCGACGTCGCATTGCTCGGCGACACCCCCTACGACGGCACCTCCTCGGTGGCCGACGAAACGCTGAACGACAAGGAGTCCAACTTCGCCGGTGAGTTCATCGTGCCGTGGATCGGCACACTGTCCGGTCACGCTGTTCGCGACGCTGACGGCAGCGCGTGGATCGAAGCCAATGTGAACGGCGCCACCGTGCGCGTCCCGGCCTCCACAGCGAACCCCAACGAGTCGGATGAGGGTCTGCTGCAGCGGACAGCTTCGACGCACACGGAGACGGCTCTACTTGACGACGGGCAGACCGCCGCATCGACTTTTGTCATCGGCAAGGATGCTGATAAGGAACATAGCCAATCCCGTGCGTGGCCGTCACAGTTGCAGCTCGACGGCTCGATGAGGCTCGAAGGTCAGTCGATCGAAATCACATGGCGCGTGCACAACAACGGCAACACGCCGGTGCCCTTCAACTTCGCCTGGCGTCCTCGGTTTGCGATTCCCGGAGCACAGCGCGGCAAGGTCACGCTCGCCATTCCGTCCACGACGCAATTGGCTGAAAGCAAGCGGCCCGTCGACGCCACGCATGCAGCGTTGGACTTCTCGAAAGAGGGTGGCTCCGCGATCACGCAGTCCAACATCGATGCGCAGTTTGTCCAGTTACGCGGACAGCTGATGGGCGATGGTACCGCTGTCGAACTCCGTCTCGCTGAGAACAACAGCGGCATCCGGCTCGTGATGCTCGATAATGCGTTCCAGGCCGTACACATCGCCACCGGCCCGCACATGGAGTGGGTCGAGATCGCACCCGAGATGACGGCGAAGGGCCTACCGAGCAAGGTGCTCGACGCAGGACAGACCTACACGCTACGTGTGCGACTGGAAATCTTCTCCACGGCACCGCACTCTTCTCTCTAATCCTGCGATCTGCGCGGCTCGCGTTTGACCGCGAACGCACACGCTCGTATCCTTGAAACTGGTGCATCGGTGCGCTCCTTCCCGGACGCGCACCTTGCCTGCGGCGCGGCTTCCCTTCTGCTTCAACGAGGCGAAGCGGCCTGACCGAGAATCTTTCTGGAAGGCATCCAAGACATTGACCCCGACTGAGACCCAAGACGCTGCGGCGAACAACACCCCTGCGCACGAAGAGCATAACCACGACCACTCGCACGAGGGTCACGATCATCACCACGGACCTGCTCTGAACCCTGAGCTGACGAAGACCATCCATGTCGAGGCTCCGACCGAAGACGTGAACAAGGCCTTTGCTTCGGTCTCCGAGCGCTATAAGAAGCTCGCGCGCATCCCCGGCTTCCGCGCCGGTAAGGTTCCCGCAAGCCTCATCAAGGGCCGCTTCGCGAAGGAAATCCGCCAGGAAGTCCTCGAGTCGCTGATCGCCGAGAAGTTCCGCACGGCGCTCGAAGCGGAGAAGCTGCAGCCCATCTCGCAGCCTCAGGTTTCCGAGCTCCTGCTCGCAGAAGGCGCGCCCCTGAAGTTCACGGCGACCTTCGAAGTGCTGCCTGAGATCGACGTGACCGGCTACGAAGCTGTCACCGCAACGCGCCCCGAGTCGGTTCTCTCCGACGACGAGTTCGAACTCGAGATCACCAGCGTTCTCGAGCACCACGCGACCGTTGAGCCCGTGGAAGAAGAGCGCGCCATCGTTGACGGCGACTGGGCAGAGATCGGCTTCACCGGCAACGTGCAGTCCGTGGCACAGACTGTGACCGAGGACGGCCTCGACTCCGTGGCGAACGAGCAGCCGATCACCGGCGAAGACGTGCTCATCGAGATCGGTGGCAAGAACACTCTCGCGGCGTTCTCTGACTCGATCCGTGGCACCAAGGTTGGTCAGGAGATCGAAACTGAAGTCGTGTATCCCGAGGATTTCGGCGATCCGCGCCTCGCAGGCAAGACCGTGAAGTACGACGTCACCGTGAAGGCGATCAAGAAGAAGACCTACCCGGAGCGCGACGCTGAGCTTGCCAAGCAGCTCGGACCGTACGAAGACTGGGCTGACTTCGAAACCAAGCTGCGCGAGCGCGCTGCGAACCGCAAGAAGCAGTCGGTGGAGTCGGGCGCTAAGGACGAGATGGTCGAACAGCTCGTTGAGAAGTTCGCGTTCCCCGTTCCTGAGTTCTTCGTGCAGCAGCAGATCGATGCTCGTCTCGAGCGCGGCCTGCGTGCACTTGCCCAGCAGGGCATGACGCAGGACGCGATGCGCCAGCTCGACTTCGCTCGTCTGCGTGAAGCGAACCGCGACCAGGCTATCGCCGAGGTTAAGGCTTCGCTGATTCTGGACAAGGTTGCCGCCGCAGAAGGCGTCACGATCAGCGATGAGGACATGGAGCGCGAGCTTCTCATGCTCTCCATCCAGTACCGTGAGCCGCTTGAAACGCTGCGCGCCCGCCTCGAGAAGGACGGCACGATACAGCGCATTCGCGAGAGCATCCTCCGCGAGCGCACGGTCGAGCAGCTTTACGCGAAGCTCGCCAAGTAACGAACAGGGTCCTCGCGACCCTAGTTCTCCACAGCCAAGGCCTCGCGTGAATGCACGCGAGGCCTTAGCATTACCAGCAGGCAGAGACAGTTGCAGTTACACAACCTGCCGCAGAAAGAGGAACCAATGGGACTGATTCCGATGGTGCTCGAGCAGACGAGCCGGGGTGAACGCTCTTACGACATATACAGCCGCCTGCTGCGCGACAACATCATCTTTCTCGGTACGCCGATCGATGACAACGTAGCTAACCTGATCATCGCGCAGCTCCTCTTCCTCTCGGGTGAAGACCCCGAGAAGGACATCCAGCTCTACATCAACTCGCCCGGCGGCTCGATCACCGCAGGCATGGCGATCTACGACACCATGCAGTACATCAAGAACGATGTCGCGACGCTCTGCATCGGTCAGGCTGCGTCGATGGGCGCGTTCCTGCTGATGGCTGGCACCAAGGGCAAGCGCTTCGCTCTGCCGAACTCGCGCATCCTGATCCACCAGCCGCTCATCATGGGCGGTGGCATCTCCGGTCAGGCGACCGAGATCGACATCCAGGCCCGCGAAATCCTGCGTATCCGTGAAAACATGAACCGCATCCAGGCCCAGCACACCGGCCAGACGCTCGAGCAGATCGAGCGCGACACGGACCGCGACTTCATCATGACCGCCCCGCAGGCGCTCGAGTACGGCATCATCGACGAGATCACGCAGCGCCCCAAGGCATAAGCGGCCTCAAACTCGAGAAACGCGAGGGCTTCGGCTCTCGCGTTTTCCTTTGCGGCCGAATGAGGTTCCCCTTCGACGGATATCACATATATTTATGTCAAAATAATCTGCATCCGGTAGATCTTGTCGGAGTCCTATCTGCAGAGGCGTATGCCACGTCCTCACTATCCTCATCTCGCAACCCTCCTAAGGAGTTTTGAATCATGGCTACACTTCTGAAAGTAGACGTCAGCACCCGCGGCGACTGGTCGATTTCCCGCAAGCTTGGCGAGTCGTACAAGGCCCAGTGGCTGGCAGCAAACGCTGGCGGCACCGTCATCGAGCGCGACCTCGCGGTCAATCCCCTGCCGAACGTGGACCTTCCCTGGATTGTGGGCGCCTACTCGGCTCCTGACCAGCACCTGCCGGAGCACAAGGCTTCGCTGAAGCCCAGCGACGAAGTCATTGGGGAACTGCTGGCTGCCGACGAAGTGATCATCACGTCGCCGCTCTACGACTTCAACATCCCGGCAGCTTTCAAGCAGTGGATCGACCACATCGTCCGCATCAACAAGACCTTCAGCGCCAGCTATGAAGGCCTTGCCAAGGGCCGCAAGGTCACCGTGTTCATCGCAGCCGGCGGCAACTATGGTGAAGGTTCGCCGACCGCAGGCGTGGACTTCGTTTCCGGCTACCTGAAGTTCATCTTCGGCTTCATCGGCATCACCGACGTGACCGTGAAGCTCTACGACAAGACCTCAGCTGTCCTGATGGGCCAGCAGACGCAGGAAGAGTACCTGGCGGCGAACCCCGTTTCGCTCAGCTAAACCCCGTCCTTCGTCGCAATACAGCCGCGTTCTCTGCCAGTTTCTTTGGGCTTTGAGCGCGGCTTTTTGCTGCACCAAAAATTGAGCGAACCAGCTTTGACACTCGTACCGCGAAATGCACATCCATGTGCTGATGTGGGACATAGCTAACGCTTACAGAGGTGTAAACTTGACTGGTTGAAGTAAGGAGTCGCACCCCTCATGAAAAGCACTCGGGGCACAGAAGAATCGCTGCGTTGCTCGTTCTGCCACAAGTCGCAGGACGCCGTGGCCAAGCTGATCTCATCGCCCTCGGATTATCCGCGCGCGTACATCTGCGATGAGTGCGTTGCGGTTTGCAACTCGATTCTGGAAGACGACAAGACCGAGCAGCAGCCCGGGGCAGCTCCGGCTCACCTGCCTAAGCCGCACGAAGTAAAGACCTTCCTCGACGAGTACATCATCGGTCAGGACGTCACGAAGAAGAAGCTTGCGGTCGCCGTTTACAACCACTACAAGCGCGTGCAGATGAATCGCGTGCGTGGCAACGACGTTGAACTCGCTAAGTCGAACATCCTGCTCGTCGGGCCCACGGGCTCGGGTAAGACCCTGATGGCGCAGACGCTCGCCAAGATGCTCGACGTTCCCTTTGCGATCGTCGACGCAACGACCCTGACCGAAGCTGGTTACGTGGGCGAGGACGTGGAGAACATCATCCTGAAGCTGTTGCAAGCCGCTGACGGCGATGTCGCGCGTGCGCAGTCGGGCATCATCTACATCGACGAAATCGACAAGATCGGTCGCAAGGACGAGAACCCGTCGATCACCCGCGATGTCAGCGGCGAAGGCGTGCAGCAGGCCCTGCTGAAGCTCCTCGAAGGCACCGTCGCGAACGTTCCACCGCAAGGTGGCCGTAAGCACCCGCATCAGGAGTTCACCATCGTCGACACGACGAACATCCTGTTCATCTGCGGTGGTGCATTCGTCGGTCTCGAGAAAGTCATTGGCCGCCGTATCGGCAAGAAGGCTCTCGGCTTCAAGGCCATCGGCGCTGAGCACGAGAAGGACATCGTTACCCCGATTCGCGCGCAGCGCGACGCGGAGCTCCTCCGTCAGGCGGAACCGCAGGACCTGCTCAAGTATGGTCTGATCCCCGAGTTCGTGGGCCGTCTGCCGGTGCTTGGCGTGCTCGATGAACTCGACGAAGCCGCACTGGTTGAAATCCTCACCAAGCCGCGTAACGCGATCCTGAAGCAGTATGCGAAGCTGTTCGACTACGAAGGTGTGAAGGTGACGTGGACCGAAGAGGCTGCGCACGAGATCGCTCGCGAAGCTCTGCAGCGCAAGGTAGGCGCACGCGGCCTCCGCATGATCCTCGAAGAGCTGATGCTCGACCTGATGTACCACGTCCCTGGCAACAAGAAGGTGCGCGACATCGTGATCACCGACGAGATGGTGAAGAACCGCGATATCACTTTGCCGACAATGTTGGAAAAGGCCGGCTAAGGTCGCAGGAAGACGAACCTTGAAACGCGAGCGCATGTCGCTCGCGTTTTTCTTTGCATGGCCGACAAGAGTTTTGTAGTGACACAGATTTCCACGAGGTGGAACCAAGGTGGCACTTTCTGGCTGCAATGGAACAGTTACAATCTCCAGCTAAGACCATGCTGCATCTTTCGCGAGCAGTGTGCGTCCAATCGGGAGGCTTATGGCAAACGAAGAACGCGACATCCTTACCGGCGCGCAGCGCAAACTCCCGATGATGCCCATCCGCGAGATGGTGATCTTCCCGCACATGATGACGCCTTTTGTGGTCGGACGCGAG
Organism: Granulicella cerasi; assembly: GCF_025685575.1. Lineage (NCBI taxonomy): Bacteria > Pseudomonadati > Acidobacteriota > Terriglobia > Terriglobales > Acidobacteriaceae > Granulicella > Granulicella cerasi. Next base: position 21,260 of record NZ_JAGSYD010000002.1, read on the forward strand.
TCCAGTGTGCGTGCACTCGAAGAAGCTTTGAACGGCGACCGCCGCATCTTCCTCGCGACGCAGCATGACGCGTCCGTGGACGAGCCGACCGCAGACGACATCTATCGCGTTGGCGTCATCGGCAACATCGTGCAGTCGGTCCGCATGCCCGATGGCAACATCAAGGTGCTCGTCGAAGGCGTCGAGCGCGCTGAAGCTACGAACGTCAATGACGAGGACGGTTTCTTTGTCGCGACGGTTCGCACCTCGAAGGCAGAACTGCCTGCAACGCCCGCGACCGAACAGCTCGTGGCGCGCGTGCATCAGCTCTATGAGCAGTACGGCAAGCTGCAGCAGTCGTTGAACCAGGAAGCCACCGCTGCCCTGCGCAACGATGAGCCTGCGAAGCTCGCTGACACGATCGCGGCAAACCTGCCGATGTCGATCGAAGAGAAGCAGCAGCTGCTCGAGGTCTTCGACCCCGAACAGCGTCTCTCGCGCATCGCCGACACGCTCGACATCGCCATCGAGAAGCTGAACATGGACCGCACCATCCAGGGCCGCGTGAAGCGCCAGATGGAGCGCGCACAGAAGGAGTATTACCTCAACGAAAAGATCAAGGCCATCCAGAAGGAGCTTGGTCGCGGGGAGCGCTCGGAGTTCGACGAGCTGAAGAAGAAGATCGACGAAGCGGGCATGCCGAAGGACGTGCACGAGAAGGCTACGCAGGAGCTGAAGAAGCTCGAAGCGATGCCGCCGATGTCCGCTGAATCCACGGTCAGCCGCAACTACCTCGACTGGCTGCTCGCCGTGCCGTGGAAGAAGAAGTCCAAGGAAATTCGTTCGATCGAGAACGCCGAAACGGTGCTCAACGAAGACCACTATGGCCTGGAGAAGATCAAGGACCGCATCCTTGAGTTCCTCGCCGTGCGTCAGCTTGTGAAGAACCCGAAGGGTTCGATCCTCTGCTTCGTCGGACCTCCGGGCGTGGGTAAAACCTCGCTCGGCATGAGCATTGCAAAGGCCACCGGCCGCAAGTTCGTGCGTATGTCGCTGGGCGGTGTGCGTGATGAAGCTGAGATTCGCGGCCACCGCCGGACGTACATTGGAGCCCTGCCCGGCCAGATCATCCAGAGCATGAAGAAGGCCGGCACGAAGAACCCGGTCATCATGCTGGACGAGATCGACAAGCTCGCTTCGGACTTCCGCGGCGACCCCGCCAGCGCGTTGCTCGAAGTGCTCGATCCCGAGCAGAATTCGACCTTCCAGGACCACTACCTCGATGTCGAGTACGACCTTTCGCAGGTGCTCTTCGTCGCAACGGCCAATGTCCTGCACACGATCCCCGGCCCCCTGCAGGACCGCATGGAGATCCTGCGCCTCACCGGCTACACCGAGGTGGAGAAGCTCGAGATCGCCAAGCAGTATCTGGTGAAGAAGTCCATCGAGGGCAACGGTCTCAGCGACAAGCAGATCGTCTTCACCGACGATGCGTTGCGCGACACGATCCGCTACTACACGCGCGAAGCCGGCGTGCGTAATCTCGAACGCGAGATTGGCAACGTCTGCCGCAAGGTGGCGCGTCAGGTCGTGAACGATGCGAAGGCCTTCGTTGAAGTCACGCCAGAGAAGCTTGCCGATCTGCTCGGCACGGCGAAGTATCGCGATTCCCAGGTGCATGAGAAGAACGAGGTCGGCCTCGTCACAGGTCTTGCCTGGACGGAACTCGGCGGCTCGATTCTGCAGACGGAAGTACAGGTTCTCGACGGCAAGGGCAAGATGACGCCCACCGGTCAGCTTGGTGACGTCATGCAGGAATCTGCGCAGGCTGCGCTCACGTGGATTCGCTCACGCGCGCATCACCTCGGCCTGCCCGAGGACTTCTACCGCAACATCGACATTCACCTGCACGTTCCCGAGGGTGCAATCCCCAAGGACGGCCCCTCGGCGGGCATCACGATGGCCACAGCGCTTGCTTCTGCGTTGACGAAGATCCCCGTGCGTCGCGACATTGCGATGACCGGAGAGATTACGCTGCGCGGCAAGGTGTTGCCGATCGGTGGCCTGAAGGAGAAGCTCCTCGCAGCACATCGCGCAGGCATCTTCGAAGCGATCATGCCTGCGGACAATAAGCGCGACTTCAACGATCTGCCGGAGCTGATCCGCACCTCGATGAAGCTCCACTTTGTCGAGAGCATGGATGAGGTCCTCGAGATCGCGCTTGCGGGAAAACTGCCAAAGCTGGAGGAAGAAACGCCTCAAGCGTTGGAGCAGATGCTTCCGCCGCAACAGCGTGATGGGGTTCCTTCCAGCGCGCGTCAGTAGCGCCAGAAACTTAAAAGGCCGGACTCAATCGAGTCCGGCCTTTTAAGTTTGATGAGCGTTAGCTCTTGCGTCCACCAAGCAGGTGGAAGATGAGCGAAATCACCGCGAAGATGATCAGCAGATGGATGAACAAGCTGCTGACGTGCATGACGAAAAAGCCGCCTGCCCAGAGGATGACGAGGATCAGTGCGAGTAGAAGAAACATGTGTTGCCTCCGAAAGAAATTGGTCCGTGATCGCCAGCCAGAAGATCACAGGTACGCATCGTGAGAGCGCGTTTGCAGACGTTTAGTTGCACGTCAGGCAAAAAACTCATGAAGTTTTTGCACCAGATAACTTGCCCACCGGCCCTGCGCATCTACCCATTGCGAGCGACATTTCGCGGAGGTTCTGATCACCATGTTGATTCTTCTGATTGTGCTGGTTCTACTGCTGTTCGGTTCCTTCCCTGTGTTCCCTTACTCGCGCAACTGGGGCTATCGCGGCAGCGGGGTGTTGGGTACCGTGGTGTTGATCGTGGTTCTTGTGTGGTTGGCGCAGAACGTCTTTTAGCGCGTCTCTTAGCGCACCCTACGGTGAAGCGTTATGCTGAAGGGCAAGCGAAACCGCTTGCCCTTTCGTATGTCCACTAACTCCAAGCTCTTCCTCAGCGACCTCGCTCCGCATACCGTGCAGTCTGAAATCCGTGCCATGTCCGTGGCTTGTACCGCGGTGAATGGCATCAACATGGCGCAGGGCGTCTGCGACACCGATCCTCCACACCCGGTGGTGGAAGCGGCAATTCAAGCCATCCGCGAGGGCCAGAATATCTACACGCGCCTCGATGGCATCGCGCCACTGCGAGAAGCGATTGCGGCGAAGATGCTGCAGTGGAACCGGATGACCGTGGATCCGGACCGCGAGGTGCTCGTAACAAGTGGCGCCACCGGCGCTCTTCACGCTGCGCTGCTGGCCTTGCTCAACCCCGGCGATGAGTGTCTTGTACTTGAGCCGTTCTATGGCTATCACGTGGCGACGCTTCGCTCGCAGCGCGTTGTCCCGGTCATCGTTCCGTTGGACGCACCGCTCTTTGAGCTCGATCACGAGCGCCTGGAAGCTGCCATCACGCCGCGCACGCGCGCAATCATCCTGAACACGCCGTCGAACCCCAGCGGCAAGGTCTTCACGCTCGCAGAACTCGAGTGGATGGCCGATTTCGCGCAACGTCACGACCTCTTCGTCTTCACCGATGAGATGTACGAGTACTTCATCTACGACGGCGCGCAGCATCAGTCTCTCGCGGCTCTGCCAGGGATGGCCGAACGCACCATCACCATCTCCGGCTTCTCAAAAACGTTCTCGGTGACGGGCTGGCGTCTCGGATACCTCACCGCCGATGCACGCTGGCTCGGAGCTATCGGCTACTTCCACGACCTCACCTATGTGTGTGCGCCCTCGCCGCTCCAGCATGGAGCCGCGGCAGGTCTGCTGTCACTTCCGCAGAGCTTCTACCAAGGTCTCGCGGCCGAGTATCAGGAGAAGCGCGATCGCGTTTGCTCCGTGCTGCGTCAGGTGGGGCTCACGCCCATCACGCCAGCGGGAGCCTATTACATCCTCGCCGACGCGTCACAACTCGCGGGCGAAGATGCCCGCGCGAAAGCGCGCACACTGCTCGCAGAGACAGGAGTCGCCACCGTTGCCGGATCGGCGTTCTTCGGGCAGGACGGCGACGGCAGGAACCGCGGCGAAGCGTTGCTGCGATTCTGCTTCGCGAAGAAGCAGACTGAGTTGGAAGATGCCTGTGTGCGCCTGCTGCAGTGGAAGTCCGAACGCTGAACTACTGCGCTGAACTACTGCACGGCGCTGTTGCGCGCTTCGGTCGCAAGGGCGGAGTTCGGCGCGGCCTGGGAGTAGATCGTCAGAAACGCTGCATACGCGGATGCGCTATTTCCATGATCACCGCTCGCGGCGTACGCACGCGCTAGTCCAAGCTGTGCGAGCGGATACATCATGGGCAACACGAGCACGGTGCTGCCGCTATGTTGCAGCAACAGCTCAAAGTCCGTGACCGCGTCGCGTGACTGGCCGGAACGCAAGTGGATCAGTCCGCGCAGATACGGCGTGAACGAACTCATGTCGGCCTGACGCGTGTTGAGCAGCGTTTGCAGTCCGGCCTGAGCGTTGCCGCGCTTCCACTGAATCACTGCCTTCAACTCAGGGCTGTACTGGTCCTGCACCGCGCTGCTTTGAGGAAAGCTGCTCGTCAGCTCGCTCAAGGACTTGTCTGCGCGATCAAGCTGACCGCAGAGTGCGCTGGCTAGACCGACCCTGAAGCGAGCCGAAGCGCCCAGCGGGTAGTTCTCTGCGCTGCCAGCGATCGCTGGGACAACGCCACAATCCTCAACCAGCGCAGCCTCAAGCGCTTCCTGTGCGAGCACCTCACCCGCGGCGGAGAAGAGCTGTGGGTGCGTGCCGATCTCCAGTGCGAGGCTCTGCCACATCTCGCGGGCCGCGCGTGAGTTCCCGGAGGCATCTTCCAGCGCCGCCTGCATTGCAGAGAGCGCAATGCGCTCGTTGGCCGGCTGAATGGAGCCGTCGGGCAACTTCATGTTGTTCTGCAACCACTGCAGCAAAAGCTTCCACTCCGGCAAAGCATCACCGTGGTTCCCTGCTTGATTGATCAGCGGGGCCGCAGCCTCAAACCGCTGTTGCGCGATCATGGCGAGTGCCGCGATGCGCAGCGCCTCCACGTTCGTAGGCTCACGCGTCAACGCTGCGCTGGCCGTGTCAAAAGCTTCGGGGAAACGTCCCTGCTCAAGCTGAGCAGCTCCCATATACGTGCGAGCGCGCACACCGTTGGGGAACGCCGTCAACATCTGTTGCGCTGCGCTGATCGCCGCGCCGAGGTTTCCGCTCGCGTTGAGTGCGACCGAAGCTGCCGCCGCCTGCTGCAAGCGCGGAGAAGACTGTGCACTGGAAGCTTGCGCAGCCGTGGCCGCCGACGCTGCGGCCGCTGGCGATCGCTGGTCGCGATAGATCTGCGCTAGTTGAAGCCACGCGCGAACGAAGTGCGGATCCGAGGTCGTCGCGTGGTCGAGCGAAGTGATCGCCGTCGTCAACGCTCCGCGTGCAGCCGTCATGGTTCCCTGCGTGTAGGCATTCAACGCGTCGAGGTTGCTGCTGCCCTCACGTGCCAGAGGCGTGGACGACTGTGTCACCGCGTCGCTCGCCTCTCCGGAAGCGGTGCGAAGATCGATAACGGCGCGGTCGATCGCATCCACGATCTGCTCGCGGCTCTGTGCCGTCTCTTCCACATGCAGCAGTTCCGAGCCGTTCTCCACCGAGACGACGCTCAGAACCAGCGTGTATGCGTTACCGTTGCGGCGCACCTCGGGGATCAGCAGTTCTGTAGCCTGGATCTCGCGAGCACCTCGCCGCAGATCATCGAGCGATGCTGCGGCGAAGGTCGAGATGCCGGACTTCAGCAAGCCTTGCAGCAGCTTCGATTCCTCTTCTACGATGAACTGCGGAGACTGCTGCAGGTTGAACGTCACTCCAGCGCTTACCGCGCCGTCGAGCACCGCATCTCCGGTGGAGTTGTTCGTCGCGACCAACGCGATGGGGATCACGCGTTGATTCACCGTCGCGGCCTTGCCTGCGATCAGCACCTTCCAGGCAGTGATACCGGCAACGATAACAAGCACCGCGGCGACGCCCCACATCCACACATACTTCGAGCCGGAGTCCTCCGCAGCGACTGCGACGATCGGGGCAGAAGGCGGATCGTTCTTCTCTTCCGGCAACACCTCTTCGAGCCGCGAGAAGCGCGGCGCCGGCCGCGGATGCGCGGATGCCCCACGCGGGAAACTGATCGACGGAATCGAATGATGCGACGGCTTACGCGACGACTGCGGAACGATGGGACGCGACTCGGACGGAAAGCGTTCATCGCGGCCTTCATACGACGGCTCGGCAGGCTCCGGCACGAGCCAGTTCTTCGCGGGCGTCTCCTTCGCAGGTGCAGACTCAGGTTCGCTCTTCGGAGCCTCGGGTTCAGCTGGACGCGCCTCGGGCGCGGCGGCCGTCAGCCAACGCGAGCTTTCGTCAGTGGCGATCCGTTTCACGGGCCGCAGAAATTGCTCATCAGCCGACAACGGCACCTTTGTGGACGACTCCGAGGGAGCTGCGGCAACGCGATGCACGCTGGAGCTCTGCGAAGTGCGTGGAATGGGGCGCAGACTGCGGGCGGCGGGCGGCTCGCTCGATGTCGCTGCTTCGGGGGAGCCCGCGATCGGCACCTGACGACTGCTCACCGGCAGCGGCGCATCCAGCGGCAGTGGAGGACGCTCGAGCATAGGCGTCGGTCCGTCCGCCTGCGGACGACGAGCCGCAGCAGAGCCGGCATAGGGCACCGACGTCAACGCTTCGATCACTTCCTCTGCATTCTGGTAGCGGTCCGCGCGCTCTTTCTCGAGCATCTTCAGGATGATCGCTTCGAGGTCCTGCGGGAAGTTCGGCACCAGCTCGCGAATGGGCTGCGGCGGGTTCGAGAGCAGCTCCACGAAAACGAGCGCGCTGGTCGCGCCACGAAACGGCACCGTACCCGTGGCCATCTCGTAAAGGATCACGCCGAGCGAGAAGAGATCCGAGCGCGCATCGAGCGCTTCACCACGAGCCTGCTCGGGCGACATATAGGCGACGGTGCCGACGGTGGTGCCGGTGTGGGTCAGGTCAAAGATCGACTCACCGTACGCTTCCACCTTGGCCAGTCCAAAGTCCAGAACCTTCGTCTGAAACCCGCCACCCGGGCGGTCCACAAGAATCAGATTGGCAGGCTTGATGTCGCGATGAACGATGCCGCGTGCATGTGCCAACGAGAGTGCGTCCGAGGCTTCCGTACCGACGCGGATCATTTCGCGCAGCTGGATATCGCCAGCGTTGATGCGCGTCCGAAGCGTCTCTCCCTTGAGCAGCTCCATCACGAGGAAGGGGTCGCCTTCCTGCTCGCCGATGTCGAAGATGGTGCAAATGTTGGGGTGATTCAGGCCGGAGGCCGCGCGGGCTTCCTGCAGAAAGCGCGAGCGCATCTCGGTGGACGCATACTCCTCGCGCAGAATCTTGATGGCGACGTCACGCTGCAGGCGAGCGTCCCAGGCAGAGAATACGAGACCCATACCACCGGTCCCTAGACGTCCCAGAATTTCGTATGGCCCAATCTTCTGCCCTACTTGAGGAACCATCGACCGATTCGTCTCCTCCCGTGCTCTGCGCTGGGGTCGCCTTATGATAGACCGCTGCAAGCTTTATCGTGAACGACTTCCGCGTCCGATGCGCTCAGGTTACCGCGTTTGATACCGCAACGAATTTTCACTGTGGAGCGTAGGCCTACTCTCCACAACGCACAGCTCTCTACAATGGATTCATGCAGGAGCCTTCAACGCAGCGCGCGGAACGACTGACTCTCCTTTTCGACGCCGACGACACGCTCTGGCAGAACAGCATTTACTTCGAGCAAGCGATTGCGGCGTTCATCTCCTATCTGGATCACCGCGTGCACACCGCCGAGGAAGTCCGCGAGCATTTGAACCTCTGTGAGCGCGCGACCATCCGCGAACATGGCTACGGGCTGAGAAGCTTTCGCCGCTCGCTAACGCAGTGTTTCGAGCAGCTGAGTGATGGCCCGCTGACGCCCGAGAAGCAGGAACGTATTCTCGCGTTTGCGAACTCGATCGCCGAGCAGGAGATCGAGCTTTTGCCCGATGTCGACGTCACGCTCAGAGAACTTGCCACACGCCATCGACTCATCGTGGTGACCAAGGGCGCGACCGACGAGCAGACGGACAAGCTCGAACGCTCCGGCCTCGGCGCGCACTTTGAAGCAATCGAAGTCCTCGGCGAAAAGGATGAAGCGGCTTACCGCCGGGTCGCCGCGAAGTACGCGTGTGATCCAAACACGACCTGGATGATCGGCAACTCGCCGAAGTCGGACATCAATCCCGCGCTCGCTGCCGGACTGAATGCGGTCTTCATCCCGCACGACTTCACCTGGGTGCTGGAACACGAAGTGCTCAATCAGGCACAGGCACCCAGCCAGATGATGGAACTCCCGAGGTTTGCGGAACTGGTGCGATACTTCTAGGCACACATCCTGCCTCGAGGTCTTTCTGTGCGAAATCTTTGCCTTGCGCTTCTTCTCAGTGGATCGCTGCTCAGCCCAGCACAACAGCCGACAACACCGCTTACCAGCGAGCAGCAGGCCCTGTTCGATGCAGCGAAGAAGGACTTCGGCGAGCATCATCCCGACGCGGCCTTGGTGAAGATGAAGCAGCTTGTCGCGCTACGGCCCGAGGATGCGACCGTGGTGAAAGGCACAGCAGAAACTGCCGTCACCGCAGGCGATACCAGCTACGCGATCACGCTCCTCAAGCCGTGGACCGCAGCTCATAGCGAGGACTATGCCGCGTTGGAGCTGCTCGCGCGTGCCTATGCGGAGAGCGGCCAGAAGGCGGAACGCGATCAGACCGTCGCTGCGGTACTCGCGCTTCATGCGAAGACCACGGACCCGCGATTCCAGCGGGCGGACCGCTTCCTGCTGGAGCGCATCAAGGTCACGAACGAGCTACACCTCGACCTCTTCTATGCGCTTGTGCCCTTCAGCCCATACAAGATCCATGTGCTCGGCCGGCTCGCAGACGCACGCAACGCTTTGGCGCTGCAGATCACGCTCGAAAGCGCCGACGGAGACCAGCCACTCTTTGCCAGGCAACATCCCGAGCTTGCCAGCAAGGGCATTCGCGCATACTCCCTGGACGCCTACAAGAACAACGCCCCCGCAGCCGATGGATCGCTCACGCAGACGCACTACACCTTTGCGTTGCTGGATGGCGATCCCGGCTACGATGCGACTCGCCAGAGAATGCTCGATATCGCCACAGGAAAGGCTTCGCCGATGTCTTCGCGAAGCGGCATTCCTGTGCCGAAGAACTAGGGCTCGTCACGATAGATGGCGGTGGTGACGCTGCCGCCTTCCACCATGCGCGCGCGGAACATGCCCGGCGTGTTGAAGCTCCATACCATCTGTCCGTCCGGCGTAAGCGCGATAATGCCGCCGTCGCCCTTCAGGTCATTCAGCTGGTGATGAATCACTTCGTCTGCAGCATCGGCCAGCTTCATGCCCTTGTATTGCACGAGCGCGCAGATGGTGCGCGCGACCGTCAGGCGGATGAAGTATTCGCCGGTTCCCGTAGCGGACACAGCGCACGAATCATTCGACGCATACGTTCCCGCTCCGATGATCGGCGAGTCCCCGATGCGCCCGAAGCGCTTGCCCTGTGTGCCGCCGGTCGTAGTGCCCGCAGCGATGTTGCCCTTCTTGTCGCGCACCACCATGCCCGTCGTTCCCCACTTATGGGCATCCGGCGTTTCCATCTGCGCCAGTGGTTTGTTCGGCTCAGCAGGCGCGCCCTCTGGACGCGGCGGGACTGGTCGGCCTTCGCGCTTCAGCTGACGAACCAGCCCCTGCCAACGCTCTTCCGTAAAGAAGTACGAAGGCGGCACTTGCTCCAGACCCACGGAGGCGGCGAACTGGTCCGCTCCATCGCCCACAAGCATCACGTGCGGCGACTGCAACATCACGGCCTTCGCTGCGGCAATCGGATGACGCGTCCGCGTGATCTCCGCAACCGCTCCCGCCTTGAGCGTGGCGCCATCCATGATTGACGCGTCGAGTTCGTTGCGTCCGGTCGCTGTGAAAACTGCTCCCTTGCCCGCGTTGAAATGCGGATCATCTTCGAGCACCTGCAGCCCAGCCTGCACCGCATCGATGGCCGTGCCATTCGCGTCGAGCACCTTGGAGGCAGCGGTCATCGCGGCCTCCAACCCGGCACGATACTGCTTCTCGCGCTCCGGCGTCATGGACTTGCGCTCAATCACGCCGGCCCCGCCGTGCATCACGATGGCCCACTTACCAGCGGGCGCCTGAATCGCGGAACCCGGCACGATTTGTGCAGGGAGCGCGGCCGAAAACGAGAGGATTGCTGCAGCGAGAAGAAAGGATTTCATGTCGGTTATTTTTCCACGGAAAACCTCTGCTATACTGAGGGAGTTGTTCGTCACTCCTGCTCTGCGCTGTAAGCGTGTTGTCAGGGGTCTCCTGCGGAGGTGGCGAAATTGGCAGACGCACTAGCTTGAGGTGCTAGCGGGTAAAACCATAGGGGTTCAAGTCCCCTCTTCCGCACCAAGATTCAGAGAAGGCCAACCTTAGGGTTGGCCTTCTCTACGTTCGAGCGAACCTCGCGAGATGCGCGGATTCGCCGACATTCGGCTACAATGAAAAGGTTGCGTCCAGACATTGGACGCGCGCACCCTGAATCCATACGCCTGATATCGTCAGGCGGTTCTGTAAAGGCAGCGTCGCACTCCATGCTCACACTTCTTGTTGTCGTTCACGTTCTGGTTTGCCTGTTCCTCATCGGCGTCGTCCTGCTCCAGCAGGGCAAGAATGCTGATGCCGCTGCTGCCTTCGGCGGACAGGGATCGCAGACGGCATTTGGCCCGCGCGGTGCCGCCAATGCTCTCACGCGCCTGACGACCTGGTCGGCGATCATTTTCATGCTGACCTCCATCGGCCTGACCATCATGCTGTCGCGCTCGAGCAACCACTCTGTGCTGGGTGGAACGCCCTCGTCGCAGAGCTCGCCGGCCAAGAAGTAAGCCGCCACATTTCGTTTCATCGCGCGCGGGCTTCGGCTCGCGCGTTGTTTCTTCAAGCGTTGGAGATGATGGATGATTCGCGAAACATTTCCTGTAGGGCTGCTCGGCTGCAACTGCACCATCCTCGGCGATGAGACCTCGCGCGAGGCGATCGTGATTGATCCCGGCTCCGAAGTGCCGCGCATCGTCGCCCTGCTGAAGAAGCACGAACTCACCGTGAAGCGCATCGTCATCACTCATGCGCACATCGACCATATCGCCAGCGCGCAGTCGCTCAAGCAGATCACCGGCGCACCGATCTTCTACAACAAGCAGGACCTTCCGCTGGTCGCCTTGATGTCCGCGCAAGCGAAGTGGCTGGGCATCGCGGAGCCGACGGTGCTGCCACCCGATCACTCCCCTCTGCACCAGGAGACGATCTCGATCAACGGCATCGACGCGACCGTGCTTCACACCCCCGGCCATACAGAAGGAAGCCTCTGCCTGCTCATCCCGGCGGAAAATCTGCTCATCGCGGGCGATACGCTTTTTGCGGGAAGCATCGGACGCACAGACCTCCCCGGTGGCAGCGCTCCGGTCCTGCTCGAAAGCATCCGCGAGCAGCTACTCCCCTTGCCCGGCGAGACGGTCGTAGTGCCCGGCCACGGTGCGGAGACGACGATCGAACAGGAAGGCCGCACGAATCCCTTCCTCGTGACGGACCCGACGAACCGGTTCGGCATCCTTCCTTAGCGCGGAAACGAGTGAAGCGGTAATTGCGCGAGGCCCCGTTGCCACTCCGCCTCGGGTGTCAGCAGGCTGAGCACGACTCGCGCCGTTCCCATGCCGTAGAAATCACCCGGCTGTACCAGAACTCCCGCATCCAAAGCCATATCCGCGAACGATGGCTCGCTGGATACAGGCACCTGCAGCACAGCCGTCCAGCCGCCTTCTACCGCGAGCACGTTGCAATGCGTTCCACGGAGGCAGTGACGCAGGTATGTGAGATTCGCATGAACCCGCGCTCGTAGCTGGTTCTGAACCTGCGCACGATTCGCGAGCCACGCCCCCAGCGCAAACTGCACCGGCGCGTTCATGGATAAGAAGGTGTCCGCGATAATCGCCAGCCGCGCGAGCGCTTGCTGCACATGATCTACTGGTCCTCGTGTAACGATCCAGGAGGCCTTCATTTGCGGCAGTCCAGCCACCTTACTCAACCCACTCAGGACGAAGGTCAGCGCCTTGGCTTCGCCGACTGCGAAGCTAGGCTCTGACGCATCGATCGCATACTCCAGAAATACTTCATCCACGATGAGAGCGATGCCCGCCGCGACGCAAAGTTCTTCGAGCTGTCGCCGCTCTTCGCCATGCACATAGCTTCCTGTGGGATTGTTCGGATGCACGAGAATGATGGCGCGCGTGCGGGGCGTCATGCACTCGCGCAGCGCCACAAAATCAATCCACCATTGCTCGGCGATCGGGTCGTAGTGCAGCGGATACTCCCGCAGGACCACGCCATCCAACCTGGCGATGTAGTCGAACAACGGATAGCTTGGCCGCGCGATCAGGACTTCATCGCCCGGATCGCACAGCAGACGGAAGAGATAGCTGTATGCCTCGCTGGTGCTCGTCGTCAGGCAAACGGCACCTTCGCGCACATTGGCCCCAAGCTCACCGTAATACTTCGCCACCGCTTGCCGCGCATGGACCATGCCAAACGCCGCAGGCTCGTAGACCGCGGCACCCGCTGCACTCAGCGGTGCCAGCAGATCATCGCTGTAGTTGAAGCCACATTGCGTAGGGTTCGAGCGCGTCAGATCGATCAACGGCAAGCCCGCATCGCGGCGCGCGCGCACACGACGCGTGAACTCGTTCTCTTCCAGCTCCCAGGCCGTTCGATCCGAAAAATGCAGCATCTCTTCCATCGTAAATCGCAGGCTCTCGATAGAATCGCTCTATCCATGAACCCCATAGAAGCAGTGCTCTTCGATTACGGTCTCGTTCTGTCCGGTCCGCCCAGCCCTACCGCGTGGCAACGCATGAAAGACGCGCTGCACACTGACGATGAAGAGGCGTTTCACGCGGCGTACTGGAAGTTCCGCCACGACTATGATCGCGGCACCCTGAATGCTGCGGAGTATTGGCCGGCAGTCGCTCGAGAGCTGCGCGTGGAGCTTACTCAAGCACAGCTTGGAGCCGTCATCGAGGCCGACGTCGAGCTGTGGATGCAACCCAACGAGCCAATGATCACCTGGGCTCAATCGCTACAACTGGCGGGAATCCGCACCGGCATTCTCTCCAACATCGGCGACGCAATGGAAGATGGTCTGCTGTCGCATCTGCCGTGGCTCCATCGCTTCGACCATCACACCTTCTCGCATCGTCTACGCATCGCGAAGCCCGAACGCGAGATCTATCGCCATGCGGCTGAAGGTCTCGGCGCACCACCCTCTTCCATTCTCTTCATCGACGATCGTGAAGAGAATATCGCTGCAGCACGAGAGGCTGGGATGGTGGCGATCCGCTACACCGACCACGAAGCGTTCGTGCGCGAGATGTCCGCACCTGGGCTTGCGGAGTTGCTCAAGCCTTAAGGCCCGATCGCTTGAGGCTTCGCTGAAATCTTTCTCGCGAAGCGCTCCCAGATCGGGACATTCCACAAAAAATCCGTACACTGTACGAAGATCAGACACAATCTAAACTCCATCTTCCATTGGTATAGAAGGACAGGCTGCACCTTGCGCTTCGCCGCAGCCACTTGCCACGATGAAGAACATCATTCGACGTACGTTCGCGTTTGCCGTGCTCTTTGGTTGCGCAATTCTGGCCGCAGCACAGGCCACCAATAATTCTCAGAGCCTCGCCACGCAAGGCTTGCTCGCGGCCAACGGCAAGGGCGGCTTCAAGGCTGCAGCCTTCCTCCCCGATGGCAGCCTTGTGCTGCTCGTCGATCAAGGCGATGGCCTTCGCCTGCGCAAGACGGATGCGAGCGCCACAACTCTCCTCGCCAGTGCGCAACAAGGTGCTGCAGGCGATGCGGGCATCGCGATGGCGACCGACGCCACAGGCAATATCTACGTCACCGGCACGAGCACCTCGGGTCAGTTGAACGGTACAGCGGGCGTTGCCTTTCCCTCTCGCGCCGACACTTCGACGAACTCCTTCCTCGCGAAGTTCGATAGCAATCTCAATCTGTTGTTCCTCAGCTTCCTGGGATCTGGCAGGACCGCCGCCACAGCCATCGCCGTGACGAATGATGCTCTCTTCGTCACAGGCGTCACCTACAACACCGCATTTCCCGTAACGGCCGCTGGCATTCAGCAAACGCCCGCGAGCGGAAGCAGTGGTAACGGCTTCGTGGAGCGTTTCACGACAAACGGCTCAACGCTCGTGTATGCGACGTACCTCACAGGCGTCGGCGGCAGCACGTCCCCTGCGGCCCTCGCGGCCGACAGCAGCGACAACGCTTATGTCGCTGGCACCACCACCTCGAGCGGTTATCCCACGCTGAACGCGCTGGCGCCAGCGATCTTTGGCGCAACCTCGGGCTTCCTCTCCAAACTCACGCCAGCAGGCGACGGCTTCCTCTTCTCCACATTCGTGGCTGGCGGTGGTCTCACGAGCCTCGCGTATGACGCGAGCAGTAGTACGCTGCTCGCCAGCGGCAGCTTCGCGCTGGGGCAATTCCCCATTGGCAACGTCAGCGGCCCTCTAGTAGCGACGAGTTACCAATCCTTCGCAAGGCTCTCGCTCGACGGGCAAAGCATCGTATCGTCGGGCGTCGTTGCTCCCGGAAATGCATCGCTCATCACTCCGGGAAGCAACGGCACAGCGTGGGTGGCTGGCGCGCTTTCCCTGCCGTTCTTCGGCGCGAATGCGACACCGCTTGCGCCCTTTGGTGACAGCTTCCTCGCACACCTCACCGCAGACGGCACTCTCGACAAGACCGCTCGTACCGGCGCGATGCAAGCCGACAACGCGGCCTACGCAGGCGCGAGCACGCAAGCGTTCGCACCTGCGATCTCCGGCAGTCTCGTCGCCCTTCCTCTGCAGCTCACGACTTCGCTTGACCCCTCACTGGTCGCAAGCGAACGCTTTGACCTGCCATTTTTGAACGCCCCGAGTAACGCGCTGCCATCGACCGCGAGAGACGCCGTCAGCAGTTGCACCAGCGGACGCTGCACTGCCACCTCAGGACTGCTGGCCGAATGGAACTTCGCAGCCAACGCGCCGTCGCTCACGCTCTCTACTGACGACTTGCCGAACGTCACGCTGCGCAATCAAGGTTCTACAGCGGCGACGGGGATCGCGATCGCCGTGAGCGGCTACACGCAATGGAACAACTGCGGCGCAACGCTCGACGTAGCGGCGCAATGCAGCATCGCGCTCTCCGGAAGCGGTCCAGGAACGCTGACCGTCTCAGCGTCGAACGCGACCGCTGCAAGCGCGAGCCTGGGAACGACAACGCTGAGCGCAGATCCGATTGCGCTCTCCAGCAACGAGCTCGACTTCGGCGTATCCACCGCAAGCGTTCCCACGGCACGCACACTGACGATCACCAACCTCACAGCGTCCACGGTGACCTTCTCGTCAGGAGCGGATGGTGGCAGCTCTACAAAGTACAGCCTCGCGGAAAGCAGCTCCGACTGCGCATCCGGCGGATCGGCTGGCAAGCACAGCCTCGCCGCCAACGCAGTCTGTCACCTCACGCTAACGCTGACAGCCTCGAGCAGTGCAAGCAACGATGGCATCGTCTCCGCAACGTGGCTCGTCGGCACTCGCGACGTCGCGCTCACCGGCTTCACACAGGCCGCCGCGTTATCGCTCTCCGCCACAGAGCTCGACTTCGGCACGCAGTATAGCGGCGCGAACGCTCTGCGGTTGCCGCGCTATCTCTTTCTCTCCAACAGCACCGATGCTGCGCTGCCCCACACGTCGTTGACGCTTCCGTCCACGACAGCGTTCACCGCAACAGACGCGTGCCCCGCGTCGCTTGCTCCACACAGCGTCTGCCGCATCACGTTCGGCTACAACGCGGGCACGGCCCCCTCGCGCGACACACTGACGGTGAGCGTCGACGGCATTGCAGTCCTGCTGACTGGAACCACGCTGCAGCCTGCAAGCGTGAACGGGAGCACCGCCAACCCGAACCTGAGCGTTACGCCGACAACTCTGAACTTCGCAACAGACGTTGCAGTGACGAGTGTTTCGACCGCGAGCCAAACGGTTACGGTCAAGAACTCCGGCAGCGCTGCCATGGCACTAAGCATTGCCTCCAGCAGCGAGTTCCCGATCGTGAACGGTTGCCCAGCCAGCCTTGCCGGAAGCGCGTCATGCACGTTGAGCGTCAGCTTTGCGCCAGCGAACGCAGGCACGCGACAAGGGCTGCTCGCGATCGCCGGCGGAAGTGGTTTTGCTCCCGTCTATGTGAGCTTGAGCGGCACAGGGACTGCGTTGCTCGCAGCGAACAATGGCACACTCGACCTCGGCCAGACCTACGTCGGCGAGCCGCTCGTGGCCTGGTACAAAGTGCAGCAGGCTTACAGCACGCTCAGCGCGACCGTCTCCGGTACAGGATACGGAATCGCCTTCGTGAATGACGCGGGCAGCGGACACGGATCGCTCTCCGCATCCAGCTTTGCGACGAGCGCCAGCATCAACTGCTCCAACTGCTGGATCGGCATCCAGATGCTGCCCGGAGCGGCAGGGGCACAAGCCGGAACTCTCTCCTTCACCTCGAGCAGCGGAGGCAACGCGTACGTCGTTGGCCTTACGGCGACGGCGCTCCCTGTTCAGGGCCTGCTGCTCACGCCGCTCACGCAAGACTTCGGCACGATCAACGTCGGATCATCCACGCCCCCTGTCACCTTCACGCTCGCTAACCTTGTGGGGAGCGCGGCTCTCGCCAATATCCAGAGCGTCACGACGACCGGCGACTTCATCGTCGCGACAAACACGACCGGTGGCCCATCCTGCTCAGGCGCACTCGCGTCCACAGCCGCTTGCTACATCAACGTCATCTTCGCGCCGACAGCTCTCGGCCAGCGTACAGGCACGCTCACGGTCACGACGGATCAGGGCGCGGTCACCGCCGCGCTCGCGGGCTACGCGTCTGCAAGCGCCGGTGTCTCCGTTACGCCATCTTCCCTCAACTTCGACAACATTCCGGGGAGTGCAGCCACGCAGCAGACGCTCACGCTTTCCAACACAGGACAGACGAGCGTTCTCATCGGCACACCAAGCTCCTCAAGCAGCGCGTTTGCCATCAGCACCCTTTGCAATTCACTCGCGGCGGGATCCCTCTGCACGATGAGCGTCACGTTCACACCACAAGCAGGGCCTACTAGTGGGACGCTTACGATCCCCGTCACCACCACGGCGAACGGCCAAACGCTGACCAGCAATCTTTATGTCGCGCTGAATGGGGATTACGCGGCCGTCACAGCGGGCCTTCGCATCCTGCCGGACGTCTCAAATTTCGGCGCCCAAGCCACCAGTACTCTCGGCCTGACGCGCCAGTTCACTGTAATGAACTTCTCGCCAAAGGCGCTGGCGCTCCATCTCACGATGCCGCAGCAGTTCCCTCTCAGCACAGCCTCCAACTGCGCGACTCTCGCCCCCTCCAGCTCCTGCGTTTTCTCAGCGAGTTTTCTGCCGAACGTGACCGGCGAAGCGACAGGCAGTATCTACGTGGACGGCGTACCCACCGACGGAACCGCCACGCTCGAGGCGCTCAGCTACCTGATCGGCTACGGCAACGGCAGCGGCTCTCTGCAGATTTCCGGCAGTACGCTCATCCCCACAGTCGGACTCTCCTTTGGGCAACTGAGCTCCGGGCAAAGCGCACAGCAAGCGATCACGCTCACCAACGTCGGCAGCGCTTCCGTCGCCATTCATCACATCAGCAGCGAACCGCCGTTCTTCAGCACAACGACCTGCGGTGCGACACTTGCTACCAATGCCAGCTGCAACGTGAGCATCAACTATGCGCCGACGTACTCATCAAGCAGTGGTACGGCCGCACTCCCGCAGACAGCGACACTGACCGTCGACAGCGACGCTGCATCTTCACCGAACACGTTAAACATGACCGGCACAGTGCTTCCAACGACCTCCGCTGGAAGCACTGCAGTGCTCTCCACTTACAGCCTGAGCCAGGGAGCACTGACCTTCAGCAACACAACGGTCGGGAACATCTCGCCGGTACAAACGATTACGCTCACGAACACCGGCAACATGACGTTGCACCTCTCGCAGATACTCACTCCTGCGGACTTCCAAAGTACTTCAACCTGTTCGACGGTGCTCGCGGGCGCAAGCTGCAACATCAACGTGAGCTTTGCTCCCACAACCGCGTCGACATCGACCATCCGCTCGGGGGCGTTACAAATCGCCTCTGACTCGACGAACTCGCTACAGTACGTAACGCTGGTCGGCACCTCGTCCGCCGCGCCGCTTACGCTCTCGCCAACCGTACTGGACTTCGGCGCCGTGAACGTCAACGGCGCCAGTACGCTCAACGTCATCGCTACCAACACCGCCGCCACGCCTGTCGTCTTCAACAATGTCACTGTCAGCGGGGACTACACCACAGCGCGCGGCACCTGCCCGCTCAATGGAGATTCCCTCGCCGCCGGATCGAATTGCGCGCTCACCGTCACCTTCAAGCCCACAGCCGTCGGAACCCACACCGGTGCCTTGCAGCTTGCGACGAATGCGACACAGCAAGCGCTCACGGTCTCGCTCACGGGCATCGGAGTAAGCGGCCAACTGCTTGCATCGCCCAGCGCACTCAGCTTTGGCAACATCCTCGTCGGTGTCACCTCACAGCTCACGCTCACGCTGACGAACTCCGGGCAGGCGTCTGTCACGGGTATTCGATCTGCCATGATTGGAAGCAACGCAGCAGACTTTACCGTGGTCTCGCCGTGTAGTGTCACCGCGCTGGCACCGAACCAGGGCTGCACGTTGGTCGTGGCGTTCACCCCCTCCGCTGCGATCGCTGAGTCCGCAACCCTGAGTCTCGCGAGCAGCGATCCCAACACACCGCTGACGATTCCGCTGACGGGCACGGGCTTCGCCGGCAGTGGAAGCTTTACGCTCACAGCCACCGGTGGCCTCAGCACCGCTGCAGCGACGGTGAAGACGGGCTTCCCAGCCGCGTATGGGCTCACGCTTACGCCAAGCGGAGGCTACGCGGGCGAAGTGACGCTCACCTGCACGGCGCTCGTGGCTGTGCCTTATGCAGGCTGCTCGCTAGTGCCATCGCGTGTCACGCTCAACGGACCTACCGCGCAGAGCATCACCGCAAACATCACCACCGTCACATCGATGGCGACACGCAAGCTGGCGTTGACGTCGTTCTTCACTTTGCTGATTGCGAGCACTTTCGCAGTTCGCCGACGGCGAGTACCGTGGCTCGTGTGCTGTGTTCTGCTGACGGCGCTGACCGTGACAAACGGCTGCGGCGGCGGAGCCTCGGGCAATCCGAATCTCCGCTACACCCCAGCCGGAACGTACCAGTATCAGATCACGGCAAGTTCTACGAACGGCAGCAATGTCTCGAGCACCGTAACGCTGAGTCTTACCGTGCAGTAGTCGCGTGGAGCGGAACCTGCTCGACGATTTCGATTCCAAACCCGTGCAGCGCAGGCGCGTGGGTCGGGTGGTTCGTCAGCAGTCGGATGCGACGCACGCCGAGGTCAGAGAGGATCTGTCCGCCAAGGCCGGTCTCGCGCAGAATGCGCTGCGAGGTCGCCGCATTGCCAGCAGCCGCCACAGAAGGACGTCCCTGCTCGCGGCGATGGAAGCCGAGGCGATGTGCGGCAGAGTCCACGGTGTAGCCACGTTGTCCGTTGTGCAGATACACCAACGCACCACGCCCAGCTTCTACGATCGCCTTCAGGCTGGCGTCCACGCTGTCGCGGCAATCGCATAGCGTCGAACCGAAGACCGATCCCATAACGCAGTGCGTATGCACGCGCACCAGCACAGGCTCATCGGAGTGCGCGTCGATGTCGCCGTACACCAATGCCAGATGAGATTCACGCTCGGACGAGCCGCCAATGCCCGCCTCAGACTCGAACGCAATCGTGCGGAACTCGCCATGCTCGGTCGGCAGTTGCGACTCACCAACGCGATGCACGTAGCGCTCATGCTGCATGCGATAGCGAATCAACTCCGCCACCGTCACCAGCTTCAGATCGTGCTCGGCACAGAAGAGCTTGAGGTCCGGCAGACGCGCCATCTCGCCGTCATCATTGATGATTTCGCAGATCACGCCCGCAGGAATCAGTCCTGCCATGCGCGCCAGATCAACCGAGGCTTCGGTTTGGCCAGCGCGAACAAGCACGCCGCCCTTCTTCGCGCGCAGCGGAAAGACATGACCCGGACGCGATAGATCCTGCGGCGTCGATCCCGGTGCAATCGCCACCTGGATGGTGTGTGCGCGGTCGGCGGCGGAGATACCCGTCGTCACGCCTTCGCGCGCTTCGATCGAAACCGTGAACGCTGTACCAAAGCGCGAAGAGTTTTCAGGAACCATGGGGTCGAGACGCAGTGCGTCGGCGCGCTCCTCGGTAAGCGTCAGGCAGATCAGGCCGCGGCCGTACTTCGCCATGAAGTTGATCGTCTCCTGCGTCGCAAACTCAGCGGCCAGCGTGAGGTCGCCCTCATTCTCGCGGTCTTCATCGTCGATCACGACGACCATCTTGCCCGCGCGCATATCGGCGATCGCTTCTTCGACGCTCGAAAAGCCTACTTCCACTTCGCTCATACCCACTCTCTCCGCTCAAACGAAACGGCACGGCATAAGATCGCCGCGCCGATTTCTCATTCACTTGTTTGGATGCTCCAGCCTACAGCGTCGACTCAATCTCAAAGCCCCACGCCTCCAGCAGCGCCTCGGGGATGTACTTCGAGTTCTTGTTGCGACGAGCCCACTCGCGAAGACGCGTGGAGCGGATGTACTGGTCCGGCGTCAGCTTGTATTCCTTGACGACCTGCTCAAAGGACGTGATGGTCGGGATGACGGGGCCGATCGGCTCCGGCTTACCCCAGTTTGGGTTACCGCGACGTTTTGCCATGAAGATCCTTTCTGCTGGTTGCGCTCCGGAAATTGCACATCGGACGCAACAGTTTATGATACCCCGATTCGCCCTTCAAACTCAACTCCTGCGCGGCTTTCCAGCACTTGTGCGCACGCTTGTATCTGCATCGATTCCCTTCCGCTGCCTACGCTTCGCAGCGGTGAACATTATGCGAAGATATCGAAGGCAGACATGGCTCAAAACAGTACTCAACGCGATCTCCCTCAACTGCTGCACGAGGTCTTCGGACATCGCGAGTTCCGTCCGCATCAGCAGAAGGTCTGCGAAGCGGGCGCGGAGGGCCGCGATGTGCTCGTCGTGATGCCCACGGGCGCTGGCAAGAGTCTCTGCTATCAGCTTCCGGCCCTCGCGCGCGGCGGCACAGCGCTCGTCATCTCCCCGCTCATCGCGCTGATGGACGACCAGGCCACGAAGCTCGAGTCGCTCGGCCTCCGCGTGGCGCGCATCCATTCAGGCCGCCCGCGCGAAGAGTCGCGCCAGGCCTGCCGCGACTACCTCACCGGCGAGCTCGACTTCCTCTTCATCGCCCCTGAACGCATGCGCGTCCCCGGCTTCCCGGAGATGCTGGCCAAGCGCAAGCCCGCACTCGTCGCCATCGATGAAGCGCATTGCATCTCGCAATGGGGCCATGACTTCCGCCCCGACTATCGCACCCTCGGGCAGTGGCTTCCGGCCCTGCGTCCGTCGCCGATCATGGCGCTTACCGCGACCGCGACGCCGAGCGTTCAGCGCGACATCGCCGCGCAACTCGACCTGCAGAACCCGGCCATCTTCATCACGGGCTTCCGTCGTGACAATCTCGCCGTTGAAGTCATCGAGATGTCCAAGCCGCAACGCGCTGACTTCGCCGCAAAGCTGCTGAAGGACGACGCCGCACGCCCCGCCATCGTATACGCAGGTTCGCGCAAGCAGGCTGAGGAACTCGCGGACAAACTCGGCCGACACTTCCCTGTCGCCGCCTATCACGCAGGTCTCGACGCCTCTACGCGCGAGCGCGTGCAACGAGCTTTCCTCACTGGCAAGCTCGAAGTCGTCGTTGCGACCGTCGCATTCGGCATGGGCGTCGATAAAGCCGACGTTCGTACGGTCGTCCACGTCGCGCTGCCCGGCTCCGTCGAAGCGTACTACCAGGAGATCGGCCGCGCCGGACGCGATGGGCAGCCTTCGCGCACCGTGCTTCTGCACAATTTCGCCGACCGCAAACTGCAGGAGTTCTTCCTCGAGCGCAACTACCCGCCGACCAACGACCTCGAACGCGTAGCCCGCATTCTGCCGCCGGAGTTCACGCCAATCGACGCGCTGCACAACCTGTTGCGCAAGCAGAAGGACATGATGGACCGCGAGACGCTTGATCGCTCCATCGAAAAGCTGCTCGCCAGCGGACTCGCGCTCATGGACATCGAAGGCAACGTGCGAGATGCGGGCGAATCGGCCGACGGCGGTGCATGGCAGAAGAACTACGAGTTGCAGGTCGCCAGCCGTCGTACGCAGATAGACCGCATGATCCGCTTCGCCGAGTCCACGGACTGTCGCATGAGGATGCTCGTCGAGCACTTCGGCGATCAGAGCGATCGCCAGCAAAGCTGCGGCATCTGCGACATCTGCAATCCCTCCGCCGGGCAGGCCAGCGCGCAACACGTTGCCACCGATGACGAGAAGCGCTCACTGCTCCGCATCCTCGATGCGCTGAGCGACCGCGCCACCTCGACCGGCAAACTCTTCACCGAACTCCGTCTCACCAGCGATCGCAAAGAGTTCGACGCACTGCTCGACGGTCTCGCACGGGCTGGCCTCATTCGCCTCAAGAACGACACCTTCACCAACGGCGAAGGCAAAGAGATCACCTACCGCAAGGCCGAGATCACCCTCGAAGGCCGCGAGCCGGATGACCGCGCACTGAACACCGTTTGGATTCGCGGCACTTCTGTCAGCGGCTCGAAATCATCCTCGCGATCCAAGTCATCCTCGTCCCGCAGCGGTTCCGCGAAACGCGCTCCTGTTGATGATCAGGAAGAGCTCACCGGGGAGAGCGCAGAAACCTTCGAACGTCTCCGCTCCTGGCGCACCGCGACAGCGAAGCCGACGAACACGCCCGCATTCATGATCGTCACCGACAGCGTGTTGCGCGGCCTCGCAAAGGCACGTCCGAAGTCGCTCGCAGACCTGCTCAACATCCACGGCATGGGCCAGGCCAAGATCGATCGCTTCGGTGCGGGCATCCTCGCGGCGATTCGCGGCGAGCACGCTGAAGCGCCCGCGTCCAAAGCCGCCAGGCCGTCAAAGCCATTGCCCAGCAAGCCTGTCGTGGTCACTCGCGCAGAGCCGGCAGCACCGCGCCCGACGAACGCGCCTCAGGCGAGAACCTTCCCCACAGCCAAGCCCGTCGCCACAGTTCGTCAGGAGATCCGGAACTCGCTCACCCCGAAGGTCGCCGACCTCACGCCAGAGCAGAAAAAGCTCGAGACGAGCCTGCGAGAATGGCGCATGGAGCGCGCCCGCGAAGCAGGGCTCCCGACATTTTTCATTGTGAGCGATACCGCGCTCCGCAGCATCGTAGAAGCTAAGCCGAGCAGCATGGACGAACTTCGTTCTCTGCACGGCATCGACCGGGAAAAGATCGAGCGCTTCGGCGCTGACATTGTGGCGATCAGCCGCGCATGAAAGGGATCACCATGGCAGAAGCAGGATTCGGCATCGCAATCATGGCCGCAGGAAAAGGAACGCGACTGAAGTCGCGCCGCCCCAAGGTGCTGCACGAAATTGGCGGCCGCGCCCTGCTGCTGCACGTCATTGCCGTTGCGGAAACGATCGCGCCTGCCAGCGAAATCCTCTGCATCGTCGGCCACGAAGCCGAGCGTGTTCGCTCCGCCGTGGAATCGACCGGCGTCCAGTTCGTACACCAGACCGAGCAGCGCGGCACCGGCCACGCGCTGCAAATGGTGAAGGCGTGGTTCACCACCAGCGGCGCAACATTGCCTGAAAACATCATGGTGCTCTCCGGCGACGTACCGCTGATCAAAGCCGAAACCCTGGCGCGCTTCGCCGCATTCCATCGCGAACATCACGCCGCGATGACGATCCTCACCGCGATCCCCAGCAATCCTTTCGGCTATGGACGCGTAAACCGCAAAGGCGCTGGCGAAGCGGATGTTCTCGGCATCGTCGAGCAGAAGGATCTTCCCAAGGGCGATGCAGGTTCTGCCGAAATCAACTCGGGCATCTACTGCTTCCAAACCGAGAAGCTCTTCGCAAAGCTCGATCAGCTCAACGACAAGAACGCGAGCGGAGAACTCTATCTCACCGACGTTGCAGGTCTGCTCGTCGCGGATGGAGAGAAGGTCGTTGCGACCGTCGCCGACAGCATCGACGAAGTGCTCGGCGCGAACACCATCGCCGAGATGATGCATCTGGACGCAGCGATGCGCCTCGACACAGCTCGCAAACTAATGGCGCAGGGCGTCACGATTTTCCGCCCCGAAACCTGCGTCATCGACTCCACCGTCACCGTAGGCCCTGACACGGTCCTCGAGCCGTATGTGCAGCTCCTCGGCAAAACGACCATTGGCACCGAGAGCCGTATCCGCTCATACTCCGTTGTGAAAGATTCGACGATCGGCGACAACGTCCTGCTGCGCAACGGCTGCATTCTCGAAGACTCAATCATCGGCGATGGCGCTCTGCTCGGGCCCTATGCGCACCTTCGCCCCGGCAGCGACATCGGCCCCGCGGCGCACGTCGGCAACTTCGTGGAAACGAAGAAGGTGAAGCTCGGCAAGGGCTCGAAGGCTAACCATCTGAACTACCTCGGCGATGCCGTCATCGGCGAAGGCGTCAACATCGGCGCGGGCGCGATCACCTGCAACTACGATGGCGTGCACAAGCACCAGACCACCATCGGCAACGGCGTTTTCGTCGGCTCCGACTCCACGCTCGTGGCTCCGGTCACCCTTGGTGACGGCTCTTACGTAGCGGCAGGCTCGTGCATTACAGATGACGTGCCCGCCGATGCGCTCGCACTGGGGCGCTCACGCCAAACGACCAAAGAAGGCTGGGTGAGCGCTCGCCGCAAGAAGCGTGAAGAGCTCGAGCCGAAGTAATTCTCAGCCGGCTGTGCCGTTTCGCGACACTCCGCAACGAATCGCGGCTTTGCCGATATAGACCGTGTTGGCGCTTCTCTGGCGCCGATTCTTACGAGGTCTACGCAGGCACATGAGCGCACTTTTCCCCAGTCGAGAACACATCCTGCTCGTCGAGCCAGACGGTCAGGCGCGCCTGGAAATGCTCGCGCTGCTCCGCACCAGCGGCCATGAGACCGCCGTCGCAGACACGGCCGCCTCCGCGCTCAGCTATCTTTACCGCCACCCGAACTGCCGCATCGTCCTGACCGAGGCCGCGCTGCCCGACCGCAGCGGCTTCCGCCTGCTGGATGACATTCGCCGCGCACACTTCGGCGTGGCCGTCGTCATCATGACGGCGAATCGCCATCCGCATCTTGCAATCCAGGCCTTCCGCCGCGGCGCAGCGGACATCCTCTTCAAGCCACTCACGCACTCGCTCACCAGCAACGTGCTCGAGAGCCTTCGCCTGCAGGAGCACACCCGCCGGCAGACCTTCAGCTACGTGCGTCAGCTCGAAAGCCTTGTCCACCACCGGACCAGCAAGCTTGAAGAGATCATGGAAGACCTCGAGCGCTCCTACGACATCACCATCGAAGCGATGGGCGATGCGCTCGACATGCGCGACGAAGAGACCGAAGGCCACTCCAAACGAGTCACGGCGTACACCGTGGCTCTTGCACGGCACATGAACCTCGATCGCGGGCAGCTCAAGACGATCGCCCGCGGGGCCTTTCTCCACGACATCGGCAAGATCGCGATCCCCGACTCCATCCTGCTCAAGCCTGGACGCCTGAGCGACGAAGAGATGGTGGTGATGCGCAGTCACTGCGAGCAGGGCTATCGCATCGTCCGGAAGATACCGTTCCTCACCGAAGCAGCCGAAATCGTGCTCTCCCACCAGGAGCGTTACGACGGCAGCGGATATCCCCGCGCGCTTGTCGCCGACGAAATTCCGCTGGGCGCGCGCATCTTCGCGGTCGCCGACACGCTCGACGCCATCACTTCCGATCGTCCCTATCGACGTGGACGCAGCTTCGACGAGGCTTACCGCGAGATCGAGCGCTGCCGTGGATCGCAATTCGACCCCGACGTGATCGACGCCTTCCTCACCCTTCCCGGACCTACCTGGCCCGCGATTCGCGCGGAAGTCGGCCGCCAGACCCACGCCGCCGAACTCGTACGCCGCGCCGTCGCCGCCTGAAGAAAGCTTTCTCCGTCAGCCTCTGACTACGCATCCAAAGCGGCAGGAGACGAGCCATGCCCACTCTACTCACCGGTAAAATCCTCGACGAGACCGTCGCAAATCTCCCCGGCTGGAGCCTTGAGAACGGCCAGCTCACCCGGAAATGGAAATTTCCGGATTTTTCTGCGGCGATCAAATTCGTAAACCAGGTAGCAGAGATCGCAGAGACGGCCAACCACCATCCTGACATCGATATCCGCTATAACGTTGTAATCACGTCACTTTCGACGCACGACGCTGGTGGAATCACCGACCTCGACATCCAGATTGCGCGAACTCTCCTTCAGAAATTTGGGAGCGAATGAAATATTTGTATGAAATGCGGAATATTCTGCTGGACATAAATCCCATTTGTGGTATCTTTTGATTATCGCTGCTACAGCGAGAGACTTTTCGAGCACTACCGCTCGACACAAGTTGCGTCACTGGCCTCCCGGCATGGACAAAGCACCGTCCATGCCGTCCTTTTTTTCTACGGCCAGACTTTGACCTCTCTCCCCCTTGCAACTTTCGTTTCTCCTCCCCCGCAGCTACACTCAGCGTATGAGGAAGTTTCTTGGATTGATGGCGGTAATGGCGGCGAGCCTGGTGGCTTCGGCCCAGTTTTCAGACCCTGCGAAGGACATCCCCGCGTACAACTCCCAGGCGCCTCATGCACCTCTGCCGCCCGTGCTGAGCGGCAAGCAGCTCACGGGTGTCTATTTCTCTCATCCCTACCAGGTGACCGCGTACAAAATGGCGGCGCAGGTTCCGGGTGTTCTCTTCCAACAGCCTTGCTACTGCCGCTGCGATCGCGGCATGGGACACAACAGTCTGCATAGCTGCTTTGAAGGGCTCCACGGTGCGGAATGTTCCACCTGCATGAAGGAAGCGGCGTACACCTATCGCGAGACGAAGAGGGGCCGCTCCGCCGCGCAGATTCGTGCAGGCATTGAGCGCGGCGAGTTCGAATCGATCGACCTGGAGCACATCGCCCTGTAGCTTCCACGTCAAGGCGAAGAACCGGCGTATAATGAATTCAGTTCTTTGAGAGCCACAACGCAATGTTGGGCCAGCTCCACCATGTGGGGGCGTCACGGCTTCGACGGGATTGCTTGCGGTAAAGAGGCATGCCGGGGTGTGGACACCCGTAATCGCTCACAAAAACACAAGTGCCGAACCTCAATTCGCACTCGCTGCTTAATTAAATAAGTAGCCGATCACTCGGGCTTCGCCTATGGGCCCGTACTGGTCGTCGCACAGTAGGCTGGTCTGCGGTGCTCCGCCTGGGCGCCAAGGATGAGATCGATCAGGCTGGTGACCGGTGTATCTTTGCCCATTCCAAACACTGGTTACGAGACAAAAGCGAACTGGGAAAAGCATGAATGCTCTTTATCGACTGTAGTTTCGGACGTGGGTTCGACTCCCACCGCCTCCACCAACTTCCCTTCTTCCAATCCATCGCCGCCTAGGCGAAGACCCGCATGGCGCGGATCTCCACTCGCTTCGCCAGACAGTCGTCGGCAAGCGTCTGTGCGCGCGTCAGGTCGGTGCTCAGGTACTTCTTGCTGTCGTCGGCGAAGACGGTACCAACGCCCGTGCCCGCACCAAGCCCCATAGCGACGCGCACCGCGCCCAACAGGTTCGCGCCCGACGAGATCCCCACTCCCATGCCCGTTTCGCACGCGAGTCGCTGCGCCATGTGGATCGCCTCCGCGTCGCTGATCGCGATCGGGGCATCGAGCGTCTCGAGTTTCACGATTGACGGAATGAACTCATCCGAAATGCCCTGGATGCGATGCTGCCCCACCTTGCAGCCCGTCGTCAGTGTCGGCGACTCAGCTGGCTCCAGCGGATGCAGGCGAATCTCCGGGAAACACCGGCGTAGCGCCGCACCGACACCCATCACCGTACCGCCAGTCCCCACACCTGCCACGAAAGCATCCAGCGATCCGCCTACGCGTGCCATCTGCTCGCAGAGTTCCTTGCCCGTGCCGCAAAGGTGCGCGGCAATGTTGGCCTCGTTCGAAAACTGACGCGGCAGAAAGATCTCTGGATCATTGGCTGCCATCGCCTCGGCCATCGCGATCGAGCCGAGGAAGCCACCTTCCGCCTTCGACACCAGGCGAACATCCGCTCCAAAACTCTTCATGAGCATGATGCGCTCCTGGCTCATCCAGTCGGGCATGAAGATCGTGACCGGGTGGCCGAGTGCACGCCCGAGCGCTGAAAACGAAATCCCTGTGTTACCGCTCGTCGCCTCGACGATGCGGAATCCCGGCTTCAACGCACCGCTGCGGTAGCCTTCGCGCAGGATATGCAGCGCCATGCGGTCCTTAATGCTGCCCGTCAGGTTCTTCCACTCGCACTTCACGAAGACGTTGTATGTCGCGTCATCGACTCCGACCTCGAGATGCAGCAGAGGTGTGTGGCCGATCATGCCTTCAAGCGCTTCGAAGCGCTGCGGCAACTCGATATCTTGCGCGGAGGTCGGCGTGACGGGCATTTCCAACTCGGTGAACATACTTCAACGATAAGCAGAACGAACTCGCCCATACAGGCGTGTCATTTCCTATTACGCCCGCTTTGCCTCATTTTCTTCTTGTCAGCGAGACTTCTTCCTTACATCCTAAGGAGGTATGGAACTCGACCTCATTGACCGCAAGATTCTCACGCTGCTTCAAGAAGACGCACGCACGAGCTACGCAGAACTCGGGCGGAAGGTTGGACTCAGTACTCCATCCACGATCGAGCGCGTCCGTCGTCTCGAAGATGCCGGCGTGATCACCGGCTACAAGGCGCACATCGATCCCGCAGCGCTTGGCCTCACGATGTCCGCCATCATTCGCGTGACCATCGCTGGCGAAAGGCTCGTACGCTTTGCGCAACAGGTGCAGAAGATCAAGGAAGTGATGGAGTGCCACCGCGTTACGGGCGGCGAGTCGTTCATCCTGCGTGTTGCCGTGCGCGATACGCAACACCTCGAGCAGGTCATCGACTCGCTTGTCCCCTACGTCGCGACGACGACGTCGCTTGTCCTGGCATCACCCGTAAAGTGGCGTCCACTTACGGTCTTGCCCGAGCGCGCGGTAGCCGTGCCTCGCCGAAAGCCGACGCCGCGCTGATGCTCGATCAGCGCCTGCGCGCCGGCCGCTTCGTCAGCTGGTCCAGGAACGCGCTCTGCACATGATTGAGGCTGCGCCCGCGCAGCACCGCCGCTACCACCGTGCGCGACACCCGAGGATCACTCACGCGGACGTAGCTGCAGTCAGGATGCGAGCCGACGGCCATCGCTGGCACAAACGAGATGCCGATGCCCGCCGCCACCATCGCCAACAGGCTGCTCAACTGTCCACTCTCAAACGCGATCTGCGGAGTAATGCGCGCATGTGTGCAGGCGGCGATGCTGAGGTCGCGGAAGCAGTGGCCATCGCGCAGCATCACGAAAGATTCTCCTCGCAGATCCTTCAGGCTCGCCGTCTTCTTCGCCGCAAGCGTATGCGCCTGGGGCACGGCCACATACAGCGCCTCTGTTTGCAGGGAAAACGTCTCGAGGTCTTTGTGTCGCAGCGGCAATGCAAGAATCGCCACGTCGATCGACAGATCGCGGAGCCCTTCGACAAGCTGCGGCGTCATCTCTTCCACGATGCGCAGGCGAGCCTCCGGCAACTGCCGCATAAACTCCGTGGCGTACACCGGCATCAGATACGGCGCGATCGTGGGGATCACACCGACCGTCACACTTCCGCGCAGGTCCGCGGTCTGGCTCTCCACGCTCGCGCGCGCCTGCTCCAACTGCGCCAGCACGGAGCGTGCATGCGGCAAAAAAGCCTGTCCCGATTCCGTGAGCTGAATACGTCTTCCGAGCCGGTCAAACAGCCGCGCGCCCAGCTCTTCTTCCAGCTTTAGAATCTGCTGTGACAGCGAAGGCTGCGCCACCTTACAGCGCTCCGCCGCCCTGCTGAAACTTCCCGTTTCCGCGACGGCACAAACGTATTTGAGCTGCTGAATCTCCATAGCTTTTATCTATACCTAACATGGTGATTATATATTGGCGCTATCGCAGAAACCGGTGCTACAGTCAGAGGCGCTGGAGTATAGATGGCGTTCACGCAGCGAATTCCCCTGCTACGCTCAACCGCTCTCGCAACGCATCAAGGAGATCAAAGCATGTCTAGCCAAGCGAAGTGCCCCTTTCATCACACCGCCGGAGAAGGTACGCAAAATAAGGATTGGTGGCCCAATCGACTTCACCTCGAGATTCTGCATCAGCACTCCTCACTCTCTGACCCGATGGGAGAAGACTTCGACTACGCCGAGGCGTTCAAGAGCCTTGACCTTGCTGCGGTAAAGAAGGACATCGAAGCCGCGCTGACGACCTCGCAGGAGTGGTGGCCCGCTGATTTTGGCCACTATGGTCCGCTCATGATTCGTACCGCGTGGCATAGCGCAGGCACCTATCGCACGGCCGACGGTCGCGGAGGCGCAGGCCAGGGACAGCAGCGTTTTGCTCCTCTCAACAGCTGGCCCGACAACGTAAGCGTCGACAAGGGTCGCCGCCTCCTCTGGCCGGTGAAGCAGAAGTACGGCAAAAAGATCTCGTGGGCGGACCTGCTCGTCCTCGCGGGTAACGTCGCGCTGGAGTCGATGGGCTTCAAGACCTTCGGTTTTGCTGGCGGACGCAAAGACACGTGGGAGCCTTCGCAGGATGTGTATTGGGGCACCGAAACAACGTGGCTTGGCGGCGATCATCGCTACGGCAAGGGTGGCCATGCAACGCTCCCCGCCGACACTCAGATCCATCAAACGGAAACGGACCGCACCGCTGGCGGCACTGCTGAGCGCTTGCTCGAAACGCCGCTCGCCGCTGTGCAGATGGGCCTTATCTACGTGAACCCGGAAGGCCCCGACGGTGTACCTGATCCCGCAGCTTCGGCGCGTGACATCCGCGAGACCTTTGGTCGCATGGCTATGAATGACGAAGAGACGGTAGCGCTTATCGCTGGCGGACATACCTTCGGCAAGACCCACGGCGCGGGCCCTGCGGATAATGTGGGCCCTGAGCCGGAAGCTGCTCCGATCGAAATGCAAGGCATGGGTTGGGCCAACAAGTTTGGCACGGGCAAGGGCGCAGACACCATCACCAGCGGTCTCGAGGTGACTTGGACCACCAAGCCCACGCAATGGAGCAATGACTTCTTCACGCACCTCTTCGAGTACGAGTGGGAGCTGACGAAGAGCCCTGCTGGCGCACACCAGTGGAAGCCGAAGGACGGAGCCGGTGAAGGCACCGTGCCGCATGCGCATGATGCATCGAAGAAGATCACGCCGCACATGCTCACTTCTGATCTCGCGCTGCGCGTCGATCCGATCTACGAAAAGATTTCGCGTCGCTACTACGAGAATCCCGCAGAGTTTGCGGACGCGTTTGCTCGCGCCTGGTTCAAGCTGACCCACCGCGACATGGGCCCTCGCGTTCTCTATCTCGGCGCAGAGGTCCCGGCAGAAGAACTGCTCTGGCAAGACCCTATCCCTGCTCTCGATCACAAGCTTGTGGATGATGCAGACATCGATGCGTTGAAAAGTGCTGTGATCGCATCAGGCCTGTCGATTGCGGAACTCGTGACGACGGCGTGGGCATCCGCTTCCAGCTTCCGTGGATCGGATAAGCGCGGTGGCGCAAACGGCGCGCGCATTCGCCTGGAGCCGCAGAAGAGCTGGGCCGTCAACCAGCCCGAGCAGCTTGCCAAGGTGCTCTCTGCGCTTGAGAAGGTGCAGAGCGAGTTCAACGCGAAGCAGAGTGACGGCAAGAAGATTTCCATTGCCGATCTCATCGTCCTTGCAGGCAACGTGGGCGTGGAGAAGGCCGCGAAGAATGCTGGCTTCGAAGTAACCGTCCCCTTCACCGCTGGCCGCACGGACGCGACTCAGGAGAAGACAGACGTGGAGTCCTTTGCGGTGATGGAGCCGATCGCTGACGGCTTCCGCAATTACCTCAAGGGAACGTACACCGTCGCGCCGGAAGCGCTGCTCGTGGACAAGGCTCAGTTGCTGACGTTGACCGCGCCAGAGATGACGGTTCTTGTCGGCGGTATGCGCATGCTCGGCACGAACTTCGGTGGCACACAACATGGTGTCTTCACGGATCGCAAGGAGTCGCTCTCGAATGACTTCTTCGTCAATCTGCTCGACATGAACTACGAGTGGAAGCCAACCGGCGACCTCTTCGAGGTGCGTGATCGCTCTACAGGCTCGGCGAAGTGGACCGGCATGCGTGCCGATTTGATCTTCGGCTCGAACTCACAACTGCGTGCAATCGCCGAGGTCTACGCCTCGTCGGACGCGCAGGAGAAGTTCGTACATGACTTCATCTCCGTATGGACGAAGGTGATGAACCTCGACCGCTTCGACCTCGCATAATCATCGCAACACAAGAACGCTCTATCCTGAGTCATCCCTCAGAGATAGAGCGTTCTTTTTGCGTGCGAGACTCTCCTATTTGATCGGGCCACCCTTGCGTGGAACGCTGAAGTTTGGAGCGCCATCGGGATTCCATGTGAAGCGTGGGTCCGCACTTCCGTCGACGGCAAGCCAGCGCGCGGCGGCTGCTCCACCTGTGAAGGCATCTCGCCTATGCCCTCGAAGTAAGAGCGCAAGTACAAAACAGGTCACGCTATCATCGACTGATGATGGCGTGACCTGTTTCATCAAGTGATCGAATGCCTACTTCGACAGAGTCGTTGCCTTCTCGATCAACTCAGCAACTTCCTTCGGGTGCGAGAGCATAGGAACGTGGCTCGACGGAAGAACGATCGTCGTCGCGTTCATCTGCTTCGCCATGCTTTCTTCGTGCTCCGGCGCGATCATGTGATCTTTGCTCGAAACGGAGTACCAGGTAGGCTTGTCATGCCACGCAGCCTTCATCACCTTCGCGCCAAAGATCGCGCCCGCCGTCATTGGCTGAACAGCGATCAAGATCTCCTTCTCAGCGTCAGTCAGGTCCTGCGCAAAGTTTTCTTTCACGCCTTCGTCAGTGAGCAGAACGAATCCGTCAGCCTGCGGTGCGAGCGTGCTCATGCCCGGCGGCACAGGAAAGGGCTTGCTGATCTCAACGATGTTCTGCCCGCTGTCCGGAGCAAACGCGGCGATATACACGAGACCGGCAACCTTATCGCTGCAACCCACCTCAGTGATCACTACACCACCGTAAGAGTGGCCGACGAGAATCACGGGGCCGTCCTGCGCCTCTACAGCTCGCTTGGTTGCGGCCGTGTCGTCTTCAAACGACGTTAGCGGAATCTGCACGGAGACAACGCGCAGTCCCTTTCCCTGCAGGTATGGAATGACCTTGGACCAGCTCGATCCATCGGCAAAAGCCCCATGAACGAGCACTACATTCTTGATGGGTGTTGGGTGTGACACGATCTTACCTCCACGCGGTTGAATAGATGGGTGGTAGCGGCAACGCGGTACAGCACTCGTTTCCATGATGTTCGTAAACACTGGAAACCGCCGCTTGAAACCAAGCGTAGAGAGAACCAACGATGATCTCTTGTCGGATCAGATCACTTTTGTGAAGGCGAATCCCCTCTCTGAGATCGCCAGCAGAGCTGATGGTGATCGCCTCATCGCAAAAATCGCGATACAATGAAGAGCGTACCGACCCAAGCCGGGATGGTGGAACTGGCAGACGCAGCGGACTCAAAATCCGCCGAGGGCAACCTCGTGAGGGTTCGACCCCCTCTCCCGGCACCAAGAATTTAGATCCATGAAATTGGCCGACCTCGATGAGGTCGGCCAATTTGCTTGATGCCAATCGAACTTAGCGGCTGCGTTCGCGCAATGCTACTGGACCGTACTCGACGGACGGAGTTGCAATAGCTTCTCCGCGTTGAAGAGTGCGTTTCTGGCCGCCGCTTGCAGGTTATCGGCCGCCAGCCACAGCCACACGCCCTTCCGGCTTCCGGTCGCGAGCTTGGTGCGTACGAGAATCGTGGACTGGCCGTTTGCGGACTGGTTCGAGACCTCTTCGTCACCCGTGAGGACTTGGATCTCGTCACTCGGCAACGATTTCAACCAGGCGTCGAGGTCGAAGCCCACCGGCGCGTCGATGAAGAGCGACGCCGTAACGCCGTGGAATACCGGAGCCTGAACCGCCTGCAGTTCAATCGACAAGGCCTTCCCGAGTCGTTGAAGGTCAAGGTTGACCTGCTGTTCCTGCGCAGCGAAGTTCGCCTTGGCGCCTTCTCCGAAAGCATCGCGTAAGGTGAAGGCGCTCTGTCCGCCGAAGATCTCTGAGGGCATGCTCTGGAAAGAAAGTAGCGCAACAGTTTGCGCGTGAAGTTCGTCCATCGCCGCAGCGCCGTGGATCGACGCTGGCAGCAGAACTGTCGCGGTTACAGCTGCGTTCGTGGGCAAGCCGCTGAGCGTACGCGCCAGCATCCATGCTGCGGGGTGAGCAGTCGTAGTGACGTTCGCCGCGAGATCCAGCGAGTTATAGAGGAGCGGTGTCAGCAGTAATGCGCCGTCCTCGGCGGTCAGCGCACCGCTCAAGTCGACGATGCCGGCGCCCTTCCCCACTGCAGCCTTCCAATGCTCGCGCGTCAATGAGCTTTCAGTGGCGAAGAAGATGATGTCTGCGCCGTCGAAACCATCAGCGGTGATCGGCTGCACGACCAGCGCTTCGTCTCCTGCCGCAGTCACCTGACCGGCGGCATCGCCATCGAGCAACACCAGGTCCCAGGCCATATGCGTCGCCGCGTTCAACTGCTCAGCGAGCTCTTTTCCTAGCGGCGTGGTTGCCCCCACGATGACGGCGCGCGCAAACTTAGCTGCCATTGAATCTCCTCTTGTCTCGTTCTTTACGCTGTGGGCTGCGGTTTGCTGCCGAAGGAATAGGCCACACGCGCAACGACTCCGGACACCAGATACGTCATCGCCAGCGCAAGCAAGCCGATCTCTGACCACTCATACAAAACGGCCAGTACGACCATCAGCAGGATTAGCAACCGTGCCGGACGGCGGGAGCTGACATCGATCTCTTTGCCGCTCCAGAATCGCCAGCTGCTGACCATGAGGAAGCCTACGCAGGCCACCAGAACGAGCCAGACGAGCGACCACCAGAAGCTGTAGATCGGCGAGCCGTTCTCGAAGTGAACGACTGCAGCGACGCATCCTGCTCCCGCAGGGATGGGCATCCCCACAAAGTACTTTCGCCCAGGTCGGCCGGGGTTGCGAGGTTGCGGATTCACGCTCACGTTGAAGCGCGCCAGACGGCATGCGCCACAGATGAGGAAGAGGAAGCAGACCACGATACCGAAGTGCGATAAATGAGCTTCGCTGGACGGATTGCCCAGCGGAAGCACCTGATGCACACCCCAGAGATACGCCAACACACTTGGCGCCACACCGAATGCGATGACATCGGCCAGCGAGTCCAGCTCTTTGCCGAAGTCGCTCTGCGTGTTCGTCATGCGAGCGATGCGACCATCGAGTCCATCGAAGACGATGGCGAAGGCAATCGCGAGCGCCGAGCGATCGAAGGCCGCGGGGTCGTGCATCGCGGAGCCGCGAATCGCCTGCATCAGCGCGAAGTAGCCCGCAGCGATGTTGCCTGCCGTGAACAGCGACGGCAGGATGTACATGCCGCGCGACGGGCGCTTCCCTGTCGGCGTCATCTCGACGTCCGCCATTAGTGGGAGGACTCCTGCGGAATGACGGCAAGAATCGAGCTGCCACCCTTCACATGCTGGCCAGGCTTCACGCGAAGCTCTGCGTTGGCCGGCAGCAGAATGTCCGTGCGCGAGCCGAACTTGATCAGCCCCATACGCTGTCCGCGCTCGACCACATCCCCTACCTTGAGGTTGCAAACAATGCGGCGTGCGAGCAAGCCAGCGATCTGCTTGAAACTCACTTCGTATTCGCCGTTGTCAATTGTGATCATGGTCTGCTCGTTGAGCACCGCGGACTCGGACTTCATCGCGTTCAGAAACAGGCCCTCGCGATACTCCACAAGGGTGACCTTTCCACCGACAGGTACGCGGTTCACGTGCACGTTGAATACGTTCAGGAAGACAGTGATGCGGATGCGATCGCCCGCGGTCGTCGAGACCCACTCCGCTTCTTCTACCTTGCCGTCAGCCGGCGAGACAACGATGCCGGGGCCGGTAGGAATCGTGCGATTCGGATCACGGAAGAACCACAGGAAAAACGCCGCAAGCAGCACGGGAATTGCCGTGAGCACTACGAAGTGCGTCGAAACGCCAACAATCACTGCAACAATCAGCAGCGAAATTCCGTACAACAAACCGTCGCGAACCATCCCCTGATTATAGCTGTGAAGCGTTGCAGCAACGAGGGTTATGCGGTCAAACTTTGAGTGGACGTAACTCCATCAGGACCGCATCTTCCACCGGATCGCTGTAATACGCAGCTCGTCTTCCTTGCTCCCGAAAGCCGCGTGTCTGATAGAACTTTCGCGCCCGCTCGTTGCTTGCGCGCACTTCCAGTTCCAACGACTGCGCACCCCGCGCGCTGGCGCTCACGATGCCCGCCACGAGCAGCGATCCACCGATTCCCTGTCGCTGCCGCTTCGGCGCAACTGCGATGCTTTCCAGTTCGGCAAAGTCCGATACCAACGTGAGCACGGCGAGGCCAAGTATCTCTTCGCTCGAATTCACTTCGTTTTCAGCCACGGCCACCAGCACGATCCGCTCGGCGCCTTCGCCGCGAAAGATCGCCTCCCATGCTGCGAGCGGCCAGTGCGGAGCCTCTTCCACGTTGGCGCTCAGTTCATACAGAGGTACCGCGTCTTCCGCGACGGCTTCACGCACCCGATAGAGAGTCATGCGATCGCAGGCTTCTTCGCGTAGATCTCTGATTCGCTCCGCACATAGTTGGCATCCAGCAGGGCGACATTCGCGGCTTCACTCAACACCGCGTCCTGAATCAGCGGCCACGCATCCGCTACAGACACCTCGCGCGCCACCGCGTTCGGCAGCTTATTCGCGAGAGGCGATTCAGCAATCACCACCGAAGAACTCTCCACGATCTTCTCCACGAAGCTCGCGAAATCCTCCAGCGACTCGCGCGTTGTCGCAAGGTCACGCACGTATAGCTGACCGCGACCAGCATCCATCGCAGCGAACCCCAACTCTGCACCTGCCGCCAACACCGCGAGTCGCGACACAGCATAAAGCGGCACATCCCACACTTCGCACAGAGCCTTCGCCGCGGAGAGTCCCAC
Organism: Granulicella cerasi; assembly: GCF_025685575.1. Classification (NCBI taxonomy): domain Bacteria; kingdom Pseudomonadati; phylum Acidobacteriota; class Terriglobia; order Terriglobales; family Acidobacteriaceae; genus Granulicella; species Granulicella cerasi. Next base: position 58,927 of record NZ_JAGSYD010000002.1, read on the forward strand.
GCGCACTCCTGTGAAAGATCCCGGCCCGCTCACCACGACCACCGCCGTCACACGCTCCACGCCGAGCAGCTCCCGCATCGCTGAAACCAGATCGGCGGAGGCCGTCCGGTCCGGCAAAACGTTCTCGCCCGAAAGCTCTCCGCGCACGAATAACGCCGCGCGGGAGGGAGCTCCGCAGGTGTCGAGCCAAAGTACGTTCTGGGCGTTCGCGTCCGTCATAAATCCTCTCTCTTCAGCATACCCAGCTCTGCTGGTTGACGGGTGTATTCGTGGCCTGATACATCTTCTCCCCGCAGTAAGATGTTTCATTTTTCCGAGGACTAAATCGTTTTATGAAAAATACCATTCGCATTGCCTCCATCGCTATCCTCTCCGCTGCATCGTTTGCAGCGAACGCCCAGGCCACGCACAACAACTGGCGCGCCGAGCACTCGCGCGACAAGGTCAATAGCACCAACGTCACCATTGACGACAAGCGCGGGCTCGACTCCACCGGCACTCCCGCAAAGGCTGTGTGGGTTCGTCAGTTCCCCACCGCGGGGAAGTACATGCTGAAGCTCAAGTACACGCCTATCGCCGGTCGCGCTATGAAGGTCACGATCAACGGTCAGGAGATTTCGACCAAGGGCCTGAACGCGAAGCCCAAGGACAACCCGGACATGGACTGCGAGAAGGCAGCCTGGCGCGAACTCGGCGAAGTGAAGTTCAACGAAGGCGCGAACACCATCATCATGGAGCCGATTCCCGCTGACGGCAAGCTGCCGCACGTCTGCCAGTTCGACGCTGAACTCGAGTAGGTCAACGCATCCCGCAAACGCCACCTGCGGTCGCAACGCAGGTGGCGTTTCTGCGTCACGGCGCGTCTAAGCCCACATGACAGAGATCATTCAGGTCGAGCGACGCGACCTTCGCATCGAAGCGCATCTGCCGCAGAACACCTCCACGCCTGTGCCTGCGATCATCCTGCTGCATGGCTCCGGCGGCAACGTTGGCTGGTGGCTTGAACGCATAGCACCGCAGGTAACGGCAGCCGGCATCGCGCTCTTTGCGCCTCACTACTTCGACCGCACCGGCTCCACGCGCCCTGACTACGAAACCATCATGGACGGCGTGCACGTGCCGCAGTGGATCGAAGCCGTGGAAGCCACGCTCGCCTACGTTGCCGATCGCCCGGAGATCGATGCCTCTCGCATCGCGCTCGTCGGCGTTTCACTCGGGGCGTTTCTGTCACTCGGGCTCGGCGCCATGCTCTCCGCATCGCCGCTGCAGGAGGACCGCAAGCGCATCCGCGCCATCGTAGATCTCTCCGGCGGACTCATCGAGCCGTTCCGCTCGCAGGCCACGCATGACTTCCCGCCCACGCTCGTGGTGCACGGCGAAGCCGACGATGTCGTCCACGTGAAGGACGCGCATGCGCTCATCGATCGACTCACCGAACTAGATGTTCCGCACGAGGCGCTGTTGCTCCCCGGCGAAGGCCACTGGTTCTCCGACGCGGCGCAAATCCCGCTCTTCCTGCGGCTCGCCGACTTCCTGAGTCGCCATCTGAAGCCATAAGAAAAGGCCGCCACAGTTTCGTGGCGGCCTTCCTTTTGCTCTGCAACTACTCGTTTACGGCAAGCACTTCCTGGCGAACCTGCTCGGCTTCCGTTGCTTCGCGCAGCGTCTTCGGTAGCGCGACCTCGAGCACATCCTCGATGCGCGAAGCGTAGTGGATCGTCACGCCTTCCACCTGGTCAGCCGTGAGGTCTTCCTCGACGTTCGACTTCACATCGATCGGCAGGATCACGTCGCGCACACCGGCACGCTTGGCCGCAAGGAACTTCTCCTTGATGCCACCCACCGGCAGCACATTGCCGCTCAACGTGATCTCGCCCGTCATCGCCAGCAGCGGACGTACCGGACGATCTGTGAGCAACGACACCAGCGCCGTCGCCATCGTCACACCCGCCGAAGGACCATCCTTCGGGATCGCGCCCGCCGGCACATGGACGTGAATGTCGAGCTCCTTGAGAACCTCGTCATCCAGCCCAAGCGACGCCGCATTGGAACGAATCCACGTATGCGCAGCCTGCACTGACTCCTTCATCACATCGCCCAGCTGGCCCGTCATGCTGAAGTGCCCCTTGCCCTTCATCTTGTTGGCTTCGATGAAGAGCACGTCGCCGCCCACCGGCGTCCACGCCAGGCCAACCGCTACGCCAGGGCGCTTCGTGCGTTCGGCAATCTCGGTATCGACACGCACCTTGATGCCGCCCAGAAACTCCGTCACCACCTCCGGAGTCACGATGAACTTGTCCCCTTCGCCAAGCGTGCCTTCGGCCACCTTGCGAGCTGTTTTTCTCGCAATGGTGCCAACCAGTTGCTCGAGTCGGCGCACGCCTGCTTCACGGGTGTAGTGCCGCGCAATCATCGCGACGCTCTCACGCGGAACCTCGATTTGCTCCGGCTTCAGGCCGTTCTCCTTCACCTGACGCGGGATCAGATACGTCTCGGCGATGTTGACCTTCTCCTCCTCGGTGTAGCCCGTGAGGTCGATGATCTCCATACGATCAAGCAGCGGTCCGGGGATCGTGTCGAGCTGGTTCGCCGTGCAGATGAAGAGCACCTTCGACAGATCGAACGGCTGATCGAGGTAGTTGTCGCGGAAGGTCGAGTTCTGCTCCGGGTCCAACGTCTCCAGCAGCGCGCTTGCGGGGTCGCCACGGAAGTCGCGGCCCAGCTTGTCGATTTCGTCGAGCATGAACACAGGGTCGTTCACCTCCACGCGCTTCAGGTGCTGAATGATCTGGCCCGGCAGCGCGCCGATGTACGTGCGACGATGTCCGCGGATCTCGGCTTCGTCATGCATACCGCCCAGCGAAATACGCGAGAACTTGCGGCCAAGCGCCTTCGCGATCGAACGGCCCAGCGAGGTCTTACCCACGCCCGGAGGTCCGACGAAGCACAGGATCGGTCCCTTCATGTCCGGCTTCAAACGACGCACCGAGAGGTAGTCGAGGATGCGGTCCTTCACCTTCTTCAAGCCATAGTGGTCGGCGTCGAGCACTTCCTGCGCCTTCTTGATGTCCACGGCTTCCGAGGTCGATTTCGCCCACGGCAGCACGGCCAGCCATTCCACGTAGTTACGCGTGAGCGAGTAGTCGGCGGCCGCAGGGTTCATGCGGCTCAGGCGGCCGAGCTCCTTCAACGCGTCCTTCTTCGTCTCCTCGGGCATGCCCGCGTTTTCGATCTTTTCCTTCAGCTCGGCGATGTCCTTCTGCGTGTCGTCCTGATCGCCGAGTTCCTTCTGGATCGCCTTCATCTGCTCGCGCAGATAAAAGTCCCGCTGCGACTGCTGCACGGAGTCCTGCACTTCGCTCTGAATCTTATTGCGAAGCTGCTGGACTTCAATCTCCTTCGCCAGATGAGCGTTCAGCTTCTCCAACCGCGCCTTCACCTCAGCGGTCTCGAGCAGCTCCTGCTTCTCCGCCGTGGTGATGAACGGCAGGCTCGAGACGATGAAGTCAGCCAGACGGCTCGGCTCTTCGATGTTGATCGCGATCGTCTGAAGATCATCCGACAGCGTCGAAGACGACCCGACAACTTCCTGAAACTGCGCCAGCACATTACGCTGCAGCGCTTCCAGCTCCGGCGACTCCTGTGCCTCAAGCTCGCCCACCGCTTCGTATTCCGCCATCATGAACGGCGTCGATTGCGTGTAGGGGCCGATTTTGACACGCTCCGTGCCTTCCGTGAAGACGAAAAGGCTCTGGTTCGGCATCTTCACGACCTTGTGCACGGTCGCGCGGGTGCCTACCTCATACAGATCGCCGTTGGTCGGGATGTCCTGGCGCGCATCCTTCTGCGCGACGACCAGGATCGTCTTGTCCTCACCCAATGACTGGATGAGCTGAATGGAGCTCTCGCGACCCACCGTCAAAGGCAGCACTGCGTGGGGGAAAAGCACCGTATCTCGCACAGGAAGAACGGGATACGACTTCCCATGGGATCCCTCGTTAGCAGCCTTCTCGGCCTGAGGACGAATGATGCTTACAAATTCACCTGCCATAATTGTGAGTGCTCCTCTATCAACTTTCCTGCATAGGATGCCTGAAGCCATCCGAAAGACGCAAGAAAAACCATCCGGCTTGACCAGCCCGGCAAGCGGGCTTCTCTCTTATGACGTCATCGGCAGCCGCGCAGGCATCCTGAGCAACAAAATCTGTTGCTGAATACGTGCGTGAATGCCGCCCAGTTCAGCGGTTTTCTCAGTTCCTGAAACTATCGTCTGCGTCAGGTCAGGACAGCCGCAGGAAAAACGTTTCAGCAAGTTCGCCGCGCCACCCCAAAAGGGTGATTTCCGATCCCACTTTCTTGTTGTGAAATTAGGTACATACCAGTGGTTCAGATGGCATCGAACTGAAAAGCAGAGGACTATTTATCAGATGGCCGAAACAATCGCATTCCGACCGACAGGTGTGAGCGAAGTAACGCAGGCTATTGCTATGGCCGAAGCCACCGCGCGCAAGGCGCGTCTGGCTGCGGCGCGCGCTGCCGAAGCGCGTAGCAAAGCGGAAGAAGCGGCCCGCCGCGTCGCCGCGATGCGCGAAAAGTCCTCGGGCGCCGTTCCGGTGGCCAAACCGCTGGCCGAAGCTCTCGGCTCGGGCCCGGTGGCGAAGGCCATCGCGCAAGGCCCCATCCTCCCCGCTGGCCTCGCTGCCGATGCAGCCGACGCCCCACGTGAGGTGCTGCCAACCCTTCCCATCCGCAAGAACCGCATCGCGGACATCAAGCGCAACTCCGTCGGCAAGCGCGCCGAAGAGTTTGCCGGTATGCCCTCGGGCGTCATCCGCGTCGCCTCGAACCTTCGTTCGCAGCGCACCGAACGCGACCGCCAGCGCACCGAAATACGTCGCACGGTGCCGGCACGCGAGATGGGTGCGATGCTCGATCCTGTCGCACACGAAGCTGGCCTGCACGTGCCAGCGAAGCGCGTAAAGCGCCCGCTGATGACGCCGCGCCTCGCCTTCCTGATCGCTCTGCTCGTGGTCTTCACGCTTTACGCGACCGGCAACATCCCGCAACTCGATCTCTGGATGAACGGCATCATCGACGCCACGCAGGCGCACAACGACACGGTCGTCTCGATGATCTACGGCCACTGGTCGTCGATCCTCTACGGCATCTGCGTTGTCCTTGCAGCGATGATCGGCTTCGGGCTTTTCCAGAACCACCGTAAGCAGCAACTCACGTCGATTGCGTAAGTAGCCTCCCACAGAAAACGAAAAGGCGCGCTCAATGAGCGCGCCTTTTCCCTTTGCCATGAGCGAATTTACTGGTTGACGCCGCTCGCCAGGAAGCCGCCGTCGATGACAAGGATCTCGCCAGTCACGAACGAAGCCGCGTCGGACGCGAGATACACGGCACCGCCAACGGTCTCTTCCGTCTTGCCGAAGCGATTCATCGGCGTGCGCAGGCGAAGTTCCTTGCCGCGCTCGCTCTTGTCGAGGAGTTCCGCGTTGAGCGCCGTGCGGAAGACGCCCGGAGCGATCGCATTCACGGTCACGCCCTGCGACGACCACTCCACGGCCAGCGACTTTGTCAATGCGCCCACGGCAGCCTTCGATGCAGCGTAAGCGGTCACTTCCTTCAGCGAAACGAAGGTATTCAGCGAAGCGATGTTCACGATGCGGCCGTAACCGCGTTCGAGCATGTGCTTGCCGAAGATCTGGCAGGCGCGCAGCGTGCCGGTCACGTTCGTGTCCATGATGTCGTCCCAGAGATCTTCGGGGAAGTCGACCGTCGGCGCACGCTTGATCTTGCCCGCCGAGTTGATCAGGATATCGACCTTGCCAAAAAACTTGATGGTCTCATCGGCCAGCGTCTGCAGGCTTGCGCGGTCGCTCACGTCCGAGGTCAGGCGCAGCGTGCGACGACCGAGCGCTTCGATCTCCTTCGCGGCTTCGTCCACCTGCTCCATGCGGCGCGAGCTTGCGACTACATCGGCGCCGGCTTCCGCCAATCCCTTGGCGATTGCGAGCCCGATGCCCGACGTTCCGCCCACCACCACCGCGACCTTACCGGTCAAATCAAATCCACTGAATGCCATCACAATCCCCTTTTCAAAACTTATCGCTGCAACCCAGCGAGAATCTCATTCACTACTTCATCCGGCGCTTTGTCGTTCTCGACACGCAACGCATCTGTCGGCTTCTCCAGCGTTGCGAGCTGGCTGTCGAGCAGTTTCGGGTTCATGTACTCATGGTTGCGCTGCTGTAGACGCTCTTCGAGCGTGGCACGCGGCAGGTCAAGCAGGACGAAGCTCAAAGCATCGGCAGGCAGGTTTTGCGCGAGCGTCACGCGGTACTTTTCCTTCAGCGCCGAACACGCGAGCACACCGCCTTTCCCAGCGTCGTACCAGCCGCGCATCAGCCGGTTCAGCTCCTCCAGCCAGGGCTGGCGATCGTCATCATTCAACGGATTGCCAGCGGCCATTTTCTGCTTGTTCGCCAGCGGATGATAATCATCCGCATCGGCAAACACGACGCCCTCTCGCGCGGCCAGACGCGTTCCAATCGTCGTCTTCCCCGCGCCGCTCACGCCCATCAGCACCACAATCATCGACAAGCTCCTAGAGGCGATACGCTTTGCGCACGAGGTTTACGGTGAGGTCCTGCGCGAGCGCAAAGGCTTCGTCTTCATCCAGGCGATGCTCCGCGACGAGGCGCGCAAGGAACGCCGAGTCCACGCGGCGGGCGACATCATGGCGCGCCGGAATCGACAGGAACGCACGCGTGTCATCGTTGAAGCCGACGGTGTTGTAGAAGCCTGCTGTCTCGGTCGCCTGCTCGCGGAAGCGCGTCATGCCCTCCGGTGAATCATGGAACCACCATGACGGCCCAAGGCGCAGGCAAGGATAATGCCCCGCCAACGGCGCAAGCTCGCGCGAGTAGGTCGACTCATCCAGAGTGAACAGGATGAAGGTGAAGTTCGCTTCGTTGCCGTACTTCGAAAGCAGCGGTCGCAGCGCGCGCACATACTCGGTAGGCGTCGGAATATCTGCGCCCTTATCGCGACCGAACTTCTCGTAGAGTTTGGTGTTGTGGTTGCGGAACGAACCCGGATGAAGTTGCATCGTGAGGCCGTCGTCCACGCTCATGCCCGCGAGTTCGGTCAACATCTGCGCCTGGAAGAGCTCGGCGTCGCCTGCCTTCAGCTTGCCGGTGTAAATGCGCTCATACAGCGCGGTCGCCTCAGAGAGCGAAAGGTCGGCCGTCAGCGCGCTGGCGTGACCGTGATCAGTGGCCGTAGCACCGTTCTGCTTGAAGAACGCGCGGCGCTTCCGCAGCGCATCGAGATAGCCCTTCCAGCTCGACACATCTTCGCCGGAAACCTCGCCGAGCTTCTGCAGGTTCTCGCGGAAGCCCGCAAACTCGACATCGATCACAGCATCCGGGCGGAAGGTCGGCAGAACGCGCCCTTTCCATCCGCTGGCCTTGATCTTCTGATGGTGCTCGAGAGTATCCACAGCCGCGTCGGTGGTGGCGAGCACCTCGAGCTTGAAGCGGTCAAACAGCGCACGCGGCAAGAAATCCGGCGTCTGCAGAGCGCGGTCGATCAGTTCGTAGCAGGCGTCAGCGTTGGCTTCGCTCAGACGCTCGTTGATACCGAATAGCTCCTGAAACGCGTAGTCGAGCCACAGGCGCGTCGGCGTTCCGCGGAAGAGATAGTAGTGCTTGGCGAAGATGCGCCAGACCTCGCGCGGATCCGCCTGCTGCTTGCCATCCGTCTGCGGGATGCCGAGCGATTCCAGCGAAACACCCTGCGAATACAGCATTCGGAAGATGTAGTGGTCCGGCTGAATGAAGAGCGCCGTTGGGTTCGGGAACGGCTGATTGTCGGCGAACCACTGTGGATCGGTATGCCCGTGCGGACTGATAATCGGCAGGTCACGCACGCTGTCGTACAGCTTTGCAGCAATGGAGCGGGTAGCAGGGTCGGCGGGAAACAGCCTGTTCTTGTCCAGCATCGTAAATCTCTCCTGAAGCGCCGCGGGCCCGGCTCGCATGGCGTCGTCCCGTGCAGCGTAACAGATTCCACCCACACCTGTCTTACAGCATTCGCGGTTTGGCAGAGCTGCCGCGAGTTTGTTCTACTGATCCTTGTGAGCACGTCTACTGTTGAACTTCCGCTGCGCCTCTCTACCGCCGACTTCCACCGCCGCGTTCTGGCGCTCGACCCCAAAGTTGCTGTCTTTGACTGCGATGGAACGCTCTGGTCCGGCGATGCCGGCTCGACCTTCATGCGCTGGACCATGCAGACCGGCCTGATCTCTCGCGAGCGCATCGACTGGCTGAACGAGCGGTACGAGCTCTACCGGCAGGGCCAGGTGAATGAGCTGCAGATCTGCGGCGAGATGGTGCAGGTCTACGAGGGCCTCACGGTTCATACGCTGCGCAACGCTGCGGCGGCATTCTTCTCGGAGTACGTCGAGCGCAACATCTTTGCCGAGATGCGCGAACTGATCGAACAGCTTCAGGACCGTGGCACCGATATCTGGTGCGTCTCCTCGACGAATGACTGGGTCATCGAAGAAGGCGTGAAGCGCTTCAACATTCCCGCGAACCGCGTGCTCGCAGCGTGCGTCGCTGCGCAGGATGGAGTCGCCACGAATAAGCTGCTAGACGTGCCGACCGACGAAGGCAAGGTCGCGTCCCTGAAGCGGGTCGGCATCGTTTCGCCGGACGCGGTCTTTGGCAACTCAGTGCATGATGCAGCGATGCTCGCGATCTCGCGCGAGGCGTTCCCCGTGAACCCTTCGCCTGCCTTGATCGAGCGTAGCGCCAAAGAAGCGTGGCGGATTTACTACCCAGCTACCGTCGCGCCCGCACAATAACCGCTGCAAACGTTACACTAAGGCTCAGGTGAAACGACCGATTCGCAAATTGAACGGCCGACGGCCTTCTGCGCTCCAGGCAAAGCCCGTTCGCCACGTCGTAGCAGCGCTGATTTTGCGCGGTGAAGGCAGCGCGCGCGAGGTATTCATCTGCCAGCGTCGCGCCGACCAGCCCATGGGCCACAAGTGGGAGTTTCCCGGCGGAAAGATCGAGCCGGGCGAGACCGCCGAAATCGCTCTTGCGCGCGAGTTGAACGAAGAGCTCGGCATCGACGCCGTGATCGGCGAAAAGCTCACCACCGTGCGGCACAACTATCGCAATGGCGCGTCGATCGAGATCCAGTTCTTTACGGTTACAGAGTTCCGTGGCGAGCTGGAGAACCGCATCTTCCAGAACATGCTCTGGAGTCCCTTCAGCAAGCTGCCTGAATACGACTTCCTCACCGCCGATCTCGAACTCATTCGCGATCTGGCGGACGGCAAGCTGCTCTAGCCGCCGGTTCCGAAGAGCTGCATTCCCAGCATCGCGACGGTCAGGCTGATCACCAACACGGTCAGCGACCACGCAATCACGTTGTACCAACGTGGATTGCGCTTCTCGCCCATCAGCGAACGCTTGTTGACCAACACCAGCATGAAGACCAGCACGAACGGCAGCAGCACACCGTTGAGCACCTGCGACAGCACAGCGATCTTCACCAGCGGAATGCCCGGGATGAGGATCAACGCGCCGCCGACGATCAGCAGAGCCGTGTAGAGCCAGTAGAACGCTGGAGCCTCGCGGAACTTCTTGCTCAAGCCTGACTCAAAACCCATCGCCTCACACACCGTGTACGCGGTGGAGAGCGGCAGGATCGACGCCGCGAAGATCGACGCATTCAACAGGCCGAACGCGAAGAGCGCGAACGCATACTGCCCACCCAGCGGACGCAGTGCCTGCGCCGCATCCGCTGCGTCAGCGATGTCATGGTGCCCTGCTGCAAAGAGCGTTGCCGCGCACGCGATGACGATGAACGCCGCGACGACCACGGAGAAGATGGAGCCAACGACCGCATCGATCTGCGCAAAACGCAGCTTCGACTTGCCGGTTCCCTTGTCCACCACCGACGCCTGCAGGTAAAACTGCTGCCACGGTGCGATTGTCGCGCCGATCATGCCGACGGAGAGGTACATGTACGAGCTGCCCTTGAGGTCGTGCAGACGCGGCAGGCGCAACGTCTCCTTCATCGCGAAGCTCCAGTTCGGGTGCGCCAGAGCCGCCGTGATGATGTACGCGATGTAAAGGAACGACAGGCCGACGAAGATCTTCTCGAGCGTCTTGTAATCCCAGAAGACCACCAGCGCCCACACCAACAGACCGACCGCCGGTACAGAGATGTACTTGCTGACATGGAAGAGCTCGCCGCTCGAAGCCACGCCCGCGAACTCGCTCATGACATCGCCGAGGTTGCAGATCACGAGGCCGCACATCAGCGTGGCCGTCATGCGCAGACCGAACTGCTCGCGGATCAACTCGCTGAGGCCCTTACCTGTGGTGACGCCCATGCGCGCGGCGATTTCCTGCGCAAAGGTCAACAGAATCGCCATCGGGATCATCGTCCACAGCAGGCCGTAGCCGAACTTCGCACCCGCCTGCGCGTAGGTGTAGATGCCACCCGCGTCGTTATCTACGTTGGCCGTGATGAAGCCGGGTCCAAGCACCGCCAGCACAAGAAGAATGGACATGCGCCAGCGACGCAGACGGTCCATCATCCGCGCACCGCCACGACTGCGAATGACCACGGGAGGGCATCCATCCAGATTCTGATGTTCATTGCTCGCTCCTTCTATGGTCTTGTGTGGGTGGCCTTTACGAGGCTGTCCCTAGAGTAAACGCTAATGCGTCGGATGCGGTAACAGCGGCTCGATTCTCGCTAGAATCTTTGCTACCTGCGCGTCATTGCTGTAACCGTCTCGTAACGCGCGCGCATGCCCTGCAGCAGCGATGCGGTTGCGAGCCGCCTCATCCGGCAGATACCGTGCAATCTTCTCTGCGCACTCTTCGAAGTCCGAGAAGAACACAGCCTCCTCGTCTTCGATAAAGCGAGCCAGGTGGCCTGGCGAACGCTCCGCAAGCAGGAAGCCGCCGCAGCCGGCGATCTCGAAGCTCTTGTGCACGAACTCGTCCTGGTTGGAATGCGTGAGGAAGCTGAGGTTGATTTTCGAGTGCCACATGGCCTCGCGGTAACCCTGCTGATAGAGCTCGCCACCGGTATAGATCGCAGCCAACGCATCGGCATCGAGTTTCTGCTTCCAGGTGCTATCGCCGGAGACCGTTATCGGGAAACCGCGCTCACGCCATAGCCGCGTCAGAAACTCAGCGCGTTGATCGTACGGCGTACCGACGAACGAAACGCCGCGCGTGCGTTGCGCGTCCTCGATCGGTTCCGGCGAAGCGAAGTGGATGGACGGCTCGAACGCCGTCTGAATCTTGAGGACATCACGCGCGCCGCGCGCCTTATAGTCCAGCACGTTCTTGTCGCGTTGCGTCGCGTGCAGATCGTAGAGCGGGATCGACTTCATGTAGAGCCGCCAGCCCGGGTCCTGACGCGGACCGAACGCGTTGTCGATCATGTACGAAACAGTGGGGATGCCCATCGCGCGCAGCTTCTTCAGCGTGCGAGGCTGCATCGACAACACCTTATCCGCCCACACCACATCCGGACGCTCGCGCTCGGCCGCCGCGAGGATGTCGCGATTCAGCTTCGCCACCCACGGCCCTGCCTGCAGACGAAACAGGACCTTACGCAGCAGCGAAGACTTCGGCTCGTACTCATAGGTGTTGATCTGCGTGACGTGATGCCCCAGTCGCTCCAGCGCCCATGCGCGATACAGCGATGAGTCGTTCGGGGAGATGCTGGCGATGTAGAGGATCCGAAGGGGACGCATGAACCGCCCTAGTCTTCGCGCAACTGCGCGATCACCTGCTCGGCGTGGATCGCACCGGCGACGCGGCCGCGGTGGTCCAGCACAGGCAAGGAGCGGAGGTTGTATTTGTCGAAGAGCGCAGCCACTTCCCAGTGGTTCGTCTTCTGGTCGCAGCTCACGCGATGGATCTCCGTCAGCAGATGCAGCGAGGTCTCGGGCTTCGCCAGGAGCAGGCGCGGCAAGGTCACGACGCCATCGAACTTGTCATCCTCACCCGTAAGGTAAATCTCGGTGATGGTGTCGGGGTCGCCCTCGAATTCACGCAAAGCCTGCACCGCATCGGCAACGGTTGCGTGCTTCGCCGCGCTCACAAAATCGGTCGTCATCTGACCTGCAGCGGAATCCGGCTCGTACTCCAACAGCTCTTCGATGTCCTGGCGCTCTTCCGGCTCCAGCTCTTCGAGGATCGCTTCCGTCTCTTCGTCGCTCAGCTCGCTGAGCACGTCGGCCGCAGCGCCGGGATCCATCTCTTCGATGATCTCCGCCGCGTGTTCGGAGTCCATGCCCGAGAGCAGCTCCTTCTGCAGCTTCGGATCGATCTCTTCAAGCGCCTCTGCAGCGGTCTCTTCTGGAAGCGCCGTAAAGACAGCCTCACGCTCAGCGGGCGCAAGCTCCTCAAGGATCGCTGCGATGTCCGACGGATGCAGCGCCGACAGGCGCTCCTGCCCAATCTTCAAACGCACGCGGCGCGCGGGATCGCGCTCGATCAGGTCCACGCAGGTCCAGGGGATCACACGAGCCGGCAGCTTCTCTGCCAGCTTTTCGACGCTCTCCGGCGGCAGGCCCTTCAACAGACGACGCAGTGCTCCACGCAGGCCGACCTCTACTTCTTCGATACGCAGTCCAACAGCTTTGCCCTTACCGCGACCGCGCTTCTCCCACGCGAGGTTCACATCGTTCACACGCACAACCTTGCGGCCATCGACGTCGATGATCTGCTGGTCGAGCAGGTCGCGCTCGAGCAGCAGATAGTCGTTCATGTTCGCGTGGTCGGTCGGGCAGACATCCGTGCGCAGAGTGCGATCCGAGAGCCGTGGGATGATCACCTCGCCGATCGGCAGCATCACGCGATGCTTCGTGCCGCTGCGGTGTTGGTCGAGGATCAACCCGGCGACATGCGCACCATCATGGTCGATGCTCACAGCAAACTCATGCACGCGACCGCAGTTCTTCCCATCGGCGTCGAGAACGCGCATGCCCACGAGAGTGGAGACGCTGGTCGGGATGGTGTGCAGATCGCTCATGGCCTCCTCTACCCTACCCCATCGTCAGCTGCAAAAGAAACCGCCGCTCTATAAGAGCGGCGGCCTTGTCCGAATCATCGCGACTTACTTGCTGAAGTCCACCGACGGCGCCACGTTGTTCTGCGGATTGCCCTTGAAGTACTGGTCCTTCACCGGGAACTTGCTGCCCGCCCACAGGTTGTTCGGGAACTGCTGCACGTAGGTGTTGTACGTCTGCAGGTCCATGTTGTAACGGCGACGCGCTACGGCGATGCGGTTCTCCGTGCCCGCCAACTCGTCTTCCAGGCGCACGAACTGGTCGTTTCCCTTCAGGTTCGGGTACGTCTCCTGCAAACGCATCAGCGGACTCAAAGCGACGTCGAGACGCTGGTTTGCGCCGATGCTCGAAGCGCGATCGCTCGAAGCCGCGATCACCGCTGCGCGAGCGTTCGCGATGTTCGTCAGCACGGTCTCTTCTTCCTTCACGTAGCCCTTCACGCTGGCTACGAGGTTCGGAATCAGATCCAGGCGACGCTGCTGTTGCACGTCGACTTCCGAGTACGACTGGTTGACCTGCTCGTTCAACTGCACCATGTGGTTGCGCGACGAAACGGCACTGCCGCCCACCAGCAACACGACCAACACCAGTACAACGACTCCTACCAACCAACCCTTCATACCGTTTCCTTTCGATGCCTCTATCGTATTCATCTCAACCTCTACCAATCACTGCTCGCTCCACCACCGCCGGAGCTTCCACCGCCAAAACCACCGAAGCCGCCGCCGGATGAGCCGCCACCGCCGCCCCAGCTTCCGCCGCCACCGCCCCAGCCCCCGCGGTCGCGCGATCCCATCGAGCCGAGAACGTTGCCGAGCAGGAACCAGCCCAGTCCGCCGCCACCGCCTCCTCTACCGCCGCGGCCGCCGCTTCCGAAGCCGAAGATGAAGATCAACAAAACGACGAAAAAGATGAGATGGCCGATGGTGTTGCCGCCCGAATGTGACGAGGATCGATGCGGCTGAGTCTCCGGCGCAACGACCGGCTCGGCAAGCGTCACATGTGCGTCCTGCGCGATGATGCCCGCCACCTGCTGCACGCCGTTATCAAGCGCCGCGCTGTAATCACCACTCCGCAACTGCGGACGCAGCGAGCGCAGGATATCGCCCGACTTCGCATCGTTGAGGATGCCCTCAAGACCGTAGCCGACCTCCATGCGCTGTTTGTGGTCGTCCATGACGAAGAGCATCAGCACGCCACGGTCCTGCTTGTTGCCGACCTTCCACTTCTCCTCGAGCTTCACCGCGTAGTCTTCAATCGGTTCGCCGTCGAGGGTATGGATTGTCACAACCGCAATCTGCGCGTGGGCCTTCTGGTCCACTTCCGTGCAGAGCTCCTCCATGCGCTCGCGCGTACTCGCGTCCAGCACACTCGCAAAATCGTTGACGTAGCCTGAGGGAGCGGGGAGCTTGTCGATCTGCTCGGCGCGCAACACGCCCGTAAACACGAACGCCACGACCAGCAACAACCAGCAGACAGAACGAAGCTTAAGCTTTTGCTTCACAGAGAGAGCATACGCTGACGCGCGCCAAATGGTTCCCTTAAAACAAAACGCCCCGCAGCCGAAGCCACAGGGCGCAGGGCGCTTGATGGTCGATACCAACTTAGAGCTTCTTGCCAAGGTCATAGGCCATGTTCTTGTGGGCTGCGACGTGCGTCTTGCCCTGGATCACGGCGGCCTGGAACTTCATGTTCTTCGTTTCCTTCGCCTCATCGGTGAAGAGATCCAGCGCCTTGGTGTGGTCCTTCTTCATCGCGTCTACATATTCCTTGTCGAAGTCAGCGCCGGAGAGACCGCTGAGCTTGGCGTACTCATCCTTGTGGTCCTGGTCCAGATCAGGAGGTGCCTGCAAGCCCCATTCGTCGGCGAAGGGCTTCATCTTCATCTCCATCATCTTGTGCTCGGTCACCATCTTCATCGCGAACTTCTTCACCGCGGGGTTGGTGGCCTTCGTCTCAGCCAGTTCGCTGAGCTTGATTTCGTTGATGTCCGACTGCTGAACGGTAGCGAGAAATTTCTTATCGTCCTCAGGCGTCTGCGCGTTCATCTTCGCGACACCACAGACGGATACGACACCCAATGCAAGCGTACAAGCCATAGAAATTCGTTTGTGCATGTGAAACTCCTCTCGAACTACTCCACGTCATAAGAGCGGGTTCCTCCCGCACGCGTTGCTCTGGGTGTGCATCGAAACGGTAAGCTAGTCACGGAGCTTTTGATGACACCAATAACACCCCTCCCTCCTGTCGCCTTCAAGGACCCGCAGCGCACGCCGATCCACAACGCCGATCTCGTGGACGACTACGGTTGGCTGCGCGAGAAGGGCGCACCCCGCGTCACTGAGTATCTCGAAGCCGAGAACGCATACACGGCCGCGATGATGGCCGACACCGAAGCGCTGCAGAAGAAGCTCTACGACGAGATCCTCTCCCACATCAAGGAGGACGACGTCTCTGTGCCCTATCGTGATGGAGCGTGGGAATACATCTCGCGCACCGAGAAGGGCAAGCAGTACCCGCGCTTTTGCCGCCGCCCTGTAGGCATCGGCGGCGAGACCAGCGAAGCCGACGAAGTCACGATCCTCGATGTGAACGAACTCGCGGAGGGCCAACCGTTCATGTCGATTGGTGGGCTGGCGCTTTCGCCGGACGGCAATCTGCTGGCGTACTCGACCGACAACACCGGCTTCCGCCAGTACACGCTCGCGGTCAAAGACCTCCGCACCAACAAGGTGCTCGCGGATCGCGCAGAACGCGTCGGCTCAATCGTGTGGGCAGCCGATTCCCGCACGATCTTTTACTCGACCGAAGATGAGCAGACCAAGCGCCAGGACCGAGTCTTCCGCCACGTGCTCGAGCAGCCGCAGAGCCAGGATGTCGAAGTCTTCCACGAGCCGGATGAGCGCTTCAACGTGGGCCTTGGACGCACGCGCGATCGTAAATACATCATGCTCGGTGCTGGGTCGCACACCACCAGCGAGACGTGGTTCCTCAAGACCGATACGCCAGATGGCGACTTCAACCTTATCGCTCCGCGTGTCGATGACGAAGAGTACGACGTAGACCACCGCGACGGATTCTTCTACATCCGCACGAACCTCAACGCGGAGCGATTCAAGCTTGTGCGGACTCCGGTTGAGCATACCGATCGAGAGCATTGGCAGGAGGTGATCGCCGAAAAGTCCGACGCACCGCTTGAAGACGTCGATCTCTACGCGCGCTTCCTCGTCACGCAGTACAGCGAACGCGGTCTGCCGGTGCTGCGCATCCACCACTTCGACGCGAGCAACGCGCTGAAGCCGGAGACGGACGACATTCGCTTCCCTGACCCTGCATACACGGCCTATGGCGAAGTCAACCGCGACTTCAATGCGACGACCTATCGCTACAGCTATCAGTCGCTCGTGCGTCCAGCCTCGGTATACAGCTACGACATCACCACGAAGGAATCGACGCTGCTCAAGCAGAATGAGGTTCCAGGCGGATTCGACGCGTCGAAGTATGAGTCGCGGCGTCTCTGGTTCAAGGCCGCAGATGGCACCGAGGTGCCCGTGTCGCTCGTCTTCCGCACGGACAAATTCACGCACGGCAAGTCGCCGCTCTATGTATACGGCTATGGCTCGTATGGCTATCCGCTGCCATTGGGCTTCTCGGCATCGCGTCTGGCGCTGCTCGATCGTGGCGTCGTCGTCGTGTACGCACACATTCGCGGAGGCGGCGAGTTGGGCGATCCGTGGCACGACGCAGGCAAGATGATGCAGAAGCGGAACACCTTCACGGACTTTATCGAAGCCACGGAGTTCCTTGTGCGCGAGGGCTACGGTGATCCCGCACGAGTGGCGATCGAAGGCGGCTCCGCTGGCGGATTGCTGATGGGCGCGGTCACGAACCTGCGGCCTGACCTCTTCCGCGTCGTGCTCTCCCACGTGCCGTTCGTGGACGTGATGAACACGATGCTCGACGCGACATTGCCGCTCACGGTGGCTGAATACGAAGAATGGGGCAATCCCAACGAGCCTGAGGCGTTTGCCTACATGCGCTCGTACTCGCCCTACGACAACCTCGATGCGCTCTCAGGCAAGAAGCTTCCAGCCATCCTCGTGAAGACCTCACTGAACGACTCACAGGTGATGTACTGGGAACCCGCGAAGTACGTCGCCAAGCTGCGCACATTGAAGACCGATGCGGCACCGCTGCTGCTTCACATCAACATGGACGCAGGCCACGGCGGAGCCTCCGGCCGCTACGACTACCTGAAGGAGATCGCCTTCGATGATGCGTTCCTGCTGAAGGAACTCGGCGTCGAGTAGACAAGTAGACAAAAGGAAAGGCCCTCGCAATGAGGGCCTTTCCTTTGCGTTGCCGTTACGCCGTTACCGTGTCGCCTTCGCCCGGAGCGAGGAACAGGTTCGTCTCCAGCCCATGTTGACGCGTGTAAAGGTCATAGTAGCGACCCTGCATCGCGAACAGCTCGTCATGCGTTCCGCGCTCCACGATGCGTCCCTGTTCGACCACCAGAATCTGATCAGCCTTGCGGATCGTCGAGAGACGATGCGCGATGACGAAGGTGGTTCTTCCGCGCATCAGGTAGTTGAGTCCCTGCTGAATCATCGCTTCCGATTCCGAGTCGAGCGAGCTGGTCGCTTCGTCGAGGATCAGGATGCGCGGGTCCGCGAGAATTGCGCGTGCGATGGATAGACGTTGCCGCTGTCCGCCCGAAAGCTTCACGCCACGCTCACCTACGATCGTCTGATAGCCATCTTCAAAGCGCTCCGCAAACTCATCGACACGCGCAATGCGACAGGCTTCAAGGAACTGCTCTTCCGTCGCATCAGGGCGTGAGAACACAACGTTCTCACGAATCGTTCCGTCGAAGAGGAAGGTCTCCTGCAGCACCACACCGAGTTGCCCGCGATAGCTGCTCAGCTTCACCGTGGCGAGGTCGTGTCCATCGACTGTTACCGAGCCTTCGTTCGCAAAGTGGAAGCCGCAAACGAGGCTGATGATGGTCGATTTGCCGGAACCGCTCGAGCCGACCAGCGCCGTCACCGTACCGGGCTTCGACTCGAAGTTGATGTCGTGCAGTACGGGCTTGTCGTCGACGTACGAGAAGTTCACGTGGTTGAACTTCACTTCGCCGACGATCGGGCCGAGCGCATGATGCTGCGCCGCGTTGGCGTCCTCTTCGATTTCGCTCAGTACCTCGCGCGTGCGGTCCAGGCCCGCCATCGCTTCAGTCAACTGCGTACCGATATTCACCAACTGGATCAGCGGTGCGGTCATGAACGCGAGGAACATGACATACGAGAAATAGCCGCCGGGCGTGAGCTTGCCCGCCGCGTTCGCATGTGCGCCCATCCACATGACCACCGCGCCGACGACGCCCATGATCACGGTCGAGGACAGCGTCATCAGGCTCTGTGCCGTCAACGAGCTGATCACGTTATTCAGCAGCTTCTCGACGCCTCCCGCGAAGACCCGCGACTCGCTCTCTTCAGCGTGATAGCCCTTCACCACGCGAACACCACCGAGTGACTCCGTGAGTCTTCCGGTGACTTCGGCGTTCAACTTCGCGCGCTCGCGGAAGATCGGTCGGATGGTCTTGAACGCACGCTGCACGAGCAACGCAAAAATCGTCATGATCACGCCGGTGACGATCGTCATCGGCACGCTCTGCATGAGCAGATACGCAAAAGCAAGAATCGCCGTCAGCACACCACCGACGAAGTCCACGATGCCCGTGCCGATGATGTTGCGCACGCCTTCGACATCGCTCATGATGCGAGCCACCAGCGCGCCGGTTCGGTTCTCGTCGTAGTAGCTGACGGGCAAACGGCCCACATGGGCCTGTACCTTTGTGCGCAGCTCGGCGATCAGGCGCTGACCTGCCGTCGAAAGCAGTTGCGTCAGTGAGTACGAGGTGATGCCCTGCAGGATCGTCGCGAGCAGCACCGCGCCGACGACCTCCGGCAGAATCGCCATGTGGTGCTTGATGAAGACCTCATCCGTCAACGGCTTGAAGCTCGCCGGCAGAACCAGCGAGCAGGCGCGGTTGACAAGCATCAGGCAGAAAGAGCCGACCAGCAGCCACTTGCGTGGCTTCACCAGTTCTTTGATCTCCGGCCACACATCCCGGAACTTCGGCTTCGGCCTCTTCAACGACAACTCCGCCGCTGCTGCGCGCTGAATGTTGCCACCGCGTGCGGGCTTCTCTGCGCCCATACCGCGACCGCCGCCGCCGCTCATACCACCACCGTGCGAAAAACCACCCACGTTAAGCCTTTCTCAAAACGCGCGCCTGAATGAAGCTGCGCACGCACATCGCCGTGAAAACCAGACAGATCACGGACATGAAAATCTCTTCCTGCACTGCCGTCGCGGCACCAGAACCGAGCACAAGGCCGGCCTTGTTCACCTTCGCGATCATGATCAGCGCGCGGATACCCGGGAAAAGGAAACCCAACAAGCCTGCCGTGACCGCAATGTGCATCCACAACATGCGCTGCTTGGCGTTTTCCGTGTTCGCGAGCACACCGCTGAGAATCAGCACCAGACCGAACCATGTCGGAATCAGCGCAGTCTTATGCGCGCTGCCCGTCATCACAAAAAACACAACGCCAAGCGCTGCCAACAAAACCCCAAATACGATCGTTATCTTCGCCATGCGAATCTCTTCCCTTTCTTACTTTGCAGCCGACTCGATGACGGCGAGCGCATCTTTCACTTGCCAGTCATTACTCGGGTAAAAAGCCAGCACCTTGCCGTCTGCACCAACGATCACCGTTGATAACGAATGAGCGAGCGAATTATTGTTTCCGGGGGTCACGCCGACGCCGAACCACTTCTCTACATCGAGCAATTCACTCTGTGGAGGAGCCGCGAAATCCCAGTGAGCAAAGTCTTCTTTCGTGTATTTGCCCGTGACGCCGCCGCCGTAGCTCCGCAGCACCGCGGGCGTGTCGTACTTCGGATCAAAGCTCACACTCAGCAGATGCGTCTTCGCATACACCGACGGGTTCTTTGCCAGCGCAGCGTCGATCTCGGCAAAATTGCGGCTCATGCGCGGGCAATAATCCGCAAGCTGGCAGCGCGTGTAGATGAACGTCAACGCCACCACCTTGCCTCTGAACTGCGCGAGCGAAATCGTCTTCCCCGACTGGTTCAACAGCTTGAAATCAGGCACCGTGTCGCCGACCTTTGGCGTGTGATACACCACGGGCGGCAGGTAGTCGGGCTTTGCCTGGCCCACGATCACGACATCATGCAGTCGCAGATTCTTCGGCCCCGCGTCGTCGCGCTCGCTCAGGATCGTCGCGCTGATGCGGTCGCCGGGATGCACTTCCCCCAGCACCGCGGGGTCGTCCACGCGATACGGCATCGTCATGGCTTCCATGAAGCCGGGAATCGTCTCATGATCGAGCATGATTTCGCTCGAGCTCTTGTCCAGGCTCACCACTTTGCCATGCACCGCATGCGACTCTGTCTTCATCGGGGCGGTCGGCTTGCGGCAACCACCCAGCATCCCCAACGACAACAGCAGCACTGCGGCTGAACGCTTACTCCACAACATCTTGCACCTCGTGTCCAGACTATAGTTTCGCACCATCGGCGCATGGCCGCGTGCTAGGCTACAGGCGAAGCGACTCAGACAGGGCCGACCCGGTGCGGCGGCCACTGCGGGTGAGCGCTCCGCTGTCTTCCCCGCTGCGCTACGCAGCCCCGCATGGACGCGCCTCTCCATCAAAGGAACGCGCCGCGTGCCTTCTTCGCGATCTTCTGCTCCATCAACACCCTGGCTTGCAGCCGGGTTTCTGCTCGCCGGTCTCGGCACCGCAATCCTCGGCCCGGTGCTGCCGTATGTCGCGAAGATGTGGCACCTCTCCGACGCCAACAGCGGATCGCTCTTCTTCTTCAAGTTTGTCGGCGCTTTCCTCGGCGGAGTCGCCGTTGCGAGTCATCTTCGCCGTAGCATCACGCTCGGCTCACTGCTCTGCTGCGTAGGTTTTGGCGGCTTTGCGGTCGCGCCGCACGCCTGGCTCGGAGCCATCGCTCTGCTCGTCGGCGGCTTCGGCCTCGGTCAGATCATCGCGGCCACGAATATCGTCGCAGGCCAGCGATATACGCGCCACACCGGATCGGCTCTCGCCACACTGAACTTCTTCTGGGCGCTCGGCGCAGTGGCCACCGGTCTGCTCGCAGCAGCACTGCTTCCGCGTTACGGCTTGCGCGCTCCAGTGCTGCTCTTTGCTGCGCTCTTCGCCGTCAACGCCGTCGGCGGCTGGATCAGCAGCACCACCTCCGGCACCACGAGCGAAGAAGCACCGGCTGCAAGCATCGCTCTCCCGACGCGAGAGTTCATCGTCTTCGCTTCGCTGCTGCTGCTGTACGGCGGCCTCGAAACCTGCCTCACAAGCTGGTTGACCACGTTCGCACTGCGTTTCTCAGACGCGCATGTACTCGGCGGGCAATCCGCTGTCGTGCTCTTCTGGGCTTCGCTGACGGTCGGTCGCCTCTGCGCAGGTGCGCTGTTACGCTTCGTATCGGAGCGCTTCATGCAGCTGGCGAGCGTTTTCCTCGCGTTCTTCATGATCGTCACCCTCAGCCTTACGCAGCACGCATGGATGCTCTCCGCGCTCTGCATCGCCCTTGGTCTCACGCTCGCGGCATACTTTCCGGCGATCTTCGGAATGCTGCTACAAAAGAGTCCGCCACCGCGCGTCGCCGGTATCGTTCTCGCGTCTTCGGGGCTGGGAGCCGCAGGATTTCCCTGGCTGATGGGCGTCGTTTCGACCGCGACGCACTCGCTACGCAAGGGGATGCTCGTGCCCGCCGGGGTTGCACTGGTCATGCTCGTGATCGGCGCACTCTGGCTGCCGACACAGAAACCCACAGGCGAAGCTGAGGCGAACGTCGTATCCTCATAAGCACGATGCCCGCGCGTTCCACCAAGCTTCCCGAGCTGCTTCGATCTCTTGAAGAAGGCACGTTGCTGCTGACACCCGATGCAGCGGCGGCGGCGAGCTGGAGACGTCTGCACGACGACGCGCAGCGACAGGCCGGCAAACAACTCTGGCAGCCCGCAAACATTCTCTGCTGGAACGAGTGGCTTCGCCGACTGCACACAGAACTCGTCGTTGCCGGGCATGAAGAGCGCATTCTGCTGAACGCCGCGCAGGAGCATAGCCTGTGGCGCGAGGTCGTCCTCGCGGACCCCGAGCATTCACTGCTCGCCCCAGCGGACTCGCTCGCCGAACTCGCGTTTGATGGCTTCCGCACAGCTTCGGCCTGGCAGGTAGAGACGAACCTGCGCCACACCGCAGTGACGCACGATGCCCGACGCTTCGCCGCCTGGGTGGAACACTTCCAGCGCATGACGTCGCGCGATCATCTGCTGCCCGGTGCGCAGCTCGAGCGTGCGCTCGTCGAGCGGTTGAGACAGCATCACGTCCCGCTACTCAAGCGCATCCTTCTTCTCGGCTTTGACGAAGTGCTGCCTGCACAAGTGCATCTGCTCGACGCCTTCGCGAGCGCAGGCACACGTGTCGTCGAACTGGCGTATGACCACGCCCGGCCTGTCGCTCATTCCGCTACCGTTCTGCCGGACGAAACGAAGGAGTTGCGCTTCGGACTTCGGTGGCTGCGTCATTATCTTGACGCGCACCCCGGCCATCACGCGGCGATCGTGGTGCCGGACCTTCAGGAGATCGCGCCCACGCTTGAGCCGCTTCTCGGCGAAATCTTCGCGCCCTGGATACAGGACGTGGCCGCAGAAAACACCATCGTGCCGTGGCAAAACGACATTGCCAGCCCCTTGCGAAACAACCTGATGGTGCGTTCCGCGATCGACCTGCTGGCCTGGGTGCTTGGGCCTCTGAGCCTGCAGCGTCTGAGCGCTTTGCTCACCTCGCCGTACACAGGTCTGGCTCCCGATCCGGATGCCGCCGCGCGCTTCGATGCCTTTGTCATTCAGCCGTGCATGCTGCTGCGTCCGGAGATGACGCTCTTCTTCGCGCAGCAGCTTGCGCGAGAGAAGCCACAACATGCGGCCATCGCAGAGTGGCTGTACAAGCTGCATCAGTTTGCGATGGAGACTGCGGCGCTTCCGCCACGGCGCAGCTTCGCGCAGTGGACCGACACGCTCTGGCTGCTGCTGAAGACCGCTTCGTGGGCCGACGCGCGCCCGCTTGACGCGCAGGAGACCGAGGTCCGCGAAGCATTCGCCTCCGTCGTCGATCAGATGGCCACGCTGGACTTTCAGCCGCAGCGCGTTACGTTGACCGAGTTCGCCAGAGAGTTCGAGCGCCAACTCGGTGCGACCGCCACGCCGACGCACACTGCCGCAAACATCCACATCATGACGCCCGAGGCCGCCGCTTCGCAGGTCTTCGACGCGCTGCTCTTTCTGCGTGCCACGGACGATAAGCTGCCATCCCCGCTGCGCGCGCACCCGCTGATCGATCGCAACCTGCAGCGCGCACACGGCATGCCCGGCACAGACGGGTCGCTCGATCTTCAGCGCGCCCAGAGACTCTTTGCGAAGCTCCTTCAGGCCGCCCCCACGGCGCTGTTCACCACGGCGGCTGAGTCGCCGCAAGCGAAGCTGCGCCCCTCGCCGTTTCTCAGCACGATTCCTGAGGTGGCTGCCTGCACGTTGTTGCCTCCGGAACAGCGTGACGAAACCGTGCAGCTGGAGAGTTTCGCAGACATCGAGCCACTACCCCTGCTGCCGTCTCCGCAAGTGCGCGGCGGCGCTCGCGTATTGAAGCAACAGGCAGCATGTGGCTTCCTCGCCTTTGCTGAACTGCGTCTGGGCGGTCATGACATCGAGTCCGGCGATGCTGGTTTCAATGCCATCGACAGCGGCAATGTGCTGCATGAAGCGCTGGAAGAGTTCTGGCGCGAGACGAAATCGCAGGCCGAGCTACTGGCGATGGATCAGCAGCAGCGCCACCAGGCCATCGTCGACGCCGTCGACAAAGCGTTGCAACGCTACCGCACGCAGGACCGCTGGGACGTGGCCTACCTCGCGCTCTATCGTGAGCGCATGATCTCGCTGCTTCACGCGTGGATGCCCTTCGAACTCGAGCGAGGCCCGTTCACCGTTATCGCCTTCGAGGAGAAGACCACCGCCTCTATCGGACCGTTGGAGTTGACGCTCCGCATGGATCGCATCGACCGTGTGCGCGACAACGGCATGGTCTACATCGACTACAAAACCGGCGCGTCGGCAACACCTTCGTCGTGGGCAGGAGACCGCCCCGAAGAACCACAGCTTCCGCTTTATGCGTTGCAGGGTGAAGTGGCGCAGCTCAGCGGCCTTGCCTTTGCACGCCTCCGCGCCGGGGAGCAGATGCAGTATCAGGGTTGGGCGATCGAAGACGGAATTCTGCCTGAAAAAGGCTCTACGACCGTGGATTTCGAAGACCACGTTGCGGCCTGGAAGGATGCGTTGACGAACCTCGCGCATCAATTCGCCGACGGCCGGGCCGAGGTCGCGCCGAAGGATCCCACGGTAAACTGCAAGCACTGTGCACAGCGTCTGCTCTGCCGCGTGAACATCGACGCACTGCTTCAGCATGTTGAAGAGTCGGAGGAGGCATCGCATGGGTAAGCTCCTCAGCTTCGCCAGCGATCCACCTCCCCCTTCAGCGATGACGTTGGACGCTCCGGCGCGCCTCGAGGCGCTGGACACGACGCGCAGCTTCATCGTCGAAGCGCCCGCAGGCTCCGGCAAAACGGGCCTGATGGTCCAGCGCTTCCTCGGCCTCCTGCTCGACCCGCTTGTGCAACTCCCCGAAGAAGTGCTCGCCATCACGTTCACCCGCAAGGCGACGGCGGAGTTCGGCGAGCGCGTTCTTCACCAGCTACGCGACGCCCGCTCCGGGCAACCGCTTGCCGAGACGGCCCCGTACTTCGAACGCGAAACCCGCAGGCTCGCCGAAGCGGCTCTCGCGCGTGATGCGCAGCTGCAGTGGCGCCTGCTCGAGGGTGGTCGCTCGCTGAATATCCGCTCCATCGACTCGGTCTCCGCGGCCATCGCAAGCGCAGTGCCGGTGCTCTCTGGCGGCAAGCGCACACCGGTTGAAGACGCGGAGAGCCTCTTCCTGCAGGCTGCACGGCGCGTCTCCTTCCAACTCGGAGGACCGGACGCGACCCTGCACGACGCGCTGCACACCATCTTCCTGCATCGCGATGCTCGGCTCGACCAGGTGGAGAAACTCATCG
The DNA here is from genome assembly GCF_025685575.1 of Granulicella cerasi. NCBI lineage: Bacteria > Pseudomonadati > Acidobacteriota > Terriglobia > Terriglobales > Acidobacteriaceae > Granulicella > Granulicella cerasi. Next base: position 84,278 of record NZ_JAGSYD010000002.1, read on the forward strand.
CGCAGATGCTCGCACGGCGCGAGCAATGGATCACGCTGGTGCCGCTCGATGCCGAGCACCTCACCGATGAGCACCTGGACAACGAGCTTCGTCCGAGGCTGGAAGCTGCGCTCTCGGCGATCGTGGTGGATGGACTGCGCCGCGTCCATGCGCTCACCCCCGCGAGTGTGCTCGAGGAGCTGACGATCCTCGCCAGACACTGCAGTGAGCTGGAGGCACCGCCCGCCAATCGCTTCGCCGGCTGGCGAGAACGCGCGAACGCACCCACCTTTGCAGCGGACGATCTGCCGCTGTGGAGTTCGCTGACACACCTTCTGCTCACCGCCTCCAAGAGCGGCGACTGGCGCAAACGCATCACCGCAAAAGACCTCAAGATCGAGCTCCCCACAAGTTCGTGCAAGCAACTCAAGCTGCTGATCGACGAGATGCAGAACGATGCGTTGGCGGCTGCGCTGCGCGGCGTGCAGACGCTTCCCTCGCCTCGGTACAGCGACGACGAATGGAAGATCGTTAAAGCGCTCTTCCGCGTACTGCGTCACGCGCTCGCCGAGCTGAAAGTACTCTTCGCCGAGCGTGGCGAGTCGGACTTCGCCGAGCTTTCACTGGACGCGCGACAGGCCCTGCGGGCCGAGCCCATGATCGCCGACATCGCTCTCGCAGGCGGCGGCGAGCTGCGCCATATTCTCGTGGATGAAATGCAGGACACCTCGGCCGCGCAGTACGATCTGCTCGAGCTCCTCACCCGCTCCTGGGACACGCAACGCACGCTCTTCGTCGTCGGCGATCCGAAGCAGTCAATCTACGCCTTCCGCCAGGCGGACGTGGCGCGCTTCCTGCAGACCACGCGCGAACGCCAACTCGGCAACATCACGATGGACGCGCTTCAACTCACCGCGAACTTCCGTTCGCAGAGCCATATGGTCGAAGGCTTCAACGAGATCTTCCGCCACGTATTCCTCGATCCGAACGATCCTCTGCTGCGTCAAGACTCAACGGAGGTGCCGTTCGTCGCCGCGGATGCGGTGCTGCCCGCCAGCGTGCCCGAAGCTATCGTATGGCACACCACGATCCTCAGCAACAGCAAGGGGCCGGACAGCATCCGCGCAGCCGAGTATCAGCGCAACGAAGCCGCAGAGGTGCGCGCCATCGTGGAGCAGAGTCTTGAGCGCGAGGACGTCAAAAAGATCGCTATTCTCGCACGCTCGCGCAGCATTCTGCGCAAAGTTTCAGCCGAGCTTACAACGCACGGCATCGCAAGCAGGGCGGTCGAGATCGACCTGCTGAACGAGCGGCAGGAGGTGCTCGATGCGCTGGCGTTGACACGTGCATTGCTGCATCCGGCGGACCGCATTGCATGGCTGGCGGTGCTGCGTGCGCCATGGTGCGGGCTCTCGCTCGCAGATCTGCTCGCCCTCACCGGCGAGGCGCGCGAAGACCGCGAAATCTCCATCGCTGCGCTCGTCGAATCCCGCAGCCACCTGCTAAGCGACGAAGGACAACGCCTGCTCGAGCGCGCATGGACCGCACTCGCGGGAGCATTAGTGCAACGCGGGAAGCTTCCACTCGCCACGCTCGTAGAGCGCACCTGGCTTACGCTCGGCGGTGATGTGGCGCTTGCCGTGGAACCACGCCGCAACGTGGATCGCTTCTTCCTGCTGCTGCGACAACTGGAAGCAGCAGCGCAAGGCGCGCTCGATCTCCAAGCGATCACGAACGCACTCGACCGTCTCTATGCCGAGCCAGACTCGACACCGACAAAGGTTGAGCTCATGACGATCCACAAGGCCAAGGGACTGGAGTGGGACGTCGTGATCGTGCCGGGCCTCGAGCGTCAGCCACCGCGCGAGAAGGCCGAGTTGCTCGACTGGCTGCAGTTGGACGACAACCCTGACGGAGCCGGAACCTTCATCCTCTCCCCCGTCGAACGTGCGGGCGAGTCGACACGAACGCTGAACCAATGGCTGAGGCGTGTACGCCAACAGCGCCAGCGCGCCGAAAACCGCCGCGTCTTCTATGTGGCCTGCACCCGGGCGCGCCACGAGCTTCACCTCTTCGCGATGCGGAAGCAACTGAAAAGCGGCGAACTCAATCAGCCGGCCGCAGGATCATTACTCGAAGCCGCACTCGAGGCGGTGGCTCCGCAGTTTGCCAACGCCGTGGACGCAAGAGCACGCGAGGCGACGACGCAGTCCGAGTCCGAGCCGGCCACTGAAACGATAGAGATTGCCGCGACAGCAACGCCTGAGCCGCTGCCAGAACAGCGTCAGCCCGCTGTCATCGAACGGCTGCCGCTCAGCTTCAATCCCCGCGCCCGGTTCACAATGCCAGAAGACGCCGAGATGAAGCTTGAAGTGCGGCCAGCCTTTGATCGCCCCGAAGGGTCCTTCGCCGCGCGTGCCTTCGGCAATGTGGTGCATCGCTTTCTCGAGCATCTTGCCGAGCGCCTCGCCAGCGGCTTCTCCGCCGAGACATTACAGCGCGACATCTCCAACTGGGAGCCCCGCTTCGTCGCGAGCCTGCGTGGCGAGGGCCTGGCCATGCGACTCGCCGCGCATGAAGCGCACCGTGTCGCGCGCGCGCTCGAGAAGACCCTGACAGACCCGGTCGGTCTCTGGCTCCTGCAACCGCATGAAGGAGCGCAGAGCGAGGCTGGCTTCACCACGCTGCAGCGAACCTCACGCGCCGACCGCAGCTTCCTCGCCGGCGACGCCGTCGGCTCCTCCGGCAACTCCACGTTGTGGATCGTTGATTTCAAGACCACCGAGCAGGGTGCTCGCAGCGACGAGCAGTTCCGCGCGCAGGAACTCGATAAATATCGCCCGCAGCTCGAGAGCTATGCCGCGCAACTTCGCCTCGACGCGCGCACACCTGCTCAGATTCGGCTCGCTCTTTACTATCCCTTGAGCTCGACGCTCGTCGAATGGAGATATGACATCGCCGGTGATACCACTTCAAGCCCGGCATAACACCCCAGGGGTAATCCGTTACCGGTAACCCAGGTGGTATGCTGCGAACACGCCGGGTTGCGTCCGATGGTGGAGGCTCCGCAGGCAAAGGAAAGGACGGTCTCCGTGGTTTCCACCCCGGGTCCACTCGTGCTGTGCGTAGACGACGAAAAGGTCGGCCTGCAAGTGCGCAAGCTCTTGCTGGAACGTGCAGGTTATCGCGTGCTGACCGCTCCTGACGGGCCCTCCGGCCTCGACGCTTTCTCCGCCCATCCTGTAGAGGCTGTTGTGCTAGATTTCGCCATGCCCGGCATGAACGGTGGAGAGGTTGCCGCCATGATGCGTGCGACCAAGCCCGAAGTTCCGATCCTTCTGCTCTCAGCGTATCTCGGCCTGCCGCCCGAAGTCACAGCGCTGTTCACCGTTTATATGACCAAGGGCGAAGGCGCGCCCGCGTTACTGCAACGCCTGGGAGACATCCTGCCGCTCGAGGCGAACGCCGTACAGCAACGGGAGCCCGCGTGAATCCATCGCAGCTTCGGCGCGCTCTTTTGCAGGTCTTCCTGCTGCCGATCGTCGCCCTGCTCCTGTTAGCGTCCGTCTTCATCTGGCAAACGGTCGCGGGCGTCCGGTCCGTCGAGCACATTCAACGCGCCGACCGGAATATCTCCTACAGTTCCGCCGTTATGCTGCACATGACGGAAGAAGAGACTGCGTTGCGTGGCTTTCAGATCACCGGCAACGAGATCTTCCTGCAGCCTTATACCTTTGCCTCTGCACCCCTGGCGCGTGATTTCGAAGCTATGCGCGACGGCTTTCGTGGGCTCGATCTTGACCCGCGCCCCATCGACGACCTCGAAGCCGCCAACGCCGCGTGGCGCACTGGCGTAGCCGAGCCGATCGTCGCCGCCGTTCGCCGCGGCGAGTACACCTCCGACCCCGGCGTGAACCTTCGCGAGAAGGGCCACATCGACGCCCTGCGCGCAGAAACTCGCGGCATCCTGACCTCGCAGCGAGGCATCCGCGATGCCGCCGTTGCCGAATTTCACAGCAACGTTCGCCATGCGATTGAGGCCGGAATCGCGCTGGCCGCCGTCCTCGGAATCATGGTCGGAGTCTTCTCCTTCGGCAAACTACAGGCCATCTCCTACGCGTTTCAGCAAACCTTCCGCGAGGTGAACGACAAGGCGCATCTTGCCAGCGAAGCCGAGCAACGTCTGCGAGCCATCCTCACGTCCATCGGCGATGCGGTCATCGTCTGCGACAACGAAGGGCGCGTCGAAATGCTCAACACCGTCGCGCAGATCCTCACCGGATACTCGCAGCAGAATGCGCTGCATCGTCCGATCGCAGAGGTGCTGCCACTCGTGGACGAGACCACGCGCGAATCCCTCGATCCGAGCCGACTCTTCGATCGTGCCATCCACACCGGCAATCAGCTCCATGCGCTGCTCGAGCCACAAGACCGCGCGACTCCACAGGAAGTTGTGGTCGACCTGAGTGCGTCGCCTATCTTCGATACGGACCGCAAACGCACTGGCTCTGTGATCGTCTTCCGTGACATCACCGAGCAGTTGCAGACGCGTCACGCGCTGCTCGCCAGCGAGAAACTCGCCGTCGCAGGACGCCTTGCCGCAACGATCGCGCACGAGATCCACAATCCGCTCGACGCAGTCATCAACATCCTCTATTTGCTGCGCAATCATCCGGACGCCGACGATCAGAACTCACTGCTCGACCTGGCCTCGGGCGAGCTCGACCGCGTAGCGCAGATCTCACGCGCAATGCTCGGCATGTATCGCGAGTCAAAGACGCCGGTCGCGGTGAACCTGACCGATCTGCTCGAAAGCCTGCTACTCCTGCTCGATCGCCACTTCATGCAGGCATCGATCACCGTGCAGAAGGAGTTGCTGCCGGACGCGATCATCACCGGCTATCCCGCGGAGCTGCGCCAGGTCTTCACCAACCTGCTGACCAACGCGCTCGATGCCTCAAGCAGTGGTTCGACGCTCACCGTTTCGATGCATCGCTCGGTTCACCCTACAGGCATCACGGTGGTGGTGCACGATCACGGCGTCGGCATCGATGCCGAGACGTTGCCGCATCTCTTCCAGCCCTTCTTCACCACGAAGGGCGAAAAAGGAACGGGCCTCGGGCTGTGGGTGAGCCAGGGCATCGTGCAGAAACACGGTGGCTCCATCTCCGTAGAGAGCAGCACCGAGGCGTCCACCCACGGCACGACGCTTACGGTCACGCTGCCTCGCGGCAACGCCCCGTTCATCGCAGCTGAGCGCAACTAGCTCGCGAGCTTCGTCAATTCGCTCGTCAGAATCTGCGCGGCGCGCTGGCAATCCTCGCGGCTTACATCGCGATGCGTCACCAGCCGAACCGCGCCTGGGCCGATCGCGCTCGCCAACACGCCAGCAGCCTTCAGAGCCTGCACCAGCTCGCCTGACTTCCCTGCGCCGACCTCGAAGATCACGATGTTCGTCTGCACGCGGTCAAGGTCCACCTTCACACCGGGGCATGAGGCCACGGCCTGCGCGAGCAACTTCGCGTTCGCGTGATCGTCCGCCAGCTTTGACGGCATCTCCTCGAGCGCAATCAAGCCCGCAGCCGCCAGAATGCCGGCCTGCCTCATGCCCCCACCGAGAGCCTTACGCAGCTCACGAGCACGATCCATAGCCGCGCGCGAGCCAACGAGCATCGAACCGACCGGCGCGCCAAGCCCCTTCGACAAACAGAACATCACCGTGTCGAAACCATGCGTCAGCACCTTCACATCCACACCGAGCGCCGCAGCAGCGTTGAATACGCGTGCGCCATCGCAATGCGTCTTCAGTCCCGCCGCTTTCGCTCCGGCCCAAATCTCTTCGAGCACATCGACCGGCGTCACGATACCGCCCGCCATGTTGTGCGTGTTCTCTACCCACACCAACGCCGTCTGCGCCTTGAAGTAGATCTTCGGAGCGATCGCCTTTTCGACATCCGCCCAGCGGAATACGCCGCCTTCGCCGACAACCGTGCGCGGCACACATCCTGCAAACGCCGCCACCATCGCCATCTCCCAGTCGAGCAGATGCGCGCGCGACTCGCACACGACCTCCTGCCCCGGCTGCGTGTGCATCCGCGCCGCGATCGTATTGCCCATCGAGCCCGTCGGCAGGAAAAGCGCAGCTTCGCGACCGAAGATCTCGGCCGCGCGCGCTTCGAGCGCATTCACCGTCGGGTCTTCGCAATAAACGTCGTCGCCAACCTCCGCTGCAGCCATCGCTGCGCGCATCGCCGCTGTGGGCTTCGTCACTGTGTCGCTTCGCAGATCAATCATCTTCACCCTCAAACATCACTCAAAATCTAGACTTCCACCGGCTCCAGCAGTCGGCCAAATACTTCATTGGAGATGACACGCCCTTGCAGCGTGAGCGTCCAACACCCATCACGCTCAACCATCCATCCGGCTTCGCACATCTCTTGCACCGCAAGCCTCAGCGCATCAGCGCGCGCGCCGAACGCCTCACGCAACGCCGCCACATTCACGCCTTCGCGCAGCCGAAGCCCAAGGAAGATGCTCTCCTCAAAGGCTGCGTCTTCATCCACGATCTCCGGTCGCGTGCGGCTGCCGAAGCCGTAGCTTGCCAACTCGTCGGTATTTGCAAAACGCAGCGCAGCGCCATCGCCACGCAACAACATCGAGTGCGCATCCAGTCCGAAACCGAAGTACGGCGCACGCTGCCAGTATTTGCGATTGTGTCGCGACTCAAACCCGGCTTGCGCAAAGTTCGAAATCTCGTACTGCGTATAGCCCATCGCGGGCAGCGCTTCACACGCCTGCTCATAGAGCTCCGTCGCCAACTCGTCAGAGGTCACGTGTGGCGCATGGAATCGCTCGCCACCGCGCAAAACCTCCTGCCCCAGCCGCGAGTCCTCGTCGATCTCCAGCATGTAGACGCTCGCATGTTGCACTCGCGAAGCTGCAAGCGCATCGAGCGTCTGGCGCCAACTCGCAGCCGTCTGATGCGGCAGCCCGGCGATCAGATCGACGCCCACATTCGCGATTCCCGCATTGCGGAGATGCTCGAACTCCGCAAAGCACTCCGCCGCGGTGTGCGTACGCCCCACAGCCGAACTTTCGCGATCGACAAACGACTGCACGCCCAGACTGACACGCTGCACACCATCGCGCATCACGGATTCGAGCAGCGCATCGTCGATTTGCCCTGGCGCGGCTTCCAAGGTCATTTCCGCACCTGAAGCCAACGAAAAACTTTCGCGCAGCGCTGCGAAGATCGCTCGCATCTGCTCTGGAAGCAGCAAGCTCGGCGTGCCTCCGCCGAAGTACACAGTGTCCACGGCATCCGGCAGTACCACGCCCATGCGCTCAGCGTCGGCGCGCGCAGAGCGAATCTCCGCGGTCAGCTTCTCCACATAGGCGGCCACGGCGGCATCATTGCCCACCCCACTGGCAAAGTTGCAGAACGAGCACTTGGCACGACAGAACGGCACGCTCACGTACACGCCCAGACTCCCGTTTTTCGCCGCTGCGCTCACTTCTCCATTCTTTCATGCACCGAAGACACGGCGGCTACAATCAAATGAGACGATGCCCGAACAGACTGCGAAAACTCAGGAAAAACCGAAGGCGAAGCGCGCAGGTATCGACGACGACGTCGCCGGCAAAGCCTACGACAGCGTGCTCACGCGCCGACTCTTCGCCTACCTGCGCCCCTACACGCTGCAAGCGATCGTTTCCGCCGTTGCCATCTTCATCAAAGCGCTCTCCGACGTCTTTGGACCCTACCTCGTCAAAGTCGCGGTCGACACCTACCTCGCGCCGACGGGCACTCGCGGCTGGCTCGCGCGCCATCTTTCGCAGAACGCCAGCACCGGCGTCACGCAGATTGGCCTGCTCTACCTCGGCGCGCTGCTGCTGAGCTTCGGGCTGGAGTTCGTTCAGACCTACCTGATGCAGTGGACGGGCCAGCAGATCATGTTCGATCTGCGCAAACAGATCTTCCGCCACATTCAACGCCTGCACGTAGGCTTCTTCGACCGCAACCCCGTCGGCCGACTCGTGACGCGCGTCACCTCGGACGTCGATTCGCTGAACGAAATGTTTACGTCGGGCGTGCTTGCCATCTTTGAAGACGTCTTCGCGCTGACGTTCATCGTCGTCATCATGCTGCGCATGAGCTGGCCGCTCGCGCTGCTCACACTCGCCGTCATCCCCGGCATTCTCTACGCGACCAAGCTCTTCCGCGACCATGTACGCGACAGCTATCGTCGCCAGCGCGCGGCCACTGCAAAGATCAATACGTTCACGCAGGAGTACGTCTCCGGCATGAGCATCGTGCAGCTCTTCAACCGCGAGAAGCGCGCCTACAACGACTTTGTCGAGGTCAACGCCGAAAACAAAGCCGCGTGGACTGACGCGATCTTCGCGTACTCGCTCTACTATCCAGTCGTTGAGCTGCTCAGTTCCATCGCCATCGCACTCGTGCTCTGGCAAGGCGGATCAGCCGTCATGCGCAACACGCATCTGCTCGCCGCACATGCGATCCCGACGGGCATCTTCAGCACCGTCTCCGTCGGCGTACTTATCGCGTTCATCCAGTACGCGCAGCGCTTCTTCCGCCCCATCCAGGATCTTTCGGACAAATACAACATTCTGCAGGCCGCGATGGCTGCAGCCGAACGCATCTTCAAGCTGCTCGATACAGACACCGAAATCGCCGAGCCGCAGCAGCCCATCACGTCCGCAAAGACCGGTCGCATCGAGTTCCGCAACGTCTGGTTTACGTATCAGCCGCTCACCGAAGAGCAGCTCGCAGCTTGCGCGCAACTCAGCGGTACGATGCATACGCCGCCAGCGGAACTCGCCGAGATCGAGTGGATTCTGCGCGGCGTCAGCTTCACCATCGAACCCGACCAGACCGCCGCGATCGTCGGCCACACCGGCGCAGGCAAGACCACCATCACCGCGCTTATGATGCGCTTCTACGATGTGCAATCTGGTGCGGTGCTGATCGACGACGTCGATGTGCGTGAGCAGGAGATCGTCGCGCTGCGCCGTCGTTTCGGCGTCGTACTGCAGGACCCGTTCCTTTTCTCCGGCACCGTCGCGCAGAACATCCGCCTAGGCTCGGCATGGATCACCAACGATGAAGTCGCGAATGCGGCCGATCAGGTCAACGTAGCCGACTTCATCCGCACGCTGCCTGCGCAGTTCGACGAACCTGTGCTCGAGCGCGGCTCCACGCTCTCCACCGGCCAGAAGCAGCTCATCAGCTTCGCCAGGGCGCTCGCGCACAAGCCCGGCATCCTCATCCTCGACGAAGCAACCAGCTCGGTGGACACCGAAACCGAGCTTCGCGTGCGCCTCGCCATCGAGCGCATGATCGAAGGCCGCACCAGCGTGATGATCGCGCACCGTCTCTCGACGGTACAGCGTGCCGACACCATCCTCGTCATGCATAAGGGCGAACTCCGCGAGCAGGGCTCGCATCAGCAGCTTCTCGTGCACCGCGGGCTGTACTACAAGCTGTATCAACTGCAGTACAAAGACCAGGAACTGGCCGCCGCCGACTAACCGGCCCATAGAAACGTCTTATAGCTTGATGCCTATAGATAAGCGATAACATCTATAGCGATATGTCTGCCCAAGCCAAAAAGATCAACACACCCGCGCAGGTGTTGTTTGCCTCCCTCGTAGGCACCACGGTCGAGTTCTTCGACTTCTACATCTACGCCATCGCTGCCGCACTCGTTTTCCCGAAGCTCTTCTTCCCTTCGACCTCACCGAGCGCCGCGGTGCTGCTGTCCTACGCTACCTTTGGCGTGGCCTTCGTGGCACGTCCCGTAGGTTCGGCGCTCTTCGGCCATTTCGGCGACCGCATCGGACGCAAGCGCACCCTCGTGGTGGCGCTCTCCACGATGGGCCTCTCGACGTTCATCATCGGAATCCTGCCGAGTTATCACACCATCGGCATTCTCGCGCCACTGCTGCTCGCGCTCTGCCGCTTCGGTCAGGGCATCGGTCTCGGGGGTGAGTGGGGCGGCGCTGTGCTGCTCGCGGTGGAGAATGCACCCCCAAATCGCCGCGCGCTCTATGGCTCGTTCCCGCAACTCGGCGCGCCCATCGGCTTCGTCTTCTCCGGTGGAATCTTCCTGCTGCTGTCGAAGTACCTGACGAACGATCAGTTCTTCGAGTATGGCTGGCGCGCTCCGTTCCTCATGTCTGCGGTGCTCGTTCTGCTGGGCCTCTACGTGCGTCTCACCATCACCGAAACGCCCGTCTTCGCCAACGCGGTCAAGCACTCCGAGCCGGTCAAGCTGCCGATCGGCCGTGTCTTCACGCACTACACGCGCCCGCTCATCGCCGGCACGCTCGCCTGCATCTCGACATTCGTGCTGTTCTACCTGATGACCGTCTTCGCGCTCGGCTGGGGCACCAGCGCGCTGCATTACTCGCGCCAGAGCTTCCTCTACATGCAGCTCGGCAGCATGTTCTTCTTCGCGCTGACGATCCCGCTTTCCGCGCTGCTCGCCGAGCGCGGACGCCGCCCCGTCATGATCGGCATCACGATCCTGATCGGCATCTACGGTCTCGTTTTCGGCTCGCTCTTCCAGTCCGGCGCCGCCGGTGCGTTCATCACGCTCGCGCTCGGCCTCGCACTGATGGGAGCCACCTACGGTCCGCTCGGCACGATCGTTTCGGAGGTCTTCCCGACCGCCGTTCGCTACACCGGCAGCTCGCTCGCCTTCAGCCTTGGCGGCGTTCTCGGCGCGTCAGCGACGCCAAACATCGCCACGTGGCTCGCGAAGTCGCACGGCCTCTCCTGGGTGGGCTACTACCTCACCCTCTCTGCTGTCGTAACGCTTGTTGGAATTCTTTTCACGCGCGAGACCAGCAAGGACGATCTCACGCTTCCCGCAGAGCCTGTCTAGGCCCGCAGGTACTGGCTACGCCCGCTCAGGCGTGGCCAGTACCGCAAACAACAGTTCATTCAGCGTCATTTCTTCCATCGGCTCTTCACGCTTCGGCTCCAAAGCCATCTCGCTCCACCACGAGACATCCTTCGAGCGTGCGTCGACCGTCGATTCCATCGCCAGATTCATCGTCCACTCTCCCGTCATCGAGGCACCTCCGCCTCTTCCTTCTGCGTGGGTTCGCCGCAGAAACCACCACGGTTGAGCCACGACGGACCGCAACCATCTCCCCACTTCTCCTTCATCACTTCACGAAAACGTGCACGCTCTTCCGGCGTCATCTCCGCAAAACGGGCCTTCATGCGACGCTTCCACTCACGACGCTCGCGGAAGTTCCCGCCCCCCGGCTTCGGCCCATGCTTATGGAAACCGCCGAAGAGAATCTTGCACAGCAGCAGCAGACCGATCGCCTGCCCAAACGTGATCGCCTTCCAGCCGAAGATCGACGGCACCAGCCAGTTCCACAGCCGCATGGTGACGTAGCCGAACACAGTCACCGCAACGGCGACCATCACCAGCACCTTCACGACCTTTAACAGCTTCTTCATGCCTCTACCCCTTCTCCGCTAAAACTTTCCCGCATCTGCCGCAAGCGTTTGCGCAGGTGCAACACGGCGTAACGCTTGCGCGCCAGCAACGTGTTCTGGTTGATTCCTGTTCTCGCCGCCATCTCCTTAAAGCTTTCGCCCTCAAGCTCATGCGCCACAAAGACCTCGCGCTGCTCTGGCGGCAACTCACCCAACGCTTCCTCGATCGCATCCGTCAGCACGCTTCGCGCATACAGCGCATCCGGCCCGTCCTGCGGAGAAGGCAGCAGCTCTTCGAGCGACAGCCCGTCTTCGCCACCTACCGGCTCGCTCAACGACTCCGTCTTCTTCTTACGGAAGACATCGATGATGCGATTGCGCGCCACGCGAAACATCCAGGCAGTCACCTGCTCCACCGGCTTCAGCAACCGATACGTCTGCACCAACTCGTAGAACACATCCTGAAGGATGTCCTCTGCCTCAGCAGTGTCTGAAACCTGCTTGCGAATGAAGTTACGAAGCCGCGCCCCATCGCGCTCAAGGGCGGCGGTGAGTACATCGTCCTGTTCGGACATCGTCCATTGCCGATCTGCCGTCATCGCCCTCCCTTCCGCGCTTGATTCGAGCTTCTACGAGTGAAAACGGAGCAAACTGAAAAATATTGCAGAAAATGATTTGAACTTTTTGCAAAGCCGCTTCTGTGAAATCCTCCAACCACTCAGGAGAGCTATGAAGAGCTTGTTGGGCTATCTCTTTCAGTTTGAAGGCCGCGTCTCGCGAATCCAGTACTTCTGCACGGCGATCGTTCTCGCGGTCGTCAAGTACGCGATCGATTTCACGATCGCCTCGCACGCAACGATCCCTTGGCCACCTTACGTGTATGTGCTGCCTGTGCGCTCGTTCACGGCCTTCGGCTTTGGCCAGCAGCACCCTCACACGTATCTGCTGCTCTGGCTGCTGACGATCCCCTTCTTCTTCAGCGGCGTTGGACTCACCATACGCCGTCTCCGCGACGCAGGCTACCGATTGGCTTGGGCAGCATTCTTCTTTCTGCCTGTGTTCAACTTCCTCATGTTCCTCGTCCTCTCGCTCGCACCCACCGCGAGCGACGAGGAAATTCGCTGGCGAGAGGAAGGCGATAAGGACGACGACGTGCTTCGCCCAGATGCGCCGATCCTTGGAGTGGTGATCGCCGTCGTCGTTGGCCTCGGACTCGTCTACTTCAGCGCCAACTTCCTCATGCAGTATGCGTGGGGCTTATTTCTCGGCGTGCCTTACGTCATCGGATTCATCGCCAGCTGGTTCATGAACGCGCGCATCGTCCGCTCGAAAGCCGACACCGTTGGCGTCTCCGTGATCGCTCCTCTGATCGTTGGACTCTGCCTGCTAGGCTTCCGGTTTGAAGGAATGATCTGCCTTGCTATGGCGATCCCGCTCGCGATTCCACTCTCCATTGCCGGTGCTCTCACCGCGAGGACGTGCCTGGCAAACCGCGCCCGCTTGCTCCGCTCGCGGACGAACCTCACCGCATGCGTCGCGTTGCTGCCGTTCCTCATGCTGTTGGAGCACCACTCGAATCTCGAGCCACCTACTCGTCCGGTCGTGTCGAGCATCATCGTCAACGCGCCGGTCGACGCAGTCTGGCGCAATGTCATCGCCTTCCCGCCGCTTGCGCCGCCCAAAGAGTTGCTCTTTCACACCGGCATCGCCTATCCAATCGGTGCAACGATCACGGGCCGAGGCCCGGGAGCGATCCGTCGCTGCAGATTCTCCACCGGAGACTTCGTAGAACCCATCACGACGTGGGACGAAAACCACCTACTGGCTTTCAGCGTCGCCGCTCAACCGCCCGCGCTCGACGAGATCACACTCGGCACCGGCCCCATACGCACCCCGCATCTTGAGCTCAACTATCTACGTTCGCGCCACGGCCAGTTCAGGCTCGTGGCCCTCGACGCCAACCACACGCTGCTCGAAGGCACCACCTGGTATCAGGATTACTTCTGGCCGCAGACCTATTGGCGAGCATGGTCCGACATGATCATCCACCGCATCCACCTTCGCGTGCTGGAACACGTGAAGGCGAACGCGGAGCGTGAGTCAGCGCACAGCTAAGGATCAATGCGCCTCAGGCGCCTTGCCGCCAGCGCGGAAGTTCTTCGTCAGCCACACCAGCGGAGCCACGCCAAGCGTGACCACGCCCAGAATGTGGAAGCAGTCCATAAAAGCCAGCAGCCGAGTCTGGGCCTCAAGCTGCGCGTACACTCGCGCAGTGGCCGCAGCCGTCGCGTCGATCGCCGAGAACCCATGCACGTGAAGATACGCCGCCGTGCGCGTTATGTTTTGCTGCAGCCCACCGAAGGACGGAGAGAGTTGCTCCCCTACCCGCGACTGGTGAAAGTTCTGCCGGCGCTCGCTCATCGTCGTCACCAACGCGATGCCGAAGCTTCCTCCCCAGTTGCGGAAGAAGTTCGTCAGCGACGACGCCTTGTTGTTCTGGTGCGGCTTCAACTGCGAGTACGTCACCACCGTTAGCGGCACGAAGAAGAATGCATAGCCAAAGCCCTGCAGCGCACGCGCCAACGCATAGTGGTTGTAGTCCGTCTGCAGATTGAACGACGCATAATGCAGGAACGAGATACCCACCACAATCAGTGCACCAAACAACAGGATGCGCGGATGCACGATGCCTCGCTGCACCAACTGCGCGCCCACCGGAGCCAGCAGCGTGATCACAAACGCGCCCGGCCCAAGCACCAACCCCGCATCGATCGCGCGATAGCCATAGAGCGATTGCAGGATCTGCGGAATCATCGTCGTCGACGCGAACAAACCCACGCCAAAGATGAAGTAGAAGAGGTTCGAAATCGCGAAGTTGCGAATCTTCAACAGCCGGAAGTCGATCACCGGATCTTTCTGCCGCAGCTCCCAGAAAACTGCCGCCACGAGACTGGCAACGCCGATCACAAACATCCAGCGGATGAACGTCGAGCCGAACCAGTCATCAATCTGGCCGCGATCCAGCAGCACTTCCAACGCAGCCGAGCCTAGACCGATCAACGCAATGCCGATGCCATCGACGCGCAGCTTACCGTTCTCGTCACGCACTGTTTTGCGTTCTTCTGCGAACTCCGGCGGGTCCTCGACAAAGCGGTTCGTCAGAAAGATCGAAAGAATGCCGATGGGAATGTTGATCAGGAAGACCCAACGCCAGTTGAAGTTATCGGTGATCCATCCGCCCAGTACCGGCCCGATCGCAGGGGCCGTCACGATGGCGACCGTGTAAAGCGCAAACGCCGACGCGCGCTTCGCGGGCGGGAAGGTGTCGACCAGAATCGCCTGCTCCACCGGTGCGAGACCACCACCACCGACGCCCTGTAGCACGCGCGCCATCAGCATGAATCCCAGCGTCGGTGCGAGGCCGCACATCAGCGACGTCACGGTGAACAGGGCGACACAGGCCATGTAGTAATTCTTGCGACCGAAGACGCGCGACAACCACGCCGACATCGGCAACACCACGGCATTCGCCACGAGATACGTGGTCAGAATCCACGTCACTTCATCGAACGAACGCCCCAGGCCGCCGCCGATATACGGCAACGAAACGTTCGCAATCGACGTGTCCAGCAGCTCCATGAAGGTCGCAATCGTCACCGTAAGGGCCACCACCCATGGATTTACTTGCCGTTTCATTGCCACTCCTTCTTGTTGCATCATGCAACTACTCAATGCGCTGAGGCATCTAGTTCTATAATGCAACTAGACGCCTGCGGAGGCCGTGACGATGCAAAGAAAATGTCTTGCCGATGCGCAGTGCCCCATTGCCCGCTCGCTGGACGCGATCGGCGACTGGTGGTCCCTGCTCATCGTTCGTGATGCATTGCGCGGTGCCAGCCGCTTCTGCGAGTTCGAGCGCTCACTCGGCATTGCTCGCAACATCCTCACGCAGCGCCTGCTCAAGCTCGTCGAAGAAGGGATCTTCGTGATCGAACCGGCCGCGGATGGCAGCGCCTATAAGCAATACCGGCTCACAGATCGCGGTGCAGGGTTGAAGCCTGTGATCGACGGCCTGTGGAACTGGGGCGCCGACAATCTCTACCCGCCGAGCAAGCGACCGAAGTCGCCTCGGCCATTCCAGCATTTCCTCGCCGACCGCTAAGCCTTCTTCTCCGCAAGATCACAGAGCTTCTGGATGCGCTTCGCGCGCGACTCCGGCGACTGGTAATAGAAGACGCCCATCAACTCTCCGCGCCGCTGCGTCTCCGTCAGCCTTGGCCAACCAGCCTTCGCTTTGGGTCGCGCGCGAAACGCATTGAGGATCGCCGGCGGGAGTTCCATCTCCGCCTCCATCGTGTTCAGCAGCCGCTCCGCAGTCTGCTCGGCGCGTTTGATTCGAGAAGCCTCGCTCTTCACGTCTTCAATCCACTGCCCTAGTTGTCGCCGCGCGGTTTCGCTCAGCGCCTCATAGAACGCGCGCAGCCCCTCGGCATCATCCAGCAGCACGTCCAGCTCATCCGGCAGAGAGATCGGCCGCGCCTCAAGGTCCGGCTCGAGCACGAACTCTGCTTCCGCCCCTAGCGCCACCTGCCCACCGCTCTGCATCGCCTTATTCACCAGCACGATGAGTCCACCGAGTGACGTATCCGGCAGCAGTGAGCTGCGAAACGCAAAGCCGTTGATCGTGCCGCGCACACGCTGCCGCAAGCGTTTCGGCCACACCTCCGCCGGATCAAACGGCACACGCACCACCGTCCAGCCAAGTGACAGATCGCCCTTCTCCAGCCGCGCGGTGAATCGTTGCACGATAGCCTTTTTCTCTTTTCCTGCGGCTTTTTTCACGCGTCACTCCATGAAACAATAGTGTTTATGCCGGTTTCCGTTCCTGTGGCCGAGAACGCCACATCCCTTCAGCCTTCTGCAGAACAGCTTCGCGACATCCGTTCTACCACCTTGCCCAACGGCCTGCTCGTACTCACCGAACGGATGTCCCATCTGCGCTCGGTTTCGATGGGCGTGTGGCTCGACACCGGATCGCGCGACGAAGATGAAATCACCAACGGCATCTCGCACTTCCTGGAGCACATGGTCTTCAAAGGCACGACCACCCGCAGCGCGCAGCAGTTCGCGCGCGAGGTCGACGCCATCGGCGGTAACCTCGATGCCTTCACCGGTAAGGAAACCGTCTGCTTCAACATCAAGACGCTCGACGAGAACGTACCCGCAGCGCTCGATCTGTTGACCGACCTCGTGCTGCACCCGACCTTCGCGCCTGAAGATATCGCCAAGGAACGCGGCGTGATTCTTGAAGAGATCAAGATGGACGAGGACAATCCCGACTACCTCGTGCACGAGCTCTTCTCGCAGAACTTCTGGCCCGGCGACGCACTCGGCCGCCCGATCCTCGGCACAGTCGAGACGGTCTCCTCCTTCGATCAGCGCATCGTGCTCGAAGAGTATGCGCGCCGCTTCTCGCCCGCCAACATGCTCTTCACCGCTGCGGGCAACATCGACCACGACACCTTCGTCGCGCAGGTCGAGCAGGCTTTCTCTTCGCTGAACGCCAGCGCGCAGACGAAGCTCGCGCAACACACCGCGCCGAAGACGCAGCCGCACATCACGCTGCGCAACAAGAAGTCGCTCGAGCAGGTGCAGTTTTGCCTCGCCATGCCCTCGCTGCCTGTCGCGCACAAAGACCGCTACGCCGCCTTCCTGCTGAACTCGATTCTCGGCGGCGGCATGAGTTCGCGTCTCTTCCAGTCGATCCGCGAAGACCGCGGCCTGGCGTATTCGATTTACTCCGAGCTCAGCCCGTTCCGCGACACCGGTTCGCTCTCTGTCTATGCAGGTTGCGCCGCAGACAAAACTCGCGAAGTGCTTAAGCTGACGCTCGTCGAGTTCACCCGCCTCAAGGAAGAACTCGTCGGCGAGGACGAACTCAAGCGCGCCAAAGACCAGATCAAATCAAACATGGTGCTCGGCTTGGAGTCGTCATCGTCGCGCATGTCGAACCTTGCGCGTCAGCAGATGTACTACGGACGCTTCTTCACCGCCGAAGAGATCATCGCCGAAGTCGAGCGAGTAACGCCGGAAGAGGTGCAGCGTCTCGCGCAAGAGCTCTTCGTTTCCGAAGGATTCGCGCTCACGCTACTCGGCAACCTCGGCAAGATGAAGTTCGATCGCAAAGACCTTGCCTGCTAGCGACGACGTCGATGGCGACGCGGTGAGGTGCTCGACGGAGCTGCCGCGCCTTCGTGATACAACTCGCCCATGAAGAAGGTGCGGCCGGGCAGTACCAGGTGGTCCGCCGTCTCCGTCGGCAGCAGATTCCCCGCAGAGGCGAGCATCTCGCTCACCGATGCCGTGAGCAACGGGCGCAGCACCCCCGCTCGCACGCGCATCGCCTGCAAGTCGCTCTGCAGATCAAGCGACGCAGGCTGCTCGCTGAGGTTCGCTGCGATCAACACCGACGCTGTCGTCCGCGTCCCAGCAGGCGCACGTCGCACCCACACCAACACGTTCTGCGCATCGCGATTCAACAGCGTCTGCGAGCCGTTGCGGATCGACCAGTTGCCATGATGCAACGCGATCAGGTGGCGATAAAAGTTCAACAGCGAAGACTCGTCCGTCTCTTCACTCGCTGCGTTCGACGCCGCTCCATTCACCGCCTCACTCACCTTGAACTCTGCCGTGCTGAAACCCGGTAGCGTGTTCAGGTCCGATGGCTGCGCGGTTTCGCTCTGCACGACTACCGGCCTCGTCGGCGCGGGTAGCGCCAACTTCGGCGGTGGAATGTACGGCGTGAACGCGCCGTAGACCTCGACCTTCGGCTTCGTTGCTACGACAGGCTGTGGCGTCTCGCTCGTCACGTTGGCCGGCGTCCACTGCATTGCTACCACGGAACCGTCGGTGGAGATCAGCCCAAGCTCGCGCCCCGCATCGAAAATCACCGCGGCACGCGACCCCAACGCGGCAGCCGCAATGACGCGATCCTGCAGAGCCTGTGCCTGCGCATTCTTCGCGACCTGAGCTTCGCCCTCAATATGCAGCAGCGGAACGTTCTCCACTCCGTCGCTCGAACCGAGCAACGCAGAGTCGAGCTTGGAGCGCAACGCGCGCGCGTCCTCCGTGCCTACACCCAGCACCGCCATCTCGCGAAGCTGTGCGCCACCTGACACCGGGACCACCCCGCGTCCGTCGGCGATCAGCACGCGGTCTCCCGGGAACGACGCGACCTGCTTGCGGAGCCGTTGCAGGCTGGCACCATCTACGGTCGTGCCCACCTGCGGACGGAGGACAACGCCAGCCGCACCCTGGTTCAGCCATTTGCGAGCAAGTCCTTCATCCGCGGCTGGAAGCTCCACCAGGATGCGCACGTGCGCATCAGCAGCTTTGCGAGCGAGCAAACCAAAGTCATCTTCGTTGAACGGCGGCACCAGAATGATCGCATCCACGCCCAGCCGCTGCAGGTAATCGAGCCGCTGCTCCACACCCGCGAGGTCGCCCACGCCATCGCCGTTCGAGTCCTGGAAGAACCTCGGCGTAATCCGGTAGAACACGCCACGCCGCCACCAGACCTCGGCTTCAACGCCTGAGCCAGCCCATCCCGGGCGTGCAAGAACCTGCGCGCTTGCGGCCACACCGACCGCCAGCACTCCCATCAACAAGCCACTGCGAAGACCCATTCTCATACGCGACCAAAGACGCTCGTGCCGCGAGCGTTCTTTCGATGCTACGCCAAGCAAAAGAGTCCCGCAGGCACAAAGGCCGACGGGACTCAGATCCTCCAACGAGCTACGTTTACGGCTTCGCGGTCGTCGCCAACTCCGTGCCCAGATACGTGCGGTAACGAGACTCCACGACACCCGTTGCCTGTGCGAGATTCAGCTTGGCTACGTTGTACTTGTAGAGCGCCTGCACGAGCTCAGCCTGCGCGCTGGTCACGCTCGCCTGTGCATCGATCACCGGCAGATTGTCATCCACACCAGCGGCAAAACGATCGCGCTCATCCGCGAGCTCCTGATTGGAGAGCTCCACCTTGCTGCGCGTGACCTTCACCAGCTCATTCGCTGCCTGCTCGTCGAGCATCGCCATACGAATCTGCGCTTCCATGTCGGTGCGAAGGCTGGCTTCCCGATCACGCAAGCCCATAAGCGCCGCAGAAATCTGCTGCTGCTCTCCACGCTGCGCGGCCTCGCGGAAGACCGGAACCTGCAGGCTTCCCTGCGCATTGAACACGCCGTGATATAACCCCGTCGTCTCACCGATCACGCCGTAGAACCCCTTGAACGCGAGCGTCGGCAGTCGCTGATACTTCACCGCCTTGTACTCACGCTGCTGTACGTCGATCTGCGCTTCGAGGCTCAGGAAATCCTTGCGATGCAGCAAGGCCGTTGACATCGCATCGGCCATCGTCAGATCAACGAACTCCGCAAACGGAGCGGCGTCGGTGAACTCCCACTGTTGTTCGGCAGGCACACCCATAATGCGATTGAGTTGGATGATGTCTTTCTCGACCTGTGCGGCCTGCGCTACGGTCGTCTGCTGGCGCTGCTGGTAATCCACCTGCGCGCGCAGCGCGTCAAGGTTCGTGCCGACGCCCGCATTCCTGCGCGCGAACGCATCATCGAACGTGCGCTTGGAAGCGACTTCCTGCGTCTTCGCGTTCTCCAGGTTGGCGCGGTCCGCAATCACCTGCAGATAAGCGGTGCCTACGGCCGTCACCACATTGCCGCGGCTGTTCAAATAGTTGAAGTCCACTACCTGACGCTCGCTCTTCGCGGCCCTGTACAGCTCAAGGTCCGGCAGGTTGAACAGCTGCTGGCTGGCCCCGATCTGCGCCTGTGTCACGTTGATGCGGACGATCGTCGAGAAGTTCGACAAGTCCACATTCAACAGCGAACCGACTTCGCCGAGCAACGCGGGCTTGAAGCCCATTGCCGCCAGGTTGATCTGCTGCGCGCTGCTCGAAGCTTGGAGCGTGAGGTTCGGGATGATCGCCGAAAGCACCGTCGACTGCAGGCCCTGCACCTCGTGCAGATTCGCCAGGTCGTACTTCACGCGGTGGTTGCCCACCAGCGCGTAAGAAATAGCATCGTCCAGGGAAAGCGGACGCGGATCAGCCGTGGCGGTATCGCGCATCTCGCCCTGCGGCGTCTTTACCGTGGCCGCTGGCGTGAACTTGGCGCCCGAACCCGCGTTTTTGCTGAGTTCCTTCTCTTTGACGACCTGCTGCTGCAGGACCGAGGACGGCGCAGCCGGCAACGGATCAGCCGTCTGCTGCGCGCGCAGCATCGCCGGCGCAGCGGTCGCAACGCACACCGCCCCAGCGAGGAAGAACTTGGAAGTCGAATAGATCACGTCTCTTTAGAGTGCCATGAACGTCTTCGGGATGCGAAATGTGCTGAGGATTCATAAAAATTTCTCCACCCCGGCCCGCTGACACTCCCGCGCCCGCAGCGTCTATACTCGTATCGGTGCAATTCCAGAGCTTCCCGCTCCCGAAGGACGTTATGACGAACGCAACAAAGCGCCCCGCGCGCATCGCCTCCGCCGCTGAAGCGGGCTTCACGCTCATCGAACTGCTGATCGTTATGTCGGTCATCCTGATCCTCATGACGCTGGCCGTTCCGGCTATGCAGAAGACGATCAAGCGAGCCAACGAGACCTCGGCGATCAACAGCCTCCGCACGCTGAACCAGATGGAAGGCCAGTACAACTCGACCTACCCGACGCACGGCTTCGCCTGCTCGCTTTCGGCGCTCGGCGGTAAGCCCGGCTCCGGCACACCGACGGCAGAGGCTTCGCAGCTGATCCCCGAAGATTTGGCCTCCGGCTCCAAGTCCGGTTACACCTTCGTGATCTCCAACTGCACGAAGACCACTGTGAACAATCAGGACCAGTTCAACTCTTACCAGATCACCGCCGTGCCGAACTCCGTCGGTCACACCGGCGACCGTGGCTTCTGCACCGACGAAAACGCGCAGATCCACTTTGACGCCAAGGGCGGCACGAACTGCACCGACCTCCTGCAGTAATCCCATCCTGCATCAGCAAGGCCGCCGAAAGGCGGCCTTTGTCTTTCCAGCATCAGAGGTTTCATGAAGTTTCGCTCGCTGCTCTCAGCTCTGCTCATCGCCGCCCCGCTTGCTCTAGCCGCGCAAACGCCCTCCACCAAAGACCTGGCCAGCAGGGTGAACGCGCATTACAACCACTTGCAGTCGCTTGAAACCCGCTACACCGAGCGCTATCGCGGCATGGGCATCGACCGCACTGAGACCGGCACACTCCTTCTGCGCAAACCAGGCCGCATGCGCTGGAGCTACGACTCACCGAAGGGCAAGCTCTTCGTCGTGGACGGCAAGTACGCCATCTCGTGGACGCCCGGCGACTCGCAGGCCGACCGCATCCCGGTCAAGAAGCTCGATGATCTGCACACCCCTCTCCGTTTCCTGCTCGGCCACACCGAGCTCGAGAAGGAGTTCGCCAGCCTGACGCTTGCTCCCCTCGGCGGTGGGCAGTTCACGCTCTCCGGCGCGCCACGCGGTATGGAGAACAAGGTTCGCGCCATCATTCTCACCGTTACGGCTGACGGTACGATCCACGCGATGCGCATCGAGGAGCTCGACGGCGCGATCACCGAGTTCGCCTTCACGAACCTGCGCGAAAACGTCCCGACCAAACCCGAAGACTTCACCTTCGATCCACCCGCCGGAGTCAGCATCGTTGACGGCGCATCTCCCATCTAAATCGCTTCTCTGATCGTTTCGCTCGCACAAAACGATCACACTTCGCACATTCCTTTTCAACCGCTCGAACACTCTGCGCGAAGCCGCAATCCAGGCTCACAACGCACAGGCTGGCTCGTGTACCGTAGTGGCATGTTGAACTCACGTCGCCTCGGTTACACCAGCGCCTTCCTCGCCGCGATCACGCTTAGCGCATCGGCCCAGATGCATCTGGTGCCAGAGCCACGCAGCGTCGCCGCAAAGGGTAATGTCTCGCTGACCGGCGGCGTCACCATCGTTTGCGACGGCTGCGATGCCGACGACCGCTTTGCCGCGAGCGACCTGCAGCAAACCCTCACGGAGCGCCACGTCCCCACCGGCGCCGGCCTCCGCATCGTGCTGCAGCGACTCGCGCAGCACCCTGACTCCCAGTTCACCGACGCGATGAAGCCCGAGGGCTACACCATCGCCTACACACCCGGCACCCTCACCCTCACCGGCGCCACCGCCCCGGGCGTGTTCTACGCGGCGCAAACCGCCAAGCAGCTCATCACCGCGGCCCCCGGCGCGACGCCCATGCTGCAGGCCGCCGACATTCGCGATTGGCCCGCAATGAAGTACCGCGGCCTGCACGACGACCTTTCGCGCGGTCCCGTCGACACCCTCGAGTTCCAGAAGAAGCTCATCCGCACGCTCGCCGCTTATAAAGCCAACGTCTACTCGCCGTACTTCGAGTCCACACAGGCCTATCCGTCAATGCCGCTCTCGGCGATCCCCGGTGCGAGCCTGACGCCAGCGGAAGCCACCGCGCTCGTCGCCTATGCCGCGCAGTTCCACATCACCGTGATCCCCGAGCAGGAAGCCTTCGGCCACGTCCGGCACATGCTTACCTGGGAGCAGTACGCCAACGCAGCGGAAACACCGCACGGCGGTGTGCTCGCGCCCGGCCAGCCGCAATCCATGCAGATGATCGATGGCATGTTCAAGGACCTCGCCAAGATGTACCCCGGCCCGTTCCTGCACATCGGTGGCGATGAAACCTTCGAACTCGGCTACGGCCGCACGCGCCCGGACGTCGACACTCGCGGCCTCGCGCCGGTCTACCTCGACTTCATGCAGAAGATCGTCGCCGACCTGCAGCCACTCAACCGCAAGATCCTTTTCTGGGGAGACATCGTCGGCAACGAGCGCTCGGCACCGCTGCTGAAGGCGCTGCCGCAGAGCTTCAAGAACAGCGTGACCGCCGTGGCGTGGGGTTACTCGCCGAAGCCTGACTTCAGCAGCTACCTGAAGCCCTTCGCTGACAGCGGCATCCCCTTCTGGGTAGCGCCGTCCGTCAACAACTATCGCCAGATGTGGCCGAACCAGAACGAAGCGCTGCTCGATATCCAGGGCTTCACCCGCGACGGCCAGAAAATGGGCGCTCAGGGCCAGCTCAATACGCTGTGGAACGACACCGGCGAGTCGCTCGCGAACGCGAACTGGTACGGCATCCTCTTCGGCGCCGCCGCCGCATGGCAGCAGGGGGAAAGTTCGATTCCGCAATTCCAGCAGAGCTACGGCGCGGTCTTCCACGGCGATTCAACGGACCTCGTCGATCAGGCGCAGAACGAGCTGAACGCCGCCATGCAGTTGCTGCACGACACCAAGGGCTTCAGCGGATCCGATGGCACCGACGGCCTCTTCTGGGTCGATCCCTGGTCGCGCCACGGACAGAAATACGCTGTGGCCATGCGCCCCATCGCCGCGCCGCTGCGCCTTCATGCCGAGCGCGCCATCGCGCTGCTCGTACAGGCACGCACCGCCAACCCGAACCTGCGCGAACAGGATGCGCTGAACGCGATCGACTTTGCCGCGCGCCGTATCGACTTCCTCGGCCTCGTCTATCAGCTCTCCGACGAGATGATCAACGACTTCGCACAGGCGCAGGCCACGGCCTCCTCTGATCACTGGAAGAAGGCCAAGCCAGGCGTCAACTGGCTCTTCTCTGAGATCAACAGTGTGAACGGCCGCATGCAGGACCTCACCTACGGCTACTCCTACCTGCGCGATCAGTACGAGAAGCAGTGGCTCTCCAGCTATCGCCCCGCGAACCTGCGTCCCGTACTCGAGCGCTACGACTACACCATCCAGCTCTGGCTTTCGCGCATCGATCAGATGCGCGTGATGCAACGCGACTGGAGCGACAATCACGTCATCAACCCGGCAGAAGCCGCCAAACTTGGCATCCCCGCACCGCTCACTCCAGTCGCCGCTTCGCCCATCGACACCGCTCCCAAGCCGTAAACATTTTCTGTTCGTCACTCCCGAAGGGAGCGTGAGTTTCCTCCCTTCGCCATAGGTCTAGAAGCAAGCCATGCCGCAAATCATCACAGCACGACGACTCCTCACCGACGCAGGTTTCGTCGACTATCCCGTCATCACCGTGGACGACAACGGCCTCATCGCCGCGATCGACGTCGACCGCGCCCAGTCCTCAAGCGACGATACGCTCACGCCTTCGCTTTTCGACGTCCACACCCACGGCGGCGTCGGCAAAGACGTGATGACCGCCACGCCTGCCGACTTCAGCGAACTGCAGCGCTTCTATGCGAGCCACGGCGTTGCGCACTACCTGCCGACCACCGTCACTGACTCCATCGACACCACGCTGCATGCGCTCGAACGCATCGCCGACAACATCGAGCGCCCTACTCCTGCAAACGAGTCGAAGCCCGTAGCGATTCACCTTGAAGGACCGTTCCTCTCGCACGCCAAGCGCGGCGTGCATCCGGCGCACGATCTTCTGCCGCCGACCATCAAGCTCTTCGACCGCTTCCAACAAGCCGCCCGCGGGCACATCGCGCTCGTCACCGTCGCGCCCGAACTTCCCGGTGCCGTCGAGTTCATCGAGTACACCAGGGCAAGCGGCATACGCGTCTCGCTCGGCCACACCAACGCCACGCTTGCTGAAGCTCAAGCCGCGATCGACGCAGGCGCAGCCTCTGCCACGCACACCTTCAACGCCATGCGCCCGCTCGATCATCGCGAACCCGGTGTCGTCGCCGCTGTGCTCAATAGCCCCGAGCTCTTTGCCGAACTCATCGCCGACGGCATCCACGTACATCCCGAAATGATGAAGCTGTGGTGGCGTTCAAAGGGTGCCAAGCGCGCTCTGCTCGTCACCGACTCGATGTCCGCAACCGGCATGGCCGATGGAGATTACACGCTCGGCGGGCTCGCCGTGACCGTCGAAAATCAAACGGCCACGCTCACCGACAGCCGCTCCACGCTCGCGGGTTCGCTGCTCACGCTCGACAGGGCCGTCGAGAATCTGCAGCACTTCATCGGCGTCCCGCTCGCTGAAGCCGTGCGCGCGGCCTCGACGAATCCCGCCGCCATGCTCGGTCGCAACAACGTCGTTTCTGTGAGCATCGGGGCCCCCGCGCACCTGAATCGCTACAACGCAGAAGGCAGACGGATCGCAACCTATCTGCACGGGCACGAACTGACATCCTGATTCGCTGACATGCTGGAAGAACCATCAGCACTTTCTCTCGAGGAACCGCCGCTTGCTGAACGCTCTCGCCCTTATCGACGCCACGCAGCATCGCCTCAGCGCCATAGACCTCGCCATCGTCGCGGTTTATCTGCTCGGCATCACGATCTTCGGCCTGCGCTTTCGCAAGGGCAGCAGCAACAAGCCCGCTGATAAATCGCTGAAGAGCTACTTCCTCGCCGACAACACGATCCCGTGGTGGGCCATTGCGCTCTCCGTCGTCTCGGCCGAGACCTCGACGCTTACGATTATCTCGATCCCCGGCCTCGCCTACGGCGGCAACTTCGGCTTCCTGCAGGTCGCGCTTGGCTACATGGTCGGCCGCGTCATCGTGGCGCTGCTCTTCCTTCCTCGCTACTTCAAAGGCGAGATGCTCACCGCCTACCAACTGATAGACCAGCGCTTCGGCAAGGTGCTGCACAAGGTCACGGCAGGACTCTTCCTGCTCACGCGCGCCGCTGCTGAAGGCGTGCGAGTCTTCGCCGTCTCCATCGTTGTCGGCCTCGCCATCGGCACACGCGATGTGTGGTCCATTGCGATCATCTGCGCGCTTACGCTGCTTTACACCTTTGAAGGCGGTCTCGCGGCCGTCATCTGGACCGACGTCGTGCAGATGGCGATCTACGTCATCGGCACCGCGATCGCGCTGCTCACGCTCGGCTCGCACATCCACGGCGGCTGGCACGAGATACTCACCGTCGCGGGCAGCGCAGGCAAGTTCCATTGGCTCGACTTCTCGCTGAACCTGACGAGCAGCTACACCTTCTGGGCCGGCGTGCTCGGCGGCACGTTCCTCACCATGGCCTCGCACGGCACCGATCAACTCATGGTGCAGCGCCTGCTCGCTGCGCGTAACCTCCGCCAGGGCCAGGCCGCGCTGCTCGGCTCGGGCCTCGTCATCTTCGCGCAGTTCGTGATGTTCCTTCTCATCGGCGCGGGACTTTACGTCTTCCAGCTGCAGAACGTCGGCATCTTCGCAGGGCTCACCTCCGACCGACTCTTCCCTGCGTTCATCGTGCGCGAGATGCCGCTCGGCATCGCGGGCCTGCTCATCGCTGCGATCCTAGCCGCAGCGATGTCGAACCTCTCGGCCGCGCTGAATTCCCTCGCCTCCACCACGGTCGTCGACTTCTTCGTCACGCTCAAGCCCGACTCCACTCCCGAGCAGCGCACGTTGCTCGCGAAGACCTCGACCCTCTTCTGGGCGCTCGTGCTTTTTGCGATCGCCATCGCTACAGCCGCGGTCGGTGGCAAAGGCCACGTCGTTGAAATCGGCCTCAGCATCGCGTCCGTCGCGTACGGTTGCCTGCTCGGCGTCTTCCTGCTCGGCACCCTCACGCGCTTTGCCACGCAGATCGGCACGAGCATCGGCATGGTCTTCGGCTTCGCGCTCAACCTCTGGCTCTGGCAAGGACACTTCCCTATGCATCTTGGCCCGCTCACCATTCCGCACATCGCCTTCACTTGGTACGTCCTCATCGGCGCCATCGCCACCTTCATCGTCGGAGCCCTCGCCAGCATGATCAAGCCAAACCGAACAGCCGTCGCAGCACTTCTACTCCTCGCCCTCGGTCTGTCATCCGTTGCGCGCGCACAAGCGCCTGCGAACTTCTCCGCCGTCGACAAGCTCGTCAACGACGCCATCGCAGAGCACAAGCTGCCCGGCGCTGTCGTGGTCGTCGGCCATCGCGGACAGATCGCCTACGAACACACCTATGGCCTGCGCAAGCTCGACGGTGAACCCGGCCTCGACGGCATGCCCGCCCCCGCCGAGGCGATGACCGAAGACACCATCTTCGACATGGCCTCGCTCACCAAAGTGCTCGCGACCACCAGCGGCATCCTGCACCTTGTCGACGAAGGCAAGGTTGACATCAACGCACCGGTCGAGCGCTATCTGCCCGCCTTCAACGCCACGCACGATGCTGTGCGCGCCACCGTCACGGTGAAAATGCTTCTCCTTCACGTCTCCGGCGAGGCGCCGGACATCGCGTTGAAGGACGGCTGGGGCCTCACGGTTGCCGACAAGGAAGAGGGCCTGCGCCGTGCGCTCACCACGCCGCTGATGTCGAAGCCGAACACCGTCTTCCGCTATTCGGACATCAACTTCATCCTGCTCGGCGACATCATCGAAACCATCACGCACGAGCCCGAAGATGTCTACGTGCAGGAGAACATCTTCAAGCCGCTCGGCATGACCGAAACGCGCTACCTGCCTGCCTTCAAAGCCTGCGGCCCGCATAAGATGAACGGCGTCGCCATCGCCTCCGCACCCGCGCCTAAGGGCCACATCCGCATGGCCTGCCCGAAGGACATGTGGAGCACCTCGCTGCTCGCGCGCATCGCGCCCACCGCGCACGATGACGAAGGCAGCAACGCCACCAATCCCGACTTCGACAAGCTCCTGCGCGGCACCGTGCACGACCCCACCACGCGTCGCATGGGCGGAGTCGCAGGCCACGCAGGAGTCTTCTCCACCGCGCACGACACCGCGCTCTTCGCACAAGCTCTACTCGACAAGCTGCTCCGCAACACAGGCCCTTTCCCGGTCTCGCAAGCCACGCTGCGCCTCGCGACCTCGCCGCAGCAGCCCGACACGCTGGAGCACGCCACGATCCTCACCAGCGATCTCGCGCGCCCGCTCCCTTCGCTAAAGCCAGTGCAGGGACTGCCCGTGCACGGCCTCGGCTGGGACATCAACACCGCCTTCTCGCGCAATCGCGGCGCGGTCTTCGCGACCACCGCGCCGAGCCAGCCCTCGTCGCCAACGCCAAGCTTCGGCCACACTGGCTTCACCGGCACCTCGCTCTGGATCGATCCCAATACGGACAGCTACGTCATCCTGCTCTCGAACGGCATCCATCCGCACGTCTCGCATCCGCTCTCCACGCTGCGAGGCGACGTTGCAACGGCGGCGGCTCTCGCACTAGCAGCGGACACGTCATCTTCCGTTACGCAGAAGACACAACTCGGCATCGACGTCCTGCAATCCACGCACTTCGACGCCCTCAAGAGCTTCACCCATATCGGCCTCCTCACCAACCAGACTGGCCTCGACTCGCAAGGCAAGCGCACCGTCGACGTGCTGAACGGCACGGGCAAACTCGTGAAGATATTCACGCCGGAACACGGCCTGCTTGGGGTGCAGGACACCACGCATCTCGTCGCCGAGAAGGACACAGCCTCCGGCCTGCCTGTCATCTCGCTCTACGGCGCGGGCGCTGCGAGCCGCCATCCTTCTCACGAACAGCTCAAGGACCTCGACGCCGTCGTGCTCGACATCCAGGACGTTGGCGTGCACTTCTACACCTACGAGTCCGTGCTCGGCTACTTCCTCGAAGCCTCGGCGGCCGAACAAAAAGACTTCAACCACAAGCTCACGATCGTCGTGCTCGACCGCCCGAACCCCGTGGGCGGCGGCCCCGCGCAAGGCCCGTTCGTCGACGCCAAACACACGAGCTATGTGGCGTACGCAGCCGACATGCCCTCGCGCCATGGCCTCACACTCGGCGAACTCGCGCAGTACTTCAACCGCAACCTTCACGCTCCGCTCGAAGTCGTGAAGATGAACCACTGGACGCGCACGCAGTACTTTGACGAAACCGGTCTTCCCTGGCACAACCCCAGCCCGAACCTGCGCTCCGTCGCCGCCGTCATGGTCTACCCGGGCATCGGACTTACCGAGCAGACCAACATTTCCGTAGGCCGCGGCTCCGATACCCCCTTCGAACAGATCGGTGCGCCGTGGATCAATGCCAGACAGCTCGCCGACGCGCTCATCGCTCGCAACATCCCCGGCGTACGCATCGAACCGACGCAGATCACCATCGCAGAGGACGCGAACAAGTATCCGTTCCACGGCCAAACGATCCCGGCTGTGCACTTCTTCGCCACTGACCGCGACGCGCTCGATTCGCCGCGCCTCGGCGTCGAGATTCTCTGCGCCCTGCATCGTCTTTATCCAAACGACTTCAAGGTGGCCAAGGCGATCACCATCGTTGCGAACGACGCAACGCTTGCGGCCATCGAACACGATGTCGATCCGACCACGATCACCTCATCGTGGAACCCTCAGCTTGCGAAATTCAACGCCGAACGCAAGGCCTACGAGTTGTACTAAGCCGCGACACAGACTCGCTCAAGGCGCACGGGCGCCGATAACCACTCTGTCCTAAGCAACTGACGGAGTGGCCTATGCCCGCTACAAACTCTTCGCCCCTTTGGCAGCCGAACGCCGCGCCGATCCCACCGGCAAGCGGCGCACGCCTGCATCTCCTCACGCGCCCGCGTCTCTATCCACGCCGCACGCTCCAGCGCTGGCTGCGCCGAAAAGCTACGCACCTGTTCGACGCACTGGTGTTCGCGCTGCTCGTCGCGGCGCTGGCTTTTCTGATGATTTATTAGGGATGGATGAGGAAGGAATGGTCGGGGCGGAGAGATTCGAACTCCCGACCCTCTGCTCCCAAAGCAGATGCGCTACCAGGCTGCGCTACGCCCCGACTTGAGATAGTTTACCGCACCTTGCTCTACAAGCGAACGTGCAAACCCAGCATCCCGAGTATCTTCGCGCTCACCCACACCGCAAACACAAACGGCACCATCGCCAGCGCGATCAAGCCGAGCGCCAGCAGCGCGAGAAAGATCCAGTCACGCCACGTATCGCGGCGATGCGTCGCCATCGCGCGCTCCAGCAAGTGGTAGTTGCGTCGGTTGGCACGCCAGCCGATGTCGAAGAGATTACCGAGCACGGGCACAAGCCCCACCACAACCTCGATGCCGAGGTTCACGACCATACGCGCGATCGTCACCATCGGCACGCCACGCACATACGCCGCAAGCACGATGATCGTGCTCGCCAGGCCGGTCAGCAAATCACCGATGCCCGGTACGAAGCCGATGATGCCATCGAGGCCAAATCGTATCTGCGTGCCCGGCACACGGAACCACGTATCCAACACGCGTGAGAGCAGGTCGAGGTTCTCATCGCGGAAAGCGCCGCCCGCGCCACGCAGTCGCTGCTTCGGAACTTCACGCGACTCTTTTCCCGGCGGCAGAATCTCGGGCTGTGCAAATGTATCTTTCATCGGCTTCCCCTCACCCAGAGTTGGATGCTACAATTGAACTCGATACGGCGGCTATAGTTCAGTGGCAGAACGCCGCTCTGTGGCAGCGGATGTCGTGGGTTCGAACCCCACTAGCCGCCCCATCACCCCTTCCTCAAGCAAGACCCAACTCAGCGCGAAGCGTCACCTGACTTTCGCTCACACGGGAGTCAAAGCTTGTCGCGCAGCAAGACCGTATCGCAAGCCCCCAAGGGGGCATACCACTTCCATTGCGGCACCTCTGGCTGGGCCTATCCCACGTGGAAGCCCGGGTTCTACCCCGTTGGCACCTCCGCCAGGAAATTTCTCAGCTACTACGCGACGCAGCTCACCTCCGTTGAAGTGAACTACACCTTCAAGAGCGCGCTCAGCGAAAAGCAAACGGCCGAGTGGCTCGCCGCGGCCTCCGACGATTTCGTCTTCAGCTTCAAAGCCCATCAGCGCATCACGAACTGGAGCCGCCTGCGTGACTGCGGCCAGCTCGTCGCGGAGTTCTTCGCGATGCTCGAGCCTTTTGCTACGGCGAAGAAGCTCGGCTGCGTGCTCTTCCAGCTCCCGCAGAACTTCAAACCGAACCACGATCTCCTCGCCGAGTTCCTTGCCCTGCCGGAGCTGAAGCACCATCGCATCGCCTTCGAGTCCCTCAATGAAGAGTGGTTCTCGGAAGAGACCTTCGCGCTTCTGCGCAAGCACCGAATCGCTCTCTGCGAGTCTGAGAACGAGCGCTTCACCGCGCCTGAGATCGACAGCGCGCCGCATCGCTACATTCGCCTGCGCCAACTCGGCGGCTACTCCGCCAGCGAGCTCAAAGCGCACGCCGACAAGCTCCTCGCCAGCGACAAAGAGCTTTTCATCTACCTGCGCCACGAGGACGAGCCGACCGGCGCGCTGAACGCTCGCGCACTGCTGGCCACGCTTCGCGGGGAGGTCAGCGCATGAGCGCATCTGACTTCCGCAGCGATCTACCCGACTTCAAGCCGCGCCGTTGGCTCGCGAACGGTCACCTGCAAACCATCTTCGGCAACTTCTTGCCGCGGGCAGCTTCGACGCTGCCCGAAGCCACGCGCCATCTCGTCGAAACCACGCCCGCGCGCGGTTCGCAGATCGCCACGCAGGTGCTCTGCGAGTGCCACTGGCAGCCTGCGAAGGTCCGCAGCGAACGCCCCACCGCGATCATCGTGCACGGGCTCGAAGGCTCCTCGCGCTCGCAGTACGTTGGCGGTAACGCGCAGAAGCTGTGGGACGCGGGCTTCAACATCATCCGCATGAACATGCGGAATTGCGGCGGCAAGAACTACGAGATGGCGCGCCTCTCGCCGACGCTTTATCACTCCGGCCTTTCTATCGACGTCGAAGCCGTGATGCATCACTTCATCGCGAGCGAAGGCCTGCAATCGATCGCGCTCATCGGCTACAGCATGGGCGGCAACCTTGTGCTGAAGCTCGCGGGCGACCTTGGCCGGAACGCGCCGCCACAACTACAGGCCGTCGTCGGCGTCTCTCCCGCGATGGACCTCGGCCCTTCCGCCGACGCGCTGCACCAAGGCATCAACCGCGTTTACGAGTGGAAGTTCATGCGCGATCTCGTGCGTCGCTTCCGCCACAAGGCTGCTCTCTTCCCGCGTGCCTACGACGTTCGACTCTCCTACGGCCTCGGTTCACTGCGCCAGTTCGATGACCGCATCACCGCGCTCTACGCGGGTTTCCGCTCCGCCGATGACTACTACCAGCGTGCCGCCGCCGCACGCGTCATGCAGGACATCAGCATCCCGACGCTCATCATCCACGCGCAAGACGATCCCTTCATCCGCGTGCTCCCCACGACGCGCGTCAAGATCGAACACAATCCTCACATCGCTCTCATCGAGCCCGCACACGGCGGCCACTGCGCCTTCCTCGCCGAGCCGGATCATGCCCGGAACTTCGACGGCTACTGGGCCGAGCATCTCGCGCTACGCTTCGTGCAGGCACACGTCGCTGTCGCAGCGGCAACTTCTTGATACTCTGAGTAAATGCTCGCTGAGTGGAATGCAGAATGCGGAGACGATGCGCCGACCGTCATGGTTCCCTGGTCCGACGCGGAGACCGGCCTTCACTGGGTGAACCTGCGCGATGAGCCGTATGACATCGCGGAGATCACCGAGGCCGAACACTTCCCCGCGCTCGGTCGCGCACTCCGCTCGTTGAACGCCACACGCTCACCGCTGCTCACTTCCAAGTGCGACGCCTGGATGCTCGACGCGGAAGACCTCGACGCGCTGCGAATCGAGCTGGACCTCGACGAGACCGCCTCCACCGAGGGCGTGCAGGGCTACATCGACATCCTCTGGCGCGAGCGCCCGCTCTTTGCTTCGGCACATCAGCAGCAGGACCGTCTTGATCGCATCGTGCGCCGCGCGCAGCGACTCGAGCATCCACAGTCCAAGCTGGAACTGATCCTGCGCCCCGCGCTGTATCACGTGGAAGGCGCGCTCGAAGGCTACGCGGTCACGCTCTACGTCACCGCCGCCGGAGCCGACGTCGACTCTGCGCTGCGCGAGTGGGAGTTAGCGCTCGAAGACGTGATCGCTATGCTGCGCACAAGAGAGTTCGAAGTCGCGCGCGGCTCCGCTACAATCGATTAGCCGCAGCGCAAACATGTGGGCCCGTAGCTCAATTGGATAGAGCACCGACCTTCTAAGTCGGGGGTTACAGGTTCGATCCCTGTCGGGCCCACCATTCCTTTACATCTCCAGCATTTCCCGGTCTTCCGCCGACAGGTGCGGATCCTGATGCGGGTGCTTGCGGCTATAGCCGGTCAGATGCGCCAGCAGCCCCAGGCCGATCAGCCCAAGCTGCAACACACACACACCATCCCACTCCCACTTGCCCCACGCGATCGTCGAGAGCAGCGAACCCGCCGCGCCGCCGATAAAGTACATCGTCATGTAGACGGTATTCACGCGCGAGCGTGCCTCCGCGCCCAAGCCAAAGATGCGAGTCTGGTTGCCTACCTGGAGCATCTGCTGACCCATGTCGAGGATCAACACGCCAACGACCAGCATCACCAGATGGAGCGCAACGCTCGTGTGTACGTAGTCACTTCCCCACAGCATCAGCAACGCGGCGATGAAGATCGAGATCGCGACCGTCACCACATAGCGCGTGCCCTTCTTGTCAGAAAGCTTGCCCGCAAACGGCGCGACCGTCGCGCCCGCTGCGCCGACGATGCCGAACGAGCCAGCCACCCCTGCGCCCAGGTGAAAGTGCTTGTCGAGCATGAACGCCATCGTCGTCCAGAAACAGCTGAACGACGCGAAGCTCAACATGCCGAGCAGACCGGCTTCACGCAATAGCGGCTGCTGACGGAAGATCGTTCCGAGCGAGCGCAGCGTCTCGCCGTAGCTGAGGCTCTGTTTCGGCGGCAGCTTCGGCATCATCTTCGCCAGCAGCGGCACAAACGCGAGATTCATCACCGCGGCAACGACGAAAACCAGACGCCAGCCACGCCAGTCGCTCAGCCATCCCGCGAATGTACGCGCCAGCAGCACCCCCAGTAGCAACCCCGTCATCACAGTGCCGATCGCGGCACCACGCTTCTCTTTCGGTACGAGGTCCGGAGCAATCGGCAGCGCGATGTGTGTCACCGAAGCGAACAATCCAACGAGGATGCTGGCAGTGACGATCCACGCGAGGCTCTTCGCAAACGCTGTGAACAGTAGCGCCACCGACACCGCGGCGTAAAGCTTCATCATCAGCCCGCGGCGCTCGGCGATGTCGCCCAGCGGCACGATGCACAGCAACCCCGCAGCGTATCCCACCTGCGTGGCCGTTGCCACAAACCCCATGACATGCGGCGTCAGGCCAAGGCTCTTGCCCATCACCAACAGCAACGGCTGGTTGTAGTAGATCGATCCGACGCCCACGGCGCAGGCCAACCCTAGAAACGGCAGCACCCACCGTTGACTGATTCCGCTTCCACCCTCTGTTGTCATGCTAATGCGCTCCAAAATATAAGTTTATCGCCCCCAGGCGGACTGCGCATCACGCATCGGCAAAAGCTTCTATCATGGGTAGTGGTGACGATGGACACGCCCAACACGACCGCAGCCCCCGCCGAGACGATCGCCGTCGCGATGTCCGGCGGCGTGGACTCTTCCGCCGTCGCAGCGATGCTCGCAGCGCAGGGCCACCGCATCGTCGGCCTGACGCTACAGCTCTGGAACCAGCGCCGCCTCGCGGGCCGCGAAGGCATGCCCGAGAGCGTACAGGGCCGTTGCTGCTCCATTGATGACGTCTACGACGCACGCCGCGTCGCCGAGCAGATCGGAATCCCCTACTACCTCGTCAACGCGCAGGAGCGCTTCGAGGACGAGGTCGTGCGCCCGTTCGTCGATGAGTATCTCGCAGGCCGCACGCCCATCCCCTGCACGCTCTGCAACAACCACCTCAAGTTTGATCAGCTTCTGATCACCGCGCGCGGCATCGGTGCCGACAAGATCGCCACCGGCCACTACGCGCGCAACCGCTTCGACGCCGAGCGCGGCCGCTGGGTGATGTCCCGCCCCGCCGACAAGTCGAAGGACCAGACGTACTTCCTCTTCGGCCTCACGCAGGACCAACTCGCCCACACGCTCTTCCCGCTCGGTGAGATGGAGAAGCCAGCCGTGCGCGCGATGGCCGCCGACCAGGGCCTCGAGCTCGCGCAGAAGCCCGACTCTCAGGAGATCTGCTTCATCCCCGGCGGCAGCTACTCGCAGTTCCTCAGTGCGTACCTCGACGAGCAAGGCCGCGAGATGCCCGCCTCCGCAGGCGAACTCGTTTCGACGAGCGGCGAGGTGCTCGGCCAGCATGAAGGCATCCACGCCTTCACCGTCGGCCAGCGCAAGGGTCTCGGCATCAGCGCGCCAAACCCGCTCTACGTGCTGAAGATTCACCCAGACTCGCACCGCGTCGAGGTCGGCGAAGACGAGCAGCTTTACTCACGCACGCTGCACGCAAACCGTCTCAACTGGGTCTCGCTCGCCGAGCCGACGGAGCCGATCCGCGTCACGATCAAGATCCGCCACCGCCATGAACCCGCCGCCGCGACGCTCCGCGTCACCGGCCCCGACACCGTCGAGGCCACCTTCGACGAGCCGCAGCGCGCCATCACGCCAGGCCAATCGGCGGTCTTCTATCAAGGTGACGAAGTCACCGGTGGCGGCTGGATTTTCTAACGTCTTCACCCTGCCGCAGCGGCGTCTGCCAGCCGCAGAGCCTCCAAGGCCGAGTTCGGTTCCGCGGGAAAATGATTCCGATGATCCGCAAGATAGCGGTGTACGTCCGAAATGACGACAGACCCTTCGCCCACGGCGCTGGCCACTCGCTTCAGCGAGGCTGAACGCACGTCTCCAACGGCAAACATGCCCGGAACGCTCGTCGAGTAGGGCGTTCCATTGAAACCATGCGCACCGCCGGTCAAGATGAAGCCCTTGCTGTCCAACTGCACCGAACCGTAGAGCCAGCCGGAGTTTGGCTCAGCGCCGATCATCACAAAGACATTGCTGATTGGTTGGCATATCCGCTCGCCGGTCACGCGATTGGCCCAGGTGACGAAGTCCAGGCTCTTTTCGCCCGCCAACTCCACAATCTCAGACTCCGTGTAAAGCGTGATCCGCGAGGAGCTCTCGATCCGAGAGATGAGGTACTGCGACATCGTAGCCGCGAGCGATTTGCCACGCACGATGTGATGCACGTGCTTGGCGATGCCCGAAAGAAAGACCGCAGCCTGACCAGCGGAGTTCCCTCCGCCCACCACGATCACCTCGTTCTCACGGCACAGCACGCCTTCCATCGCCGTGGCCGCGTAGTAGATGCCGCGGTTCTCGTACTCTTCATAGTTGCTCACGGATAGCTTGCGATACTGCGCCCCGGACGCCACAACGACGGAGCGAGCACAAAGAGGAATATCCCCTGCAAGCGTCAACTGATGAATGCCGTCGACCTGCTTCGCTGTAACGACCGGACGGGAGATCGCAAAGCGAACGCCGAACTTCAAAGCCTGCAATTGCGCACGACTCGCGAGTCGCTGGCCTGATATCCCGGTCGGAAACCCAAGGTAGTTTTCGATCTTCGAGCTCGTGCTCGCCTGTCCTCCAGGCGCGGTCTCTTCGATCACGATCGTGCACAGCCCCTCGGACGCCGCGTAGACCGCCGCGGCCAAACCCGCTGGTCCGCCACCGACGACGGCGACGTCGTAGATCATCGAAGAATCGGGTAACTCCGTGATGCCCAGCTCGTCGGCAAGCTGCGTGATTGTCGGACGATAAAGCGTACGCCCCCGAGAAAGCACCACTGCGGGGTATTGCTTCTGCGTCGACTCCGCTGCGTTGCGAGAAGCCGTCTCCGGAGCCTCCGCGATTCTGTGCGGATAGTTATTCCGAATCAGAAACCGCTGCAGCACCGTGGTCTCTGGGTCCTTGTCATACCCGACCAGGACGACTCCGCCGGTATCTTCTCCGATGATGCCAATGCGCCGCCACACCAGGGCGGAAGTGATCAGGTTCGCGATATCGCCTTCCGCTCGCATCAGGCGTTGTAACCCGGCGCGGGAGATTCTCAGCAGGCGGCTCTCCATCGCCGTTCGCACCTCGACCAGCGAAGCCTGCGAGTTCAGCAGATTGAACTCCCCGGAGAAATCGAGGCGCTCGTGACACGCGAGAATCTTCGCTTCGCCACCATCTCCTGGGAGCGACACGCAAAGCTTTCCTTCGATCACCACGAACATATCCGCTTCACGGTCACCGTGCGTGTACAGCACCGTATCAGCCGGGTACGTTCCTTGCTCGCCATAAGCGAGCATGCGCTCAAGCATCTCGGCGGTGAGCTTCTCAAACGCTAGATCTTCACGAAACTCCGGGGTGCCCCACGCACTACGCTTGCTTTGGCTCTGATCAGGCATGCCTCCACACTATCGCATCTCGATGACGCTCTCCAGCCATCGCGCGAGCTAGACGAAGCAAACAAAAACGGCGAGCCATGAAGGCTCGCCGTTCGTACTGCATAGATCGTTACTCGACGTCGTAGGGACTCGGACGCCCGCCGCCAAAGGGCGAACGCGCGATCAGCGTTTCAAGCCCAGCGCGCAGACCAGCGATCACACCGGCGACCTGCTTCACCGGCCCCTTGATGCTTTCCTGCACCGTGCGCGAAACCTCGTAAGTCGTCGCCAACGCATCGCTCACAATGCCATCCACCCGTGAAATCTGCACGCGCGAGCGCTCGTTCACATCTTGCACCGTGCGGTTCAACTGATCGACGGTCATCGCAAGCTCATCGACCTTTGCGCGCACCACATAGCTCGTCTGTTCCACGTTCGTCGCGACCGTGTGAATTTTCGGGCCAAGCTCGTCCACAAGAGCGGTCGCCTTTTCGATCAGCGGAGCCGTCTTGTGCTCAAACGAATCGGTCAGCCTTTCGACCTTCCAGAACATCTTGATCGCGAACGCTGCGGCGATGCACACACCTGCAGCCTGCGCTACGAGAGCAAGGCCAATCACCGCAGACCAGATCGAGATCTTGTGCTGATCAACGCCGCCATCTTGAAACATCATTACCGCGACAGAATTCAACGCGATCATCACTCACCTCAAAAAGAAATCAGTTCCACTCTACGGGCGCACTCGTCGCACCGCAAGCGAAAGGGCCGCTCCTTGGAACGGCCCTTCGTCATCTCACAACGGGATTCGACTACGAGGTCGAAATCTCCGAAGTCTTCTCTACATAAGCCGACTTGCCAGCCTCAACAGCGGCCGTCACGGCCTCCTGCTGGTTCTGGATCACTTCCTTACCCTTATCGACATACTGGGTCCACTGCGTGCGGCCCTTGTCGAAGTACTCGCGGCCCTTGTCGGCATACTCGCTGACGGCAACCTTGCCCAGTTCGGTATACTCGGCGGCCTTCTGCTTGCCCTGCTCGACGTACTGCTTACCCTTATCCACGCCCTGCGTGTAGAGTTCGTTGGCCTTCTCACGCGCATCGAGCGCCGTAGCCTTCAAATCATCGCGGGTTTCCTTGCCACTCTTGGGTGCATAGAGCACACCCACCAGCGCGCCAATACCAAGGCCTGCAAGAAACCATCCAAAGCTACCTACGCTGCTCTCGTTGTCCGCCATTGCGCGTACCTCCGTACTGTGTGTTCACCACGTCTGCACATTCTAGCCTTGCGGCAGACTATTGCGGCGTCTCCTGTGTGGATGCCACCTGGGCAACCGGGGTTGTGCGCGCATACTCATCGAATCTTCTTGCAGCCGAACATCGACATAGCGCATCCTAACCGCGTCAGACGTTTCAGGAGGCGAATTATGTTCAGTACCACCACGTTGCAGCGCACTTCGGCTGCTGTTGCCCTTTCAGCAGCCATGCTGCTGGCCGCAGGTTGCAAGAAAACAATCGACGACGCCACGCTTACACAGAATGTCCAGAAGGCCCTCGCGGCCGACCCCACCATCTCCAAGCAGACGCTGCAAACATCCGTGACCAACGGTGTTGTCACGCTCACAGGCAATGTCACCGACGACACTGCAAGCGCCGTCGCCGCACAAGATGCCGCGAAGGTCGCAGGCGTCAAGGAAGTCATCAACAGCATCCAGGTCGCGGGCATCCAGGTCACGCCGACCGTGACCTCGCCCGCCGCGCCGGAGAACCCGCGCCCGGCCACGCAGACCGAGCGCCAGATCATCGCGACACAGAAGACCCTGCCGCCGCCTGCAGCGAACACGCCTCCCCCGCCGCCCAAGCCCGTTGTGCGTAACATCACTCTTCCCGCAGGCTCGGCGATCCCCGTTCGCATCACCGAAACGCTCGAGAGCGGACACACCGAGACCGGCACGCCGTTCAACGGCACCGTCACGCACTCCGTCACCTCGAACGGCTACGTCATCATCCCCGCAGGTTCGGCCGTCTCCGGCCGCGTGGTGGAGGCGAAGGACGCTGGCCACTTCAAAGGCAACTCGCTGCTCGCGATCCAGCTCACGGCAGTGCGTCGGCACGGTCAGTTGATCCAGATCGCCACGGACACCTACTCGGTTGAGGGCAAGGGCCGCGGCAAGAATACCGCACTCAAGATCGGTGGCGGCGCGGCGGCAGGTGCACTTCTCGGCGGCCTCTTCGGCGGCGGCAAGGGCGCAGGCATCGGCGCACTCGCTGGCGGCGGCGCAGGCACCGCTTACCAGGGCATGACACGTGGACAGCAGGTGACCATCTCTTCCGAAACCCTCATCCGCTTCCGCACCACCGCTCCCATCACCGTGCAGACCACCGAAGCCGCCTCTGACGAAGAGCCGACCTCCGGTCTGCAGACGCGTTAATCACCGCTCTAACCGCAGCTCAGGAAAGCGTCGGCAACCAGCCGACGCTTTTTTGCGTCCATTCAACGTGGTCACCGTCTCATGAATATCTGCTGCCGCTTCTTTCGCGGCCTTGCTCCCTCTTCCCTCTGTACGCTAACAAGAAGGACGTTGAGTCGCCTTGAACAAAGATAAGAACGCCGCGAACACATCCAAAGGCTTCCTGAGCTTCACCCTGCACGCGCATCTCCCTTTCGTGGTGAATCACGGCACGTGGCCGCACGGTCTTGAGTGGCTGCTCGAAGCCGCCGCAGAAACCTATCTCCCGCTGCTTCGCGTCCTCACGCGCCTTGAGACGGACAGCGTTCCGCTCCACTGCAATCTGAACCTCTCCCCGGTACTGCTTGAGCAGCTCTCGCACCCTGCCTTCAAGGCCGAACTCCCTCGCTACATCGAGCGCAAGATCACCGCTGCGCGCGAGGATGAAGGCTATTTCCTCTCCACCAACGAGCAGCACTACGCCTACCTCGCGCGTCTCTGGCAGCAGAGTTTCACCCAGGCCCTCGAAGACTTCCAGCGGCTCAACGGGGACATCGTTGCAGCGTTTCGCGGCTTCGAGGAGCGCGGCCAAATCGAGATTCTGACCACCGGAGCAAGCCACGGCTACCTGCCGCTGCTCGGCACTGACGAAAGCGTTCGCGCGCAGGTGCGCCTCGCGCTCGACACCCATGAGCGACACCTTGGTCGCAAGCCGCGCGGCATCTGGATCCCCGAGTGCGGCTACCGCCCCGCCGGTGAGTGGAGCTACCCCGTCCGCCGTGCTGACGGCAGCGAACTTGCGCCGGCTTTCAACCGCATCGGCATCGAGCAGGCCATCTCTGAAGCGGGCATCGACTACTTCTTCGTCGACACCCACATGGTCGAAGGCGCCACTACCGTCGAGCCCAATGACGCTCGCCGCGCGTATCAGCCGTACTTCGTCGAAGGCCCCTACACAACCGATCCCGCGAAGAAGTACGCAGCCACGGTCTTCCCGCGCGATCCTCACACCGGCGCACAGGTCTGGTCCGGCGAAAAAGGCTACCCCGGCGACCCGAACTACCTCGACTTCCACAAGAAGCGCTGGCCCGGCGGCCATCGCTACTGGAGCGTAACGGGCTGGAACGTGCCGATGGACAACAAGCAGCCCTACGTGCCCGAGCATGCCGCCGAGCGCGTTCGCTCGCACGCCGAGCATTTCGTCGGGCTCGTCCTCGAGACCCTGCAGCAAGCCGGTGTTGACGGTGCACCGCCGCCCATTGTCTCCGCACCGTTCGACGCGGAGCTCTTCGGCCACTGGTGGTACGAGGGTCCGCAGTGGCTGGAAGCGGTCGCGCGCCTTGTCCACCAGCGCAGCGGCGAGCTCGCGCTCTGCACCGCATCGCAATACCTCGACCAGGCTCCGCGCGCCGGCTTCATCTCGCTGCCCGAAGGGTCCTGGGGCGCGCATGGCAACAACGACATGTGGCTGAACGACAAGACCACCTGGACCTACTCGGAGCTATATGCGGCCGAGCTCGCCGTGCGCGAATTCGCCTCCGCGAAGGACTGGCAGAAGAACGAAGCCGCCACGCGCGTATTACGCCAACTCTGCCGCGAGCTTCTGCTGCTCGAAAGCTCCGACTGGCAGTTCAACATCACCACCGAAGCCGCGCAGGACTACGCCTCCGCCCGCTTCCGCACACACGCCGACACCTTCGCAGAGCTTCGCGGCTTTTACGACGCAGCGCTCGCAGGCTCGCTCACCGAGCCACAGCTCCAACGCCTCTCGCAGATCGAAACGCGCGACTCGATCTTCGCCAACATCGACCCCACCCTGTGGGCGACCGGCGCACACGCCAACCGCACCGGCAAGCCGACCGTAACCGCGAAAGAGTAAGCTGGAAATATGCAGAACACCGCGAAAAAGCAGGAACTCGATGTCCGGCGCGGGCTTCGCCTCGTTCCAGCGCCACCCCAGCGACAGAACTCGCTGACGCTCTGGCACCTGCTCTCGCTCGACGCTCCCAGCGTCGCCGCGGTGTGGACGGTGCTCGTCGCGCGCGCCACCGGGGTGCATCTCGCGTGGCCTGTCCCTGCAGCGATGTTCGTCGCCGTCTGGCTCGTCTACGTGGCGGACCGCCTGCTCGACCGCCACGACCTCGAAGAGCGTCACCGCTTTCACCAGCGCCATCGCGCACGCTTCGTGATCGCGACCGCCTGGGCCGTCCCAGTGCTCGCAGCCCTCGTCTTCCACTTCGACGAACGCACCTTGCGCCTGAACCTGCTGCTCGCCAGCCTGCTCGTGGCGTGGTTTGTCATCATTCACGCCAGCGCTGCTTCGCGACGCCTCCCCAAAGAACTCGCCGTGGGCATCTTCTTCCCCGCCGCCGTCTTCCTGCCCACGGTCGCGTTGCGCCCGGACCTGCGCCTCGAGCTCATCGCCCCAGCGATCCTCTTCGCGATGCTCTGCACCCTGAACTGCCTCTTCGTCTATGCGTGGGAGCATCCGCACGACCGCACACAGGCGCATGCCACCACGCGCTGGGCGCTTGAGCATCTCGACGCGCTTTCGTTCGCACTGATGGCGCTGGCTGCTGTCTTCACGCTCGTCTATCGCGAAGACTTGCGCGTGCTGCCGGTCTGCATCGGCCTCGGCGCAGGGTTCCTGCTCCTGCTTGATCGCCTCCGCGCCACGCAGCGTCCCACGGTGCAACGCGCGCTGGCGGACGCCGCCCTGCTCACACCACTGCTCTTCCTTCCGTTCCTGCGCTAATGCCCGGCTTCGACCGCGTCGCTCGCCTCTATCGATGGGCTGAATTCCTGGCCCTCGGCCGACAGCTGGAGCGCATCCGCAACCATTGGCTGCCGCAGCTGCCGCCGCTCCGACAAGCCACGCTTTTCGGCGACGGTGACGGCCGCTTCCTCGCCGCACTGTTGCGTTCGCAGCCGCAACTCCACGCACTCTCGCTCGATGGCAGTGAACGTATGCTCGCGCTGCAACGCGAGCGTTGCGCCTTCGCGGCCGATCGTCTCATTACCGCGCGCGCACTTCTGCCTGCGTTCCCCGACCCATCGAGCGAGCTGCTCGTCACGCACTTCGTCCTCGATTGCCTCACGCAACAGCAGGTCGAAGCATTCGCCGATACCTGCTTTCGCACCACCGCTCCCGGCACGATCTGGGTCGTCTCCGACTTCGCGCCCATGCAAAACGCTATGCTGCGTCCACTCTCGCGCGTGTACATCCGCGCGCTCTACCTCGCATTCCGCATGCTTACCGGACTTCGTGTGCAGCATCTGCCTGATCCGCAGACCGCACTGACGCGAGCCGGCTTCGAGCGCCTCGAGCGTCATCAAAGATTCAACGGCCTGCTCTACACCGAGCTATGGCGCCGCCCTTAGAATGGAGAGGCAGACGCTTCACGCGTCTCAAGGATCGACCGTCGTATGAACCTGTACATTCTTCGCCATGCCTCTGCCGGAACACGCCGCGTCAATCCGCTGCTCGACACGCGTCGCCCGCTCGATAAAGACGGCAAGAAACACTCGCTCTACCTCGCGCATGTGCTCAACGCCATGCAGTTGAACTTCGATCTCGTTATCTCCAGCCCGCTCAAGCGTTCGCTGCAGACCGCGCAACTGGTCGCCACCGAGACCGGTTACGAGCAAAACGTGCTCATCTCGCACGCGCTTTCGCCCACCGCAACCTTCGCGCAGTTTCAGCGCCTTCTCCGCGAGTGCGAAGGCCACGAAAACGTGCTCGTCGTCGGACACAATCCGAACATCACCGCGTTTCTCGGCTACCTGATCGCGCCCGCAGCGACGCCCAGCGACAGCCCCGACAACGCGCGCGTTCGCCTGCGCAAGGGATCCCTCGCTCGCCTCAGCTATCAGAGAGGGCCGGCCACCCTACAGTGGCTGCTTGATCCTCGCGTCGTGCGCAGTCTCTATACGACTTCGATGAAGAGTTCGCGCCGGAAGATCTCGCGGAAGTAAACCGCTTCCTTCTTCAACGCCCACAACTCCAGCTCCGCCCCGCCGCGCGTCGGCATCAGTTCGATCAGGACTCGTTTCGGCAAGACCTTGATCCGCAGCTTGATCGCCGCGGCGGCGCGGTCCTGCCTGAGTGCCTGAGCCAGTCGCAGCAACACGACCGCGCGCGTCACGTGCCCGTGCTCTTCTACCGGCACCGACCGCATCGTGCGGTCCATCGCGTCGGGTCGGCTCTTGCCGAGATACCGCGCGATCGCCGCGACGATTGCGCGCTGTTCCGGCGAAACGCCAAAGATTTCAGAGTTCGCAATGATGTACTGCGTGTGCCGGTGGTGCCCCTGATGGTTGAGGAACTTGCCGACATCCTGCATCATCGCCGCGGCCTGCAGCCATAGGCGGTAATCCTGCGGCAACTCATGCACGCGCAACAGCCCATCGAAAAGCTGCTCGGCATACACGCGCTCCGGCTCCGCACGACGCATGTCCACGCCGTAGCGCTCGCACACGGCCAGCACACCTTCCCAACGCTCGGCCTCGATCGTCTGGTGCGCGGAGGTCTTCACGTCCACGTCCGCCAACATCGCGGCGAGGATGCCGTCACGCAGCCCCAGCGGAGAGTACCGGAAGCCCGGAAGCCCCATCCGCTCCAGCAGCGACGCATACACGAGCGCGCCGCCCGCAATAATGTCCGCGCGACGAACGCCGATGCCCGGCAGAGCCGCTCGCTCCTCGTTATTCATCTTCAGCAGCTTGTCGGCAAGCCGACGAACGCTCGGGGTCTCCGCCTGCATGAGCTTGCCCAGCGTTT
The DNA here is from genome assembly GCF_025685575.1 of Granulicella cerasi. Lineage (NCBI taxonomy): Bacteria > Pseudomonadati > Acidobacteriota > Terriglobia > Terriglobales > Acidobacteriaceae > Granulicella > Granulicella cerasi. Next base: position 129,231 of record NZ_JAGSYD010000002.1, read on the forward strand.
TGGAAGCTGTCGCCGCCACACGCTTACCCTTCGCGGCTACGCCATGCTGCGCCGCGAACGCATTGCTGGCCTCGGCCAGCGCGCTCGCCGTCCCCGACGTCGCGATCACCAGGTCGATCTTCGGCGTTCCCAGCTTGCGGCCACCGCGCGTCAGTTCGCGTTCGACGAACTTGCGCAGACGACCGATGTCTTCCTTCGCTGGCGGATCGTTGCGCAGAAATTCCTGCTGCAAGCGCACCGCTCCGAGCGGCAAGCTCACCATCTCGCGGATGCGTCCGCCTTCGCTCACCGTGATCTCGCAGCTTCCGCCGCCGAGGTCGATCATCAGGCAGCGTCCTCGCGCGCCGACCTCGTGCGTCACCACGCCGAGATGGATCAGCCGCCCCTCTTCCAGCCCCGAGATCACCTCAAGGTTCCAGCCGGTCGCCGATCGTACCCACTCCTGGAACGCCGCCGCATTGCGCGCGTCACGCGTCGCGCTCGTCGCCACCACGCGCACACGGTCCACCGCATGGGCCTGCACAGCCTTGTGAAAGCGCTTCAGCGCCTTCACCGTAACGGCCATCGCTTCCGGCGAGATCACGCCCGCCTCGAAGACGCTCTCGCCCAGGCGCGTAACCTCGCGGTCTTCATGCAGCGTCCGCAGATGATGCCCCACCACTTCTGCGATCGCAAGACGACAGGAGTTCGATCCGATATCTATCGCTGCAAATGTAGGCAAACGCACGTCCTCCGCAAAAGTTTCGACACAAGCAAGATACACGGCGACGCTGTGCTAATCGCCGCATGCAGCAAGCAGCCGCCGATCCGCGTAAGCTAACCATAGACCGATGCCGCGCCCAGTTTCACGCTCAGTACGCCTGCTTCTGCTCCTCAGCCTCTGGGCCGCCGCCTTTCTTGCCTCGTCCATCAGCCCTCCGCTGCTCGACGACGCCGACGCCACACACAGCCAGGCCGCGCAATACATGCTCCACCACGGCGACTGGGTCACGCTCCACGTCGATGGCATTCGCTATCTTGAGAAAGCGCCGCTGCCGTACTGGATCGTCGCCGTCAGCATGAAGCTCTTCGGCGAGAACGCCTTCGCCGCGCATCTTCCGCTCGCGCTGACGGTGCTTGGCCTCGCGCTGCTCGCATGGCGCTGGGCCGCACGCGCCTTTGACGAGGACACAGCCTTCCTCGCCGCGCTCATGACGCTCACCTCCACCGGCGTCTTCCTCTTCACGCGCGTCTTCATCCCCGACGTCCTGCTCGCGCTGCTGCTCTGCCTTTCGCTCTATGCAGCTTTGCGTGCGCTCGAAGGCGACTCCCCACGCCACGCCTATCTCTTCTGGATCGCACTCGCGCTCGCCGTGCTCACCAAAGGCCTCGTCGCGCTTGTCTTCGCATTCGCAGCGATTGGTCTCTTCCTGCTCTTCACGCGTCGCCTGCGCGAACTCAGCAAACTGCGCCCCGTCACCGGCACGTTGCTCATGCTCGCCATCGCCGCGCCATGGCACATCCTCGCAGGCCTGCGCAACACCGGCGGAGCCAATGGCCACGGCTTCTTCTGGTTTTACTTCGTCAACGAGCACATCCTGCGGTTCCTCGGCCGACGCCTGCCGCGCGACTACAACAAGATGCCCGCAGCCGCTTACTGGCTCGCGCATCTCGTCTGGCTGTTTCCGTGGAGCCTCTTCCTTCCCGCAGCCTTCTCGCGCAGGCAAGCCGAGCCGCGCTCAACGTTCGGCCGCGACACTCTAACGCTGCTCGCGCTCTACTCCGCTTTCGTTCTTCTGTTCTTTTCGCTCTCGACGAACCAGGAGTACTACACGCTCCCCGCCTACCTGCCGCTGCTGATGCTGCTCGCCTCGCGGCTCACACAGAGCGACAGCAGCAAGCGCATCACGCTCGCCCTTGCGAGTTTTACGGTGCTCGGCGCTGCCATCGCCATCACGCTCTTCGTCGGCCTCTGGCAGTCGCGCGCGCTGCCTTTCAACCCCGACATCGGCTCGGCGCTCGCCCGTCGTGCCGTCGGTAACTACACGCTCTCGATGTCGCACTTCTTTGACCTCACCGGGCCATCCTTCGCGGCTCTGCGTTTGCCCGCGATCATTGCGATGATCACTTTCGCCATCGGCCCGGCCATCGCGCTCACGCAGTGGACGAAGCAACGCCGCCTGATTCCCGCCGCAACCACCGTCGCGATCACGACGACCGTCTTCTTCGTCGCCGCCCACATCGCGCTCGTGCGCTTCGCGCCGATGCTCTCCTCCGAAGCCTTCGCCACATGCATCCGCACCCTCGAGCAGCGCGACCCCACGGCACAAACCGCACTTTACGGCGATCAGGCTTACGGCTCCTCCATCCCCTTCTATCTCGGCCAGGAAGTCGCGCTCGTTGATGGCCGCTCCACCTCCATGCTCTTCGGCAGCACCTTCCCCGACGCCCCGCCGATCTTCCTCACGCCCTCGCAATACGCCGCACAATGGGGCATCGGCCCGCGCAAACTCCTCTTCGTTCCCGACGAGAAACGCCAGGTCGTCGACCAGCTTCTCGGCACACGCAGCATCCTCGTCATGACGCAATCCGGCAAGGCCCTGCTCACCGACCGGCCCCTCCCGTAACCTCGAAACGATATCCTGAATAAACCCAACGTGACCCAACGCCCTTACCCAATCCGCAAGCGCTCTCTCGCGCTCATTACGCTCTTCTGGCTCGTGCTGCAACTCGGCGGCATGTTCTCGCCCGGCCTGCTCGACGATGTCGACTCCGTCTACATTCGTATCGCGCGCGAAATGCTTTCGCGCCACGATTTCGTCACGCCCACCATCGACGGCATCCGCTTCTTCGACAAGCCGCCGCTGATGTACTGGCTTGCCGCCGGCTCCATGCGCCTCTTCGGTATCCACGACTGGGCCGCTCGCCTGCCGCTCACCCTCGGTGTCCTGGCGCTCTTCTTCGCAGCCTACGCACTCGGCAACCGCTTCTTCCGTGCTCTCTCGCCCGTCGAAGCCCCCGACCGCGCCGGACTCTACGCCGCGCTCGCACTCGCGACCTCCATCGGGCCGTATCTCTACACGCGTTTCTTCATCCCCGACATCCTCGTCATGCTCTTCATGGTGCTGTCGGTGCACCTTTTTCTCTTCGCCGTCGAGCGCGCTCGCGAACTTCGCCGCGCCCCCTCAGCGCTTCTGCCGATGGTCGGCTTCGGCGTCGTGCTGGCGCTTTCGCTGCTCACCAAGGGCCTCATCGGCATCGTCTTCCCCGTGGGCTTTGCGCTGCTCTACCTCGTCTTCACGCGTGAGCTGCGCCTGCTCGCCCGCCTCAAGCTGCTGCCTTCGCTGCTCGCGTTCATCGTCGTTGCGCTGCCGTGGCATGTGCTCGCGGCGCTGCGTAACCCGGCGATCGCCATGCCCGCCGGCACAGGCCTGCCGCCACGCGCAGGCTGGGCGTGGTTCTACCTCTACAACGAACACATCGCGCGCTTCCTCTCCAAGCGCATTCCGCACGACTACGGCAATGTCCCGGTGCCGCTCTTCTGGCTGCTGCTTTTCATCTGGCTCGTGCCGTGGGCGGCGTTTCTGCCGTCGGCAATCATCGATGCCGTGCGCACCCTGCGCCGCGATGACGCCGCGAACCTGCGCCTTGATTCCGATCCGCACCTGAACCCGCTCGCGATCAACGCGGCGCCCGACCGCACCCGCGAAGCCATGCTCGCGCTGCTGCTATGGGCCGGTATTGTGCTCGGCTTCTTCAGCATCTCCGCGCGCCAGGAGTATTACCACCTGCCCGCGCTGCCCGCGCTCGCCATCCTCGTCGGCGGCCTGCTCGCCGTCGCCGATCGACGCGTCACCAGCCACGAAGAAGCTCCGCTCCTCGGCTTCGACAACCCCGCTCGCGCCCGCCTGCAGGCCCTGCGCGGCGCGCGCTGGTTCCTGCTTCCGCTTGGCACGCTGATCGCCGTCCTCTGCGGCTACTTCGCGATCACCGCGCCCACGCCGAGGCCTGGCGTCACGCTCAGCGATGCACTCTCGCAAAACCCGGACATGTACACGCTTTCGCTGGGCCACATCTTCGACCTCACCGGCACAGCGATGGGCTTCTTCCGCGGCCCGTTAGTGCTCGTCGTGCTCGGCATGTTGGTGCTCGGCCCCGTCGCTTACTTCGTGCGGAAACGCGGCGCTACGTTCGCGGCGAACCTCACCGTCGCTGGCGGCATGACGCTCGTGCTGCTCGCTGCACACGGCGGCCTCGTGCGCTTCAACCCGATCCTCGGCTCCAAGGGACTCGCCGACGCCATCAACACCGCCAAGCAGCCCGGCGACCAGATCGTGCTCGACGGCGAACTCACCTCGGGCTCTACGCTGCTCTTCTACTGCGACCAACCCGTGCTGCTCGTCAACGGCCACGTGAACGGCCCCTGGTTCGGCAGCTTCTGGCCCGACGCCCCTCACGTCTTCCTCGACGACGATGCCCTGCGCGCCCACTGGGCAAGCTCCGGTCGCCTTTTCCTGATGACCTATCACCCGAAGGAGCGCATCGCCGACCTCTCCCACTTCGGCCCTGTCAAAGTCATCGCCGAGGCGGGTGGAAAGACCGTGCTGAGCAATCGCTGATGGAGGCCGTTATAAGTTGTACGTTCTAGGTTGTAAGTAGTACGTGGTGAGTGCATTTTGATTGGTCGTTCCCGAAGGGACTCTGCGTTCCCTCATGCAGCCAACACAACCAGGGACGCCAGAACCACATCCCGTCGAAACAAAGGCCGCGCACCCGCGCGGCCTTTCCCTTACAACGAAGAACGTACAACTTACAACGACCCTTCGTCCTCCGGCGCTTCCACCTTGCCACCATCCTTGAGCTTGTAGATCTTCCCGCGATAGTAGAAATTCTCTCCACCATAGCTGCCCAGCCAAAGAATGCTGCCCAGCAAATCTCGCAGCGGATACATCAGCGTGTTCGGTAGCCAATCCTCATCGCCCATCACACCGAGCACCATTCCCGCCTGTAGCCAGCGATTCAACACCATGCCCAGCAGCCACAGCAGGCCGACCGCAGCATGTCCGCTGCAAAGGCCCCACAGCAGCCCGAGCACGCCGAACGGCATCGCAAACGTGAGCCCCGTGCCAAGATGTCCCCACGGACGCGAGCGGCGCGTGCTCTGCATCCAACGCAGCTGGTTGCGGAAGCTCAACCAGAACGGCGAGTCCTGCACCATCAGCCGGATCACGTGTGTGGCCATCTTCACGCCCTTGCCCTGCTCCGCCAGACGGTTGCCGATCACGAAGTCATCCGCGTAGAACTGCCCCAGCTCATCGAAGCCGCCCACGTCCTGAAAGCTCTGCCGACGCGTCACCATCGTCGCGCCCAGCGCAAACTTCGTGCCCTCGAGCATGATCGCGACCATGACGCCGCTCGTCATCTCTACGCTCTTGCCCACCGCATCCAGCCGCGACGAGAGCCCGGCATCCTCATGCGGTGTGCCGAGGTACACGCAGCTTGCCAGCGCCAGCTTCGGGTCCTTCAGGTTCTGCACGAGACGCAGCAGGTAGTCCTTCTTCACGCGCACATCGGCGTCGGCCGTGATGTAGTTGTCGTACCGCGCCACCGAGTCCAGCTTCGCCAGCGAGTACACCTTCGCGTTGTGAAACTTCGGCTGCGGCTCACCGCACGTAACGAAGCGCGCATTTACCTGCGGGTAGCGCTTGCCGACCTCGCGCGCCAGCATCAGGCCTTCGTCCGTCTCCTGCCGCGCGCAGAACAAAAGCTCCCACTCTCCGGGATACTCCTGCTCGAAGAACGTCTCGAGGTTCCGCTCCATGCCCTCTTCGGTGCCATGTAGCGGCTTCAGCACGCTCACCGGCGGCGTGAACGTCGGCGGCTCTGCGGAGTCCTTGCGGCGACGCGCGCCAAACAACCCCGCAGCGATGAGGACCATCACGCAATAGATGGACGAGGTGACCGTGCCCAGCATCGCCACCCAAAACAGAATTCGCAGAAGAATGTGCATGTAAATAAAGGTCGCAGCTCACAACAAATCCGTTGCAACAGCGTCTCTCCAGTGTAATCTCTGGATCGACTTCAGTCGGGGTCCAAACACCATGCGTTCGCCGCTCCTCGCCCTCAGCCTCGCCGCCCTCACACTTCCAGCCTTCGCCGCCAGCTTCGACTGCAAGCTCGCCAAAACGCCCCGCGAGAAGACCATCTGCGCTTCTTCCGAGCTTTCGAAAGCCGACTCCGACCTCGCAGCCAAGTACAAAGCGCTGCGAGCCGAGCTCAGCCCGGCCGCCGCCATGGGGGTGCAGTCCGACCAGCGCGCATGGCTCGCCTACCTCGACAAAGCCTGCTCCCCCACGCTGCGCGCCGAGCGCAGGAACACCACCGACTGTCTCGTCGGCGAGTACAACACCCGCAACGACGACCTCGGCGCTATAAAACTCTCGAGTGGCCAATTGATCTACACGCGCGCCACCAATCTCGCACTGCCCAGCAAGGACGCCGACGATCCCTTCCATGTCGACCCCGGAGTGGGCATCGGCAACTATGCGTGGCCACAGATCGATAAACCCGACACCTCGCAAGCAGCCTTCAACAGTGCTGCCACCACCTACGTCATCGCGGGCAACGACACCAGCGATCATCCTCATCCGAAGACGCTCCGCGAAGGCACCGACCTACACGTGTCGCAGCAAGTGACCTGGGCGCTTGGCCCCACGAACGATCACTGGACGACCATTTACTTCGAACGTTTCTTCATGGCTTACGGCGGCGCACACCCCGAGACCTTCGACACCAGTTTCATCTGGAACAACGAAGCAGGACGCCAGTTGCAATCGAGCGATGTCTTCGACGACGCCAAAGGCTGGAAGACGAAACTCCCCGCAGCGATCAACGCGAAGCTCCACGCCGACTCCGACCGCGGTCCCTACCTCTCCGATAAAGAGTGGCTCGCCAAGGGCATCGTCTCCGGCCTCGCGAATACGCACGAGTGGACGCTCGACTCGCACGGCTTGACGATCACCTTTGGTCAGTATGAAGTCGCCGCTTACGCCGCGGGAATGCCCGAAGTGCACTTCACCTGGCAGGAACTCAAACCCTACCTCAGCGCTAACTTCGACCGGACCAAGCTTCCCGCTCCATACCCACGCGCGAACGACTAGCGTCCACCCAGCGGGTGCCCCATGTCTCGCTGAGACGTGGGGCAGCAGGTGCTCAACGGGAAGTATCGGGATCTCAGAAACTCCATCTTGCGCCTTAGCGGACGGATGGGAAGCGACGCTCTAAACGGACTTCTTCTTCGCCGACTTCACAGCCACCACCTTCGGCGGCTGCGGCACCGCCACCACACGACGCACCGGCACCAACCCCGCCTGTGCATTCGCGCTCTGCTGCATGCGAGTCATCATTTCCGTGCGCACAAAGCCGACGAACTCCTGCATCTGCCGGTTCATTTCTTCCATGCGCTCGCGCATCTGCAACACCACGCCGATACCCGCGATGTTCACGCCTAAATCGCGCGCCAGGTTCAGGATGAACTCCAGCCGCACAAGATCTTCGTCGGTGTAGAGGCGCGTGTTACCGTCCGAACGCGAAGGCCGCAACAGCCCCTCGCGCTCATACAGGCGCAGGGTCTGCGGGTGAATGTCGTACATCTCGCTAACCGCCGAGATCATATACGCGCCTTTGGCTTTGCGACGTGTTGCCATCGACGCAAGGATACCGCGTCCCGCGCCAAACGTGCATCCAAAGGAACATGTCCGGATTCCCGAAGAACGCCTGCAGCAGTCTTTGCCAGACCACCGGCTTCGTCGTCGGAGCCGCAGCCGCACTCGCAGCCACGTGCTTTGCCGTCGGCAAACTCACCGAAGAGCCCGTGCCAGACAACGCCGTAGTCGTCGTCACCGGAGGCTCACGCGGCCTGGGCTACGCCATCGCTTCGCGCTTCGCACAGAAGCCCGTCCGGCTCGTGCTGGCTTCGCGCAAACGTGATGAGCTTGAAGAGGCGCAGAACAAACTGCTCGCCGCGCACCCTCACCTGCAACCCGCAGACTTCTACCTGGTCGACGTCGATCTGTCTGAGCGCGCGGGATGCGAGCGGCTAGTCGACGAAACCATTGCTCGCTTTGGGCGTATCGACGTGCTCGTGAACAACGCCGGCATCATCGAGGTCGGTCCCGTCGAGGCGCTCACGCTCGAGAGCTTCGAGCAAGCCATGAGCGTCAACTTTTTCGCCGCGCTTTACACCACCTGGGCGGCGCTTCCACACATGATGCGCCAGCAGCCCATTTCCGGCAAACGCCGCGCCGCGATCGTGAACATTGCCTCGATCGGCGGCAAATTCGCTGTGCCGCACATGCTGCCTTACTCGGCGGCGAAGTTTGCGCTCGTCGGTTTCTCAGAGGGTCTGCACGCAGAGCTCCGCGCGAAAGGCGTCCGCGTCACCACCGTCTGCCCCGGCCTCATGCGCACGGGCGGCGAAGCTCATGCCAAGTTCGTTGGCAATGTGGACGCAGAGAAGAAGTGGTTTGACTTTGCCGCGAAAACACCCGGCGTCGCTACCACCGCAGAGCACGCCGCACGCAGGATCTACTCGGCCGTAGTCAGCGGACGCGCTGAGATCACCATCACTCCGCAAGCCTGGCTTGGGGCCCGCTTCGCCGGCGTCTTCCCCGAGACCCTGCAATGGATGAACGCGCTTGCGAATGAGTACGCTCTACCGCAGTATTAGTGGACGGCGACAAAGAGGGGAGGCCACGGTGGCCGCCCCTCTTTGTTTGCAGTACTTTTAACTCGCTTTCGGAAGATCGACCTTTTTCTCTGCGATGATCTTCCGCAGCGCATCGTTGACCGCCTTCGAGTCCGAGAAAACCTTCTTCACGTCGTCATCTAGCGATACAAGGTTCATCTCGGAGAACTCCTGCACGAAAGGGTTCTTGACCCACTTCCGTTCCGAAAGATCGATATGATCTGGAACTTCATAATCATCTTCCCAACTGCCGTTCATAGGCTCTCCTTTCGTCCGGTTCCGCGCGACGCGCACTCACGATCCGAATTTTATCGCCGCGGACAACATGGACGACGAACAGCGTCCGCTGCTGCAGCGAATAACCAACGACAGTGTACCGCTCCTCGTCGATGGAGTGGTCTCCATCCGCAGAGAACAGAGCCTCATGATCGAAGAAGACCGTCGCAGCTTCCGTAAAGCGCACGCCGTGTTTGATCGCGTTCCGTAAAGCTTTCAGCCGGTCCCATTCGAACGTCTGCCCTAGCCACTCGTAGAGTTCATCATCCCTCATGCTCCCGCGAAGATCTCCTCGCGCGGGTCCTGCGGGTTCAGCTTCTCCAGCTCCCGCAGAATCTCCTTCGAGCGCTCGTCCTGCACCTTCGGCACGACGACCTTGATCTCCACGATCTGGTCTCCGCGTTGACCTTCGCGCGTGGCGCTCGGCACACCTTTTTCGCGCATCCGGAGCTTCTGTCCGGTCTGCGTTCCCTGTGGAATCTTCAGCGTCGACCGTCCCGGCTGATGGCCTTCGCCATCAATCGTCGGCACATCAATCTTCGCGCCAAGAGCCGCTTCCGTCACCGTCACCGGAACCACAATGTGCAGGTCATCGCCTGCGCGCTGGAACAGCTTGTGCGCGCCTACGCGGATGATCAGATACAGATCGCCCGCTGGCGCTCCCTCCGTGCCTGCGTTGCCCTTGCCTGCCAGACGAATGCGCTGACCATCGCGCGTGCCCGCCTTGATGCGGAACTCCAGCGGCTGCTTGCGCGTCACCACCCCCGCGCCCGAGCACGTCGAGCACTGGTGCTGCACCTTGCCCGATCCGCCGCAACGCGGGCACTGGATGTTGAACTTCATCCGTCCGCCCATCTGCGTCACCTGACCGGAGCCGTGGCACTCACCGCACTCACGCGCACCGCCTGTCACGGCGCGACCCTTGCACGTCGGGCACTGCTCCTGTCGCTGAATCTCCAGCTTCGTCACGCCGCCGCGAATCGCCGTCCAAAAGTCGACCTCGACCTGATACTCGAGGTCCGTTCCGGGCTGCGGGCCACGCGGAGAACGTCCGCCGCCACCGCCGTTGAACATGCCGCTGAAGATATCGCGGAAGCTCCCGCCGAACCCCTCACCACCGCGCTGCTGCTGCGCTCCGCCGCCGCCAAAGCCCGAGAAATCAAAGCCGCCGAAATCAAACGGCACGCCCTGCCCCTGCGCTCCGCCACCAAAACCGCTCGCGCCCGGAGCACCGCCACCGCGCGCATACGCTTCCGCAGCAGCCGGGTCGATGTTGTCCGAGTAAAAGCCAAGCTGATCGTAGATCTTGCGCTTCTTGTCATCGCTCAGAACGTCGTTCGCCTCAGCGATCTCCTTGAACTTCTCCTCGGAGACCTTGTCGCCAGGATTCACGTCCGGGTGATATTTGCGCGCCAGCTTCTTGAACGCTTTGCGAATCTCATCCGCGCTTGCCGTCTTCTTTACGCCCAGCGCGCCGTAATAGTCCTTCTGTTGTGTCGTTGCCATGGTCTCTGTCCAACTTACTCTACAAATCTATCGGCTTGCGCTACGCTTTGTTCTCTTCCGCCTGACATACAGGACACCAGAAGAGATTTCGCCCCGCAAAGCCCTCCATCTTCATGACCTTCGTGCCACAGATCCGGCACGGCAGCCCGTTGCGCCGATACACATAGTGCGCGTCCTCGGCGGCGATCACGCCACCTCCGCGCCTCGGCCTGTCCTTCGCCAGCGTCGTCACGATGCGGCGATCCACCATGCCCGCCTGCATCAGCGGACCGGCGTCCTTCCACATCTTCCTCAGCACCGCGTCGGAAACATCCTTGCCCGCAGTGAAAGGACTCTGCCGCGCGCGAAACAGCAACTCCGCGCGATAGATGTTGCCGATGCCCGCAAACACGTCCTGCTCCATCAGCAACTGCCCGATCGCCTTCTTGCTCTTCCTCACCTTCGCAAAGCCGCGCTCGGGATCATCCTGGTTCAACGGATCCGGCCCCAGCCGCTCGGTCAACTGCTGCCACTTCTCGTTCGTGTAGACCGAGCAATCCGTAGGCCCACGCAGCTCCACCCACGCCACCTGCTCCGGATCGAGATGCCCGGTCCCATCATCGGACGAATACCAACCATGCCGCTTGCTCGCGCCCGGCACGGCAGGCTGCTTCACCTTCGCCGCACTCCACATCCTCATGCGCAACGCGCCGCGCACCGCCGGCAATGGCCCCGAGCCTTCGGTGAAGTCTCCCTGCAACCCAAGATGCACATGCAGAATGCGGTCCTTGCCGAAGTCATAGCCGAGGTGCTTGCCTACCGCGAGCACTCGCTCCAGCTTGCGTCCATCAAAGACGTCCGAGTCTGTGAACCGACCCTGCGGGCCGTCCATCCGTACAGGCTTACCCGCAAACGCCGCCTCGTGCCTTGCGGCCCAGCGGTGTATTCCATTTCCTTCAGGCATCGTGATCCTTCACTTGTCTTCTGAAACACTGCGCGTTGGACATCATGCTAGTCTGGTTTCTCATTATGCGCAGAATCCCAGAGTTAGATGGCCTTCGCGCCATTGCGATCCTTCTCGTGATCGGCTGCCACTACGCTCCTATCGCCAACTCGCTAGGACGGTGGCCAGCATTCGGTTGGGTCGGCGTCGACCTCTTCTTCGCGCTTTCGGGATACCTCATCACCACCATCCTCCTCGGTATGCGCCACAAGCCGCAGCCCTACCGTACGTTCTATGCGCGACGTTTCGCGCGCATCTTCCCACCGTACTTCGCCGTCATCGCGTTCATCACAGCCCTTTCCGTCGGGCGTCACCTTGACGTGCTGAACCTGCGAGAAGTATTCAAGCAAGTCTTCTTCCTCGAAGCCTTCTCGCCCTCGCGTGACCTGCCTCTGCTCGCATCGCTGCTACATCCCGTCCGTACCATTCAGCAACTGCCGCCGCTCATGACGGGGGCTCATCATCTGCACGCAGCCATCCCCGGACTACCGCCTGCAATGGGAGCGGTGCCAGGCATCTTCTGGTCGCTCTCCATCGAAGAGTATTTCTACGTCGTATGGGCGCCCATCGCACTACGCTTCCGTCGCAGCGGCATCGTGATCGCAGGCATCTGCATCTGCCTGCTCTCCATCTTCTTCCGCTGGCAACACCCCGCCGTAAGCTCGTACTTCGGCATGTTCACACACTTCGATGGACTCATCTACGGCTCGTTTCTCGCGCTTCTGCTGGAGCACTGGCGTAAGCAGGACCTGCTGCAAAAGAAGCAGGTCGCACTCAGTCTCATCGGCGTTGCGGCAGTTGCAGTGCTTGCCGTCGTGCTTTACCTCATCCATCCCATCGCAGGTATGGAAGTCCGCGAATCACCACTCTTTCTCGTCTTCGGACTCACCGCTCTGGATATCGCCTGCGCCGCGCTCGTGGGGGTGCTCGTCGTGAAAGCCGAGTCGCCGTGGTGGTTGAGCCGTGTGCTCAACTCGTATCCATTCCAGTACCTCGGTACCATCAGCTACACGCTGTATCTCGTGCACATCATCGCGGCCTGGTTCATCTACGAAGGACTCTCCCGCTCCCTGCACATTCACCACTATGGCTGGCTGGAAGTCATCGCATCCTTCGTGCTGGCCGTCGCGCTCGCGCGCGCCTCCTGGCACTTCGTGGAAAAGCCGGTCCTGCGTTGGAAGGACCGACGGTTCCCCTCGGCGCCTCATCCGAGGGAGCCCGCCCTCAACTAGAGGGACGAGCGTCGTCTAATTCCAGACGGCGCTCGCCTTGATGGCTTCCACACTGAACATCTGGTCCGGCTCTGCCTGCTTCATCTTTTCGGCGAACGCCTCAGCCTCCTGCTGCGTGCCGAAAAGCGTGCGGTTGTAGAGCAGACCCGCGCGCGTTGCGTCGCAGCGCCACAGCAATTCGCTGAAATGCGAGTGAGCGTTACCGAACTCCCAGCGCAAAGTGCTCTCCAGAACCTCGTCCCTACCGTTGTTGTTCTCCTGCGTGTTCATCGCGACCCAGCCTTTCTGCACCTCGTCCGCTCTCCACAAGCGGACCCGTTCCGGTACTACTTTCTTCAGACCCACTTCCTGCGTAAACGATGCGTCACCGCTGACGACAAGAGGAGAGCTTCACCGTACGAAGCTCTCCTCTCACCTATACGCAGTCCTGCTGTAGACAGTTCCCTTACTTCTGGTCGTTGTCCACATACTCTGCGTCGATGACGCCTTCGTCCTTCTTCGGCTCTTCCGCCGGAGCAGCCGCTCCAGCTTCGTTCGCCGCAGCTCCGGCCTTATACACGGCCTCGGCCAGCTTGTGGCTTGCGGTCGTCAGGCGTTCGCGGGCAGCGTCCATTTCGGTCGCGCTTGCGCTCTCGTTTGCGAGCGTGGACTTCGCGTCCGCGAGGGCAGTTTCTACCTCGCTCTTGTCCGCTGCCGCTACCTTGTCGCCAGACTCGTTCAGCATCTTCTCGACGTTGTAGACCATCGAATCGAGCTGGTTCTTCGCCTCGATCTTGTCCTTCGCTTCCTTGTCCTCGGCAGCGTGAGCTTCGGCTTCCTTCGCCATGCGCTCGACCTCTTCCTTCGACAAGCCCGAAGAGCTCGTGATCGTGATCTTAGCGTCCTTACCCGTAGCGTTGTCCTTCGCGCTTACGTTCAGGATGCCGTTCGCGTCGATGTCAAACGTCACCTCGATCTGCGGCACGCCACGCGGAGCCGGCATGATGCCGCCCAGCTTGAACTTGCCCAGCGTACGGTTGCCGTTTGCCATCGGGCGCTCGCCCTGCATCACGTGAACCTCAACTTCGGTCTGGCTATCAGCCGCCGTCGAGAACGTCTCCGACTTCTTCGTCGGGATCGTCGTGTTGCGCGGGATCATCGCCGTAGCCACGCCGCCCATCGTTTCAATCGACAGCGTCAGCGGGGTCACGTCGAGCAGCAGCAGGTCCTTCACATCGCCAGCAAGTACGCCAGCCTGAACCGCTGCACCGATCGCCACCACCTCATCCGGGTTCACACCCTTATGCGGTTCCTTGCCGAACAGGTCCTTCACAAGCTTCTGGATCGCCGGCATACGCGTCTGGCCGCCCACGAGAACGACTTCGTCAATCTTCGAAGCGTCCACGCCTGCATCCTTCAGCGCCTGCTTGCACGGTCCAACCGACTTCTCGAGCAGATCAGCTACGAGCTGCTCCAGCTTCGCGCGGCTCAGCGTGCGAACCAGGTGCTTCGGACCCGAAGCGTCTGCCGTAATGAACGGCAGGTTGATCTCGGTCTCCTGCGCGGTCGAAAGCTCGATCTTGGCGCGCTCCGCAGCATCCTTCAGGCGCTGCAGTGCCATCTCGTTGCCCTTCGAACCGAGGTCGAGACCCGACTCGTTCTTGAACTCCGAAATCAGCCACTCCACGATGCGCTGGTCGAGGTTGTCGCCGCCCAGGTGCGTGTCACCGTTGGTCGCTTTCACTTCGATCACGCCTTCGCCCACTTCGAGCACCGAGACGTCGAACGTACCGCCACCGAAGTCATACACCACGATGGTTTCGTCCTTACCCTTGTCAAGACCGTAAGCCAGAGCAGCAGCCGTCGGCTCGTTCACGATGCGCTTCACATCGAGACCAGCGATCTTGCCCGCATCCTTGGTCGCCTGACGCTGCGCGTCGTTGAAGTACGCCGGAACCGTGATGACAGCTTCCGTCACCGACTGGCCAAGGTAGTCCTCAGCGGCCTTCTTCAACTTCTGCAGAATCATCGCCGAAACTTCGGGCGCGGTGTACTCCTTACCCTGCGCGACGATCGCGACGTTGTCGCCCGACGGCACCACCTTGTAGGGCACCATCTTCATTTCATCGTTCACTTCGTTCTGGCGACGGCCCATGAAGCGCTTCACGGAGTAAATCGTGTTCTCCGGGTTCGTGATCGCCTGACGCTTTGCCACCTGGCCCACCAGACGCTCGCCGCCCTTGGTGAATGCCACGATCGACGGCGTAGTACGACCGCCTTCTTCGTTCGCGATCACCTTCGGCTCGCCGCCTTCCATCACGGCGACGCAGCTGTTCGTGGTTCCCAGATCGATACCAATAATCTTTGCCATTTGTCGTTATCCCCTGCTGGCCGCTTCCCGAAGCCAGCTATATGACCTCTCCAGTCTCACATGTGAGTGAGTTACTGTCAACTCTTTTGATGTACTAGATCACTAAAGGTTGCAGGCCCGGTCCTTATTGTCTTTCGATGACTCCTGTGGCAACCTGAAGCCCACCTCCATGCGCCTATTTCTCAGGTTTTCAGTGGCATCGTTTCTCTGCGCCGCGCTTTCCGCAGCCCACGCACAAACGCCTGACGCCCGCGAACTACTCAAGCAGGCCAGCGTCCACGCCGCAGACTCCACCGCGCCGGAGCAATCATTCACCTACACGATCCTGCATCGCGACCTGAACTATATCAAAGGCAAGCTCACCGCCGACCACACCTATACGAGCGAGCAGATTTTCATCGGCGGCCTGCCCTACATCCGACGACTGGAAATCGACGGCCAGCCGCTCATCGGCAAAGCGCTCGAACGCGAAAACGCTCTCTACGATCAGGCCGTAAAGGAGCGCACCGGCCTGAACGAGGCAGAACGTAGTCGTCGCAATCCACCCAAACACAGCGCGAGCGTTCAGTCGCTTAGCCTTGAGGAAGAACTCACAAACTTCAAGATCGAGATCGCCGGCCATGAGCAAGTCAGCGGCACGGAGTGCACAGTCCTCGACCTCACCCCGCTCCTCGGCGACGGCTCCGGCCAATCTCCAACGTCACATCCGGCTCTCAGTCGACGCCAACCACCACATTCTTCGTAACTGGACACAGTTCCTCGCCGACATCGGACCCTTCAGCAAAGACACGATCTCCGCAATGCGATTCGCGCCGATAGAAGGAACGCTCCTCCCCGTCGAATCCACCTTTGACACAACCGTGACCGCGCACACGACGTTTCGCACCTTCGTCGTCCACCTCATCGGCACGGACACCTACTCCAACTACCGCCGCTTCCGCTCCAGCGCGAAGATCGTGGACACCACAGACCTGCCCGCCCCCGAGAAGCACCCATGAAACTGGCCTTGACAGAAGACTCCGAGGGCTACGGTATACTTCGGCCACCCATGAGAGTTGCCCGAGCTTTGCTCCAAGCTTCAGCTTGCCTATGGATCGCAATATCTGTAGGGTGCGGCCAGGGCCGCGTCCCGCCTGACGGCGGCCCGGTGACCTATGAGTCATCTCCAAACCTGCCCGGCGGGGCCTGGTCGATCGAAGGCCGCGACGCCAATGGCGGCTACAACGTCGCGCCCATCGGCGGCTTCTACGGCGCGCTCAGCGCCAACGGCACCACCGTTCGCGGCAGCTTCGACATCGCCAGCAGTGATCTGACAAATCCTTATGGAACCGCAGCCTGCCTGAATAACGTTCCCGGTAACCTCGGCGGTGCGCTCGTCGACATGACCGGCACCTCCTCCAACGGAACCCTCACGCTCGACGGCGACTTCGCCTCCAGCCACGTCCACATCGTCGGCACGCTCTCGGCAGACCGGCAATCCATCACCAACGGCTCCTTCGTCGTCACCGGCAAATGCGCGACCACCTCGCCCGGGCTATGGGGCCAGTGGAATGCTCCTCTCACCGGCACTTACGCGGGAAGCTTTATCGACGCCAACGGAGCCACGCACGAGGTCTCTGCTCAGATAGCACAGGCCAACTACTACATCCACGGCGGCTTCATCCCGTTGTCCGGCACCCTTACCTTCAAAGTCGCCGGTTGCCAATCCACCGGCCCACTCGATGGCGAATTGGCTGGCTATCTCAGCACGATCCAAGGCATCTTCAGTAGCGACTACATCCATCAGGCGCTCCTTCTCGCTGATGACAGTCAGGATGGAAAGATCATCGACGACATCGATTGGAGCTACAGCTCGTCTTCGTGCGGCACCTTTAGCGGCTCCCCGCCAGCACAGCTTGTGAAGCAGTAGCGACCTGACCTCCATCCGAGAAACAGCTCTGAAGTTTTCTTTCGATCCTGCCGAAGAAGACTCCAGCCGGGGGCATGGATGACCCCGCGCGGGGGATGCCATCCCCTATCCGTAACTGCCATGATGACCTCGTTCCACCAAACATCTCGGACCTGACAAGGTCCCTCGGGCCCCGGAGCTTCCATGCGTCTCAGCAACCTCTCGTCCTGCGCGAAAGCCTGCGCTACCCTCCTTGCATCCACCGCCATCCTGTTCGCCGGTTGCAACGGCGCCATGACCTCCACCGCGACCAACGCCAAGGCGATCACGGTCACCGGCAACTGGCAGATCACCGCCGCAACATCGAACGCCACGCTCCCCGCACTCTCGGGCGAGCTCACCGGCACCTCGACCTCGATGACCGGCATCTTCCACTCGAACGCCGCCTCGGCCTGCGTATCGCCGAAGGACGCCTTCACGGTCAGCGGCTCGGCCGACGCCGACAACAAGGTCACGCTGACCGGCGCTGTCGCTGGCGGCACCCTGACCATCACCGGCGCGCTCGCCGCCGATGGCAAGTCGATCACCAACGCCGCCTACAGCGTCTCTGGCGGAAGCTGCTCGCTGGCCTCCGTCAGCGCAACAGCGCAGAGCTACGCCTCGGTCACCGGCACCTACACCGGTAAGTTCTACGACAAGGACTCGGCCACGCTCCCCGTCCTGCAGATGACCGCGACGCTCACGCAGTCGCCAGCCTCCGACACCAACGGCAACTTCACGCTCACCGGCTCGGCAAACCTCGGTCAGAACCCCTGCTTCACCTCACCGACCGCTGTCTCGAGCGCCATCGTCACCGGCGGCAGCTTCACCATGACCTACACAGACCTCATCATCGGTAACTCTGTCACGGCCAGCGGTACCTTCTCCACCGACGGCAAGACGCTCACCATCACCAACTGGGTGCTCAATGGCACCTGCGGCACCGACTCCGGCACCGGCGTCATGACCCAGCAGTAAAAACTTCACCCCACTCAGGAGGATCGCCGCGGAGCATCTTGCTTCGCGGCGTTCGCTTTTCCGCCCCAACCCTTGTTACCCTTGTTCCACAATCTGCGGGAGTGGTGAAATGGCAGACACGCAGGTCTTAGAAGCCTGTGCCCTAGGCGTGAGGGTTCGAGTCCCTCCTCCCGCACCAAGAGTTTCCTCAGCAGATCAGCAGAAAGAAGTCTCATGAGCCAGACCATCACGCAGCCGGACAACACCCGCATCGTTCTCGACAAGACCCCCGACTACCGCGACTCCTACGCCAACAGCGTGCAGGTGCGCCTCTCCATCTGGGACTTCCGTTTGATCTTCGGCACGCTCGACCAGACCGCCGCCGACGAAGTCAACATCGAGAACTTCCAGGGCATCTACCTCAGCCCGCAGCAGGCCAAGGCCCTGCACTCGATCCTCGGCCAGAACATCCAGCAGTACGAGCAGAGCTTCGGCGAAATCTCGCTGGACGCCCCGCAGGCTCCGCGCCCGAACACCTCGAACTTCAACTAAACCCCACCCAGCCGAGCCCGGGTCTGCGTCCAGCAGCCCGGGCTTCGCTCTACCCGCAACTCAAAACTCGAAACCCACAACTCGAATCAAACTCACAGCTGACAGCTCGAAGCTCGATCCAAACTTGAAGCTGATAGCTGTAAGCTGATCCTCCAAACACCCGCCCGAAATCAAAACCTTGACCACCGACCTCGCCCCCAGCCAAGCCCCTTTCCGCGCCTTCACCCCAGTCCGCCGGGCTTGTGACCGGCTCGCGCAGCTTCCAAGCTGGGCAATCTGGCTCTTCCTCTGGGCGATCGTCGCCGTCAGTCATCTGACGCTGCTCCACCTGCCGTACTACTGGGACGAGGGCGGCTACTACGTCCCCGCCGCGCTGGACTTCTTCCACCGCTGGACGCTCATCCCCGAGTTCACCAACGCGCACCCGCCGCTGCCGAACGTCGTCCTCGGCCTGCTCTGGCACCTCACCGGCTATCACATCCTCGCAACCCGGCTCTGCGCCGCGGCCTTCGCCGCCGCCGGACTCACCGCCGTCTTTCGCATCGGCCAACGCCTCCTCAGTCCCTCTGCAGGAGTCGCCCTTACAGCCCTTGTCGCGGTCTACCCCATCTGGTTCGCGCAATCGACGCTCGCGCACGCCGACATCTTCGCCGCCGCGTTCACCCTCTGGGCTTTCGCCTTCTACTTCGAGACCATCGGGTGCCAGCCGCTCCCGAAGCTCCTCGCCATCGCCGCGCTTTTCTCGCTCGCCGCGCTCAGCAAGGAAACCGCGATCGTCGAACCCGCTGCCCTCGCCGCGCTGGAACTCTACCTGCTCGCCCGGACCAACCGCGGTTGCCCCCGCCGCTTCGGCGCCCTCAGTTTTCCGGTCATCCCTCTGCTCGGCTGGTACGCCTACCACCACCACAAGACAGGCTTCACCTTCGGCAACCCCGAATACCTGCGCTACAACGCCACCGCGAACTTCACTCTGCAGCACGTCTCCGAGGCGCTCCGCTACCGCTTCGTCCACCTGACCTGGCAGCGCAATCTGTGGATCCCGCTCGTCTTCGCCGTGGCAGCCTTCCTGCTCACGCGCGCCGTCGCCCCAAAGCGCACGCTCACCCAACCGATCTTCGTCACGATCGGCGTCCTGTACATCGCAAACTGGCTCGCATTCTCCATCCTTGGCGGAGCGCTGCTTACGCGCTACCTCCTGCCCGTCTATCCGCTTATCCTGCTGGTCTGCATCGACTGCTGGCGCCGCCGTACGGAATGGTGGCCCCTGCTGGCCGGGCTGGTCTTCGCAGCCTTTGCTTCTGCGCTTTGGATAAACCCTGCAGTATCATTCGCTCCCGAGGATAACCTCACGTATCGGGACATGATTCGCGTTCACGAAGATGCGGCACATTTCGTCGAGCAGCATTACCCCAACGCCACTGTGCTGACCGCCTGGCCGGTGGCCGCAGATCTCTTCCGCCCCGACCTCGGCTACGTTTCCCAACGCATCAAGGTGACCTCGGTCGAGAACTTCTCGCGGCCGGAGATCCAGAAGGCCGCACAACGTCCGGGCGATTTCGATACCGCCGTCGTCTTCACCACGCACTTCATGTCGCCCGCCCTGCAACGATATCTGGCAGAACATCCCGGCAGCTCTCGTGGACGTGAGTTCGACCAGGACCGCGACCTGACCCCACAGGAAATTGCTCGTATGCTGGGCGGCGAGATTGTGTGGCAGGAAGAGATGGACGGCGAGTGGGCCGTGGTTCTGCGCTTCGCGCGCCGCTACGACGCCTGAGCCGGATCGAGCCGCTTGCGGTAGACGAAGGCATCGAGCCCCTCGCCGTAAAACGCCTCTTCCGTATGGGAGCGCTCGAATCCAAGCCGCTCATAAAACCGGATCGCGTCCTCGTTTCCCGTGAAGACATGGAGCAGCATCGCGGCGCAGCCTGTCGAGGCGAGCTCCGCCTCGTGCATGAGCCGTGCTGCCAGCCCTAGCCGACGCCAGTCCGGCGCGACATCGAGCGTTACGACATAGCTGACGTTCGTCCCGCCCATCTTTTCGAGATGCACGATAACGAACCCAGCCAGGACGCCTTCCGCCTCCGCGATCACGACCCGGGCACGGCGGGCCTCGGCGAAACGACGCATCGACGACCGCGAAAAGCGGAACTCCGGCGTAAAGCAGACCTCATCCAAAGCAAACATTGCCTCGAAATCGCCCGGGGCATAGGACCGAAAGCTCATTGAATGGAGCGATTTAAGCGGCAAAGCTAAACCGAAGCATCCACTGCGTCCAGCTCTTCGGACAGCGGGACATCGCTCTCCGCCAAGTGCTGCTCGACGTTCTGTAGATGCCGACGCATCGCCTTGCGTGCGTCGTTAGGATTGCGTGCCTGGATCGCGGCAAAGATGTCTTCGTGGTCGCGCAGGGCCTCCGCCTGGTAGCCCTCCATACGCGCCCTCTGACTCAGCCGGTGATACATCGGCGAGAACATCCCCGCCCATAGGCCGTCGACGATCGACGCCAACACCGAGTTCTTCGCGGCTTCCCCGATCGCGACATGAAATGCACGGTCATTTGCTTGTGCGTTGATCTTGCCTGCCACCAGCTCCCGCATCTCGCGCAGCGCCAACTCGACCCGCTCCAGATCCGCAGCAGAGGCGTACAGCGCCGCATCGGCGGCAATCTCTCCTTCGATCAGGATCCGCGCCCGCAGGAGTTCAAACGGCCCGGGGCCGGAGTCCAGCACCAGGGACATCGGATTTACGTTCTTGCGAACGTAAGCTCCCGACCCCGATCGAATCTCCAGTTCGCCTGCAATTTCGAGCGCGACCATCGCTTCGCGGATCGTCGGCCGGCTCACGCCACACACCTTCGCCAAGTCGATCTCGCCGGGCAGTCGGTCCCCCGGCTGAAGCCCGTTTTCCGCGATATAGCGCGAAATGCGCGCGGCGATTTCCTGATATCTACGCTGGGTCTTCACTTCCGTGCTCGGCTCCTGTGCAGCCTATCCTACAGCGTTCCGCACTTTCCGCGCGAGCTTCCTGTAAGGCAGGTCCGTTCACCAAGGTCCGCTTCAATCTCGCTCTGTGGAAAAACCTACCACTGCGAGGAAAGAGAAGCAGAGCTATCGACGGTAAATGTCAACGAATGAAGTTTATACGCCTGAAACCTCAACCACAACAGCAAGTGGATCATGCTTCCACAATGAGCGGAAATCACGACCAGAGACTGCCAGATTTGTATTTGGAGAGGATGGCTCCTCAGGTAGGACTCGAACCTACAACCCTTCGATTAACAGTCGAATGCTCTGCCATTGAGCTACTGAGGATCGCGCTTGGAACGCTGCAACCGGTCGGTTGCTCCTTCATTTTTATAACACAAACTGCTTTCCACAGTGAGGCCTGCGGCGCATTTTCCGGTGGAGATTCTTCACCGGCGCTAAGGGTACAGGAGCACGGCCACTTGAAACGCCGTAAATGCGCCATTTCCCCTCGCTGCGCACGCACCGATTGCTGCCTGCTTATACTTGCCGGTCTTCAGCTTGCTGGTGAGCTGCTCCGGCAGCTGCGTGAGGTTTGAGGACGTAAAGCGCATCACGAACCACGGCATCCGGTCGCCGACGTAGCCGCTCTCCCGGGCGCAGGTCGCACGCGCGTCGGTCGCGTCATCCGCCATGAGCATCCCCGGCGCCCAGTGATGTACAAGCGCGCCTACCTGCTGTTCCTGCTCGTCCAGCGACAAGCCCGCGACGGAACGGTCGAAGTCTTCCACTGCGTACAGCTCGCCGTCGCGCGCGAGCACGCGGATCGCCACCGAGTCCACCGTGCGGTCGAGGATGTTGTCGCGATGATGCGGCGAATTCATCCAGGCGTCATGGATGCGGACGGCGGTCGGTGCCATCGCGACGTTCTCGGCGATGGTCGAAAAGTGCGCTCCGACAAGCTGCCCGCGAGCGGCCAGGTCGGACTCGCCGGTAAATTGATGCGAGATCGCACGATGCTCGGCCATCTGGCGCGCATGCATCTCGGCAGCGCGATACAGCTGGTCGTCCCACCGCAGTTCGGGCAGCCCACGCTGGATGCGCTCAGCGTTCACCGCGGCGAAGAGGTAGCGCTCAGAGACCGTTCCCTGCGCCGCACAGACCGACGCCCAGCTCATGACTGCCGCAAGTACAACCAGACCCCACGCACCGCATCGCTTCATATCCGTAAAGACCCGGCCCCTCGCAAAAAGCTGCTCACGCCGTGAGACGCGTTTTCATGGCGCGATAGGTTCGAGCCAATCCATCCTCCAACGTCGTTCGCGGATGCCAGCCTGTCGCATTGAGGCGGCTGGAGTCCAGCAACTTGCGCAACGCGCCTTCAGGCTTGGAAGCATCGAACCGCAGTTCGCCCGCGAATCCTGCCGCGCGACAAGCGGCGATAGCCAGCTCGCGAATCGAGTGATCGTGCCCCGCCCCGACGTTCACCAGAGGCGTCAGCCCCGCGAACTCCTCCTCGGGCAGGCAGAGCAAATGCAGGCAGGCCTCCGCCAAATCATCGGCAAAGAGCAGTTCGCGCCGCGCGTTCCCTGTTCCCCAAACTTCGATGTGCCCTTGCCCCGCGAGACGGGCTTCATGCGCCTTGCGCAGCAGGCTGGCGAGCACCTGCGCGCGGCCGGGCTCGAAGTGGTCCTGCTCGCCGTAGAGATTGCACGGCGCCACGGCGAGGAACCGCGGTCCGAGCCGCCGACACTCTTCGATCCCGGCGATCTTCGCCAGCGCATACGGCTCGACGGAGGGCTCTAAAGGTCCGGAACCGAGCGCGGCCTCGGCGATGGGGTTCTCCGCATCGCGCGGATAGATCGCCGCGGACGCCAGAAAGATCAGCCGCTCAATGCCCACGGCCTCAGCCGCAGAAAGGACCGAACGCTGTATCGCCACATTGGTTTCGTAGAACTCTGCAGGCGAGGCCAGCATCGCTCCGATGCCGCCAACCCTGGCCGCCGCCAGCAGAACAATCTCAGGCCGTTCAGTCGCGAAGAACCGTCTCGTAGCTTCGGCATCGCAGAGGTCCAGCTCCGCATGAGTCCGCGTGATCAGACATCGGCAGCCGGCAGACGCAAGGATTCGCAGGAGCGCCGAGCCAACCAGCCCCTGGTGTCCTGCAATGTAGATGCGTTTGTGTTCGAGCAAGCGGCGTCCGGCGAGACTACTGCGGCTCGGGGAGCCGGTCGCGGTAGCGCAGCATCAGGCCGAAGAGCTTCCGCGCGGCCCAGTAGCGCGGAACGAAGCGCTTCGGGTTGTCGAGCGAGCGGAAAAGCCAGCCCATGTAGAACTTATCCGCCCACATGGGAATGTGGACCTGATCGCCGCTGAGGAACGCGATCGCTGCACCGATGCAGTGGATGCTCGGCAGATAGCTGAGGTTCTGCTTCAGGTACAGTCCGAGCCGCTCCTGCGTTCCGCCGCCCACGGCGATCACGATGTGCTTCGGCTTCGTGCGTTCGATCAGCTCCAGCAGGGGCTTGTCTTCGATCTCTTTGCCGTACATCGGCGCGAGGACAACGTGCTCGTCCGGAATATGAATGCCACGCTCGCGCAGGTAAGCAAGGTTGCGGTCGGCGCTTTCACGACCGGGCATGATCCACATCATGTTGCCAGGGCGTGAGGCTTCGCGACGATCCAGCAACTGCACCAGATATTCAAGCCCCGAGACCCGGTGGATCTTACGCCCGCGGCCGACGAGGTTCCAAACGAGCACCATGAATGCCGAGTCGGTGATCGCGAGGTCCGCACCGAGCAGTGCTTCGCGATAGCCGGGATTCGACTGAATGTCTTTGAGGGCCGGAGCTGCAGGAACGACCAGCAAGCCGCCACGGCTGCTGATGTAATTCACCGCTTCATTCGCTGTGCCATGAAAGAAGTCCACGCCTAAGATCGTGGTGAACTTCGCCTTATCCGATTCACGCTGCCATTTGACCACGACTCGACGCTCCTAATTTCCGCTGCGAGCGCCAAAGGCCATCTCGTGTTTCACGCGGAAGTTGGTAGTCTCGAGTCCGTTCGTAAGGGACGGAGTGGAACTCAGGCAATCGAGAGTGACATGGTACGGACGCGAGCCTGCTGAGAGCCTCGTGAGTTGCTGACGCCGCGCCGGATGTCTATACCATCTAACACCAAGCGACGGCTCACTGCCAATCCCAATCTGCTCACGCGCCTGCCCCATTCATGCTCCACACTGTTCAGTTTCAGGCCCGGTTGATCTTTTTACTAATAACTGCAGCGTAGAGGCGGCATTTGGGTGCGTCAACACACGAAAGGTTGTAGACCCGGCATCATCGCTCGCTATGATGAAGCCAAGGCATTCATGCAACACGATTCGAACAACAAACTCGTAAGCTGGCTTTTGAGATATCCATTAGCGTTAATAGGTTGCCTGTTACTGGCGATCATCTCGCTGGCTGCGCTGGTCGGCCCTCTCCTCGTACACCATGATCCTGCGCAGATTGACCTCGTCGCGCGGCTGCAGACGCCCTCCGCCCTCCACTGGTTCGGCACCGACGAGCTCGGTCGTGATGTGCTCTCCCGAACCCTGTGGGGCGCGCGAATCTCGCTCTGCGTGGCAACGGCCGTCGTGCTGCTCTCGCTGGCCGTCGGGATCGTCATGGGTTCCATCGCAGGCTTTTACGGTGGCATCGCTGACACCGCGATCAACCTCTACCTGTCGAACGCCTTTCTCGCATTGCCGGGTATCTTGCTCGCCGTGGCGTTTGTGGCTTTCCTCGGGCCGTCGCTCGTGAACGTTGTCCTCGCGCTCGCGCTGTCGGGATGGGTGAACTACGCGCGCCTCGTCCGCGCGCAGGTGCTGCACATGAAAGACCGCGAGTTCGTGCAGGCCGCGCGCTCGCTGGGCGCGTCGGACGCGCGTCTTCTGCTGCGCCACATCCTGCCCAACATCGCCCAACCGCTCATCGTGCAGGCCGCAGTTGGCATGGCCGGAGCCATCCTCGCGGAAGCGACGCTCAGCTTCCTTGGCCTCGGTGTGCAGCCACCCACGGCTACCTGGGGCGCAATGCTCAACGACGCCCGCTCGCACCTCTTTGAGTCGCCGTATCTGGTCGCCTTCCCTGCGGCGGCGGTCGCGCTCTGCGTTCTCAGCTTCAACCTCATCGGCGATGGACTCCGCGATGCGCTTGACCCGCGCTCGCGCCTTCGCGAAGGGCTCTAGCTTATGCGCATCGCGGTCGTCTCCGACACCCATGGTCTACAGCGCGAAGAGCTCCTGCCGGCCCTTGCTGGCGCCGAGTACATCCTGCACGCGGGCGACGTCGGCGACAACCGTATCCTTGACGCGCTGCGGAAGATCGCGCCGGTCACAGCGATCCGCGGCAACGTAGACCTCTACGGCGATATGGCACTGCTGCCCGCGACCGAAGCCCTTGAGCTTGGCGGTCACTTCATCTACATGCTGCACTCGGTGCATGACCTCGACCTGAAGCCGGAGGCAGCAGGCTTCTCTGTCGTGCTCAGCGGCCACTCGCACAAACCCGGCGTCGAAACGCGCAACGGCGTGATGTACCTGAATCCCGGCTCCTGCGGCCCGCGCCGTTTCTCACTGCCGGTCACCTTCGCGTGGCTCGTCCTCGAACCCGGGCAATCCCCACACGCCGAGATCGTAGACCTTCTGAAATAGCAGGAACCGGTTGCCCCATGTCTCGCTGCTGAGGCGTGGGTCCGCTTTCATGCGCCCAGGTAGTTGGAGCCGTTGTCCTCCCGCACACATCTGCGCATGAGAGCAGCGCGGTGGGACAGACGGCGCGGGTGGAGCGCTCTACTTCCGCATCCGCGGATCGGCCAGCGCGTACACAGCATCCGTCAGCAGATTCACGAGCACATACGTTAGCCCGATCGCCAGTATGCAACCCTGCACCAGCGCGTAATCGCGGTTCGAGATCGCCGACAGCGTCAGGCGCCCCAGTCCCGGCCAGCCAAAGATCGTCTCCGTGACAATCGCGCCCGCGAGCAGCGAGCCGAACTGCAGGCCCATCACCGTCAGCACCGGGTTCAGCGCATTGCGCAGCGCGTGGCGATACACCACCGCGCTTTCGCTCAACCCCTTCGCGCGCGCTGTGCGGATGTAGTCCTGGCTCAGTTCCTCGAGCATCGACGTCCGCACCATACGCATGAGGATCGCCGCCAACCCCAGCCCGAGCGTCACCGCGGGCAGCACCAGGTGCGCGAGGAAACTTCCTACACCTACGCCCGCGCCCGACACCGGCAACCATCCCAGCCCGATCGAAAACACCAGGATCAGCACCGGCCCCAGCGCAAAGTTCGGAAAGCTCAAGCCAAACAAACTCGCTACACCGAGCGAGCGATCCGTCCACGTATTCTTGCGCCGTGCCGCTGCCACACCCGCAGGAATCGCCACCAATGCGCCAAGAATCATCGCCGCCACCGTCAGCGCGAGCGTATACGGATAGCGTTGCAGGATCAGGTGTAACACCGAGTCATGCAAGCGGAGCGATTGCCCGAAGTCTGCGCGCGCCACTCCGCGCCAGTAATGCGTGTACTGCAGCCACAACGGCTGATCAAAGCCATACTGATGACGCAGATGATCGATATCACTCGCCGTCGCACCGTCGCCCAGCATCTGCGCGATGGGATCACCCGGCACGAGGTGGATCAGCAGAAACACCACCGACACCACCACCCACAACACAGGCAACGTCACCACTACACGCTTCAACGCCAACCAACCAGCACTACGCTTCACTCAGCAACAACCTCTTCCGTCGCGTTGGCCTCGTCCACAGGCTGCGCCACCGGCACCACTCGCACATGCGCAATGCGGTTGCCATCCATCTCCGTCACAATGAAGCGCCGCCCTTCGGCCACGGCACTCTCGCCTACCTCGGGAATGTGTCCGAGCTGCATCAGGATCAAGCCGGCGACCGTCTCCACACCCGCCGCACGCGGCAGCTTCCAGCGGAGCTGCGTCACGAGATCCCGCAGGCTCACCGAGCCTTCCAGATCGATCGTCGCACCCTCCGGCAGCGGAGAAAGCTGACGCCCCACATCGAACTCGTCCTCGAGCTCCCCGACGATCTGCTCAAGCACATCTTCGGCTGTCACCAGTCCGAGCGTGGAGCCAAACTCATCCACCACGATCGCCATCTGCCGACGGCGTTCGCGGAACTCCTCGAGCATCTCCACAGCGAGCTTCGTCTCCGGCACCACCAGCGCCTCGCGCATCACCTGGCGGAGCGTCATGCCGCTCGCGCTGCGCGTTCCGGCGAGCGCGCGGAAGTGCATCAGTCGCGCCACATCCTTCTCATGCACGATGCCAATGATGTGGTCGCGGCCCTCGGTGGGGTCATAGACCGGCACGCGCGAGTGCTGCTCGTCCACCATACGGCTGCTCGCCGCTTCGAGCGGCATATCCGCGGGCAGCGAGAAGATCTTGCCGCGCGGCGTCATGATCTCGCTCACGGCCACATGATTCAGCTCGATCGCGCGATGAATCATCGCCTCCTGCACCTCGGGCAACTGACCGCTGCGGCGGCTCGCCGAAGCCATCAGCTTCAGCTCCTCCGGCGAATGCGCGGCGGACTCACCTTGCAGCGGCGCACGGAAGATCTTCAGCACACCCGCAGCCGAGGCGTTCATCACCTTCACCGCCGGGCGCGTCATGCGGATGAAGACCTCCATCGGCCCGGCCACGGCGAGCGCGATGCGCTCTGCACGCTGCAGCGCCAGCGACTTCGGCACCAGTTCGCCCAGCAGCACTTCGAAGTACGTGATGATCGCAAACGCGACGACGGCGGCCAGCGAATGCGCATAAAGCAAGGTGTGATGGCTTGCAAAGCCCCAGCGATGCATCACCGCGACGAGCGCGTCGGCGATCGCAGGCTCGCCCAGGCCACCCAGCGCCAGGCTCGCCAGCGTAACGCCGAACTGCACGGCGGGCAGAAACTCGTCGATGTTGTGTTTGAGCGCAAGAACGGTGCGCGCGCCGGGCCGGTTTTGCGCAATCATCTGCTCAATGCGCGTCTCGCGCACGCTGATCAACGCAAACTCCGCAGCCACAAAGAAGCTGTTCGCCAAAATGAAGAAGGCGATCAGGCTCCCGTGAACAAGCATCCACTCCAGCATCGGTATCTAAGCCTAGCAAAGATAGAGATCAGAAATCAGAGATTAGAGATCATCACCCGCCAATCTCTTATCTCTGGTCTCCCGCACTTCAAGCAAAAAGGCCCCGCCGCAGCGAGGCCTCTTGCAACGTCAAACCGACTTACGCGATCACGCGTCCGAGGGCCTGGTCGATGGTGTCCTTGGGAACGTAGCCCACAACCTGCTCCGCTACCTTGCCGTCTTTGAAGATCAGCAGCGCGGGAATGCCGCGGATGCCATAACGGCCGGGCGTCTGGTTGTTCTTGTCGACGTCCATCTTCATCACCTTCAGCTTGCCCTGGTTCTCAGCAGCAACCTGGTCCACCACCGGAGCCAGTGCACGGCAAGGACCGCACCATGCAGCCCAGAAGTCCACCAGAACCGGAGTCGACGACTGCAGTACCTGCGACTCAAACTCCGCGTCGGTTACATCGTGAACAAACTCGTTTGCCATTGCCCTTCATCTCCTCGCCGGCGGCCTTTGCCGCGGGCTCTAAATCAAAACCACATCAGGATAGATGCCGCTTCCGTGGAAAACGGTTCATCTCACCGTGCACGGAATCTTCGATCGCCGTCGAAGTTACGCCAGCTCTTGCACTTCCGCGCCACCAGCGATCGACACCGGAATTAGCTCGACATCGGCTCCGGCCAACGCCGTCACCACCGTCTGGGCTTCCAGCAAGGTCGTCTCCGGCTCCAGCACCATGAGCACCGAAGGCCCAGCGCCGCTCAGCGCCACCCCCGCAAACTTCTGGTCCTGCGCCAGCGGCAGCAACGCCTTCAGCAGCGGACACGCGTCCTGCCGGTACGGCTGGTGAATGCGGTCCTCCGTACCTGCGCGCAGCAGGTCGCGGCGTCCGCCAGCGAATGCCGCGGTCAGCAGAGCCATGCGCTGCACATTGAACACCGCATCGGCCTTGGAGTAAGTCTCGGGCAGCAGCGCGCGCGCTTTCTTCGTGGCAAGTGAAGTCGCCTGCACCGCCAGCAGCAACTGCCACGGCAGTTCTGTACCGAAGGTCGCCGTCTCCACGCCGCGCTCGGTGTCGGCCGACACCGTAAATCCACCGAGCCAGCAAGCGGCCACATTGTCGGGGTGGCCTTCGCGACGCGATGCCTCCGTCACGATGCCCGCATCGCCCATCTTCAGTTCACCGAAGAAGTCAGCGAGCGCCACCCCCGCGCAGAGCGCAGCCGCCGACGAGCCGCAACCCATACCCAGCGGAATCTCGTTGTGGATCGTCAACCGCAGCGGCGAAGCCTTCTTGCCCGCGTCCTGCAGCACGCTGGTGAAGGTGTCGATGATGAGATTCTTTTCGAGCGAGCCCACCAGTTCAGGATCGCGGCCCGTGGCGTGAATCTGCCATGTCGGTGCAGGCTCCGCTTCCACCGTCAGATGCATGGACATCGCCAGCGCAGCCGCGTCGAACCCCGGTCCGAGGTTCGCCGAGGTTGCAGGCAGCTTGATGCGAACGCGCTTCGTCTGCATCCGCCCTACGCTCCCCGTTGCAGCGCTTCGAGCGTCCGCAGCACTTCGTCGGTGTTGGCTTCAAGCACGACCGGCTTCTTCTCGAGCGACTTCATCGCTGCGCGCTCCTCTGCCGGAGCGGTCGCCAACTCGGATTCCGTCAGCAGCTCGCCGCGGTGATAGTTGATCGTGTACTCCGGGTCCTTCAACGTGTGGCCGGTGAGCAGCAGCACGACGCGCTCTTCCGGAGCTACGCGGCCATCGGCCACCAGCTTCTTCAGGCCCGCGTACGTTACCGCCGACGCCGGTTCACAACCGATACCCTCGGCACCGATCTCCGCCTTCGCCAGCGCGATCTCGGCCTCTGAAACCTCTTCCACCCAACCGCCGGTCTCGGCGAGGATGCGAACAGCCTTCCTCCAGCTAGCCGGATTGCCGATGCGAATCGCGCTCGCGCGCGTCTCCGCGACCACCGGCTCAAGCGTCGCGCCTGCATCCTTCTGCATCGCACGGAAGAGCGGGTTCGCGCCGTGCGCCTGAATCACGCTGATCTTCGGCACGCGGTGGATGAAGCCAAGGTGCTTCAACTCTGCAAAGCCCTTGCCCAGCGCCGAGCAATTGGCCAGGTTGCCACCCGGCACGATCAGGTGGTCCGGAATACGCCAATCGAGCTGCTCGAGGATCTCGAACGCCGGGGTCTTCTGGCCCTCCAGGCGATACGGGTTCACCGAGTTCAGCATGTACACCGGCGCGCGCTGTACGAGCTCGTTCAACACGCGCACGCAGCCGTCAAAGTCCGTCTTCAGCTGCACCGTCACCGAGCCGTAATCCATCGACTGCGACAGCTTGCCCCAGGCAATCTTGCCTTCGGGGATGAGCACCATCGACTTCAGCCCGGCGCGCGCGGCGTAGCCGGCCATCGCGGCGGAGGTGTTGCCCGTCGAAGCCACAGCCACCCACTCGAAGCCGCGCGAAGCCGCTACCGACAGCGCGGAGGTCATCCCCGTGTCCTTGAAGCTGCCCGTCGGATTCATGCCCTGGTGCTTGGCCAGCAGGAAGCTCAGTCCGAGCTTCGCGGCGCACTTCGGCAGCTCATAAAGCGGAGTGTTGCCTTCGCGCAGCGTCACAATCTGGTCGTCGGCTACGATCGGCAGCAGGTCGCGGAAACGCCACACGCCCGACTGGTCAATCGCCATCGTCGAGGTGCGACGCTCGGCCCAGAGGTGGCGCAGCGCCGAAGGGTTCGGGCCGAAGGCTTCATCCGCATTGGGCGCCGATGCGCTCCACGGATACTCGACCTCAAACAAATCACCGCACGACCGACAACGAAAATTGCTCGCGATTTCACTACCGGCGATTCTTTCGCCACAACCCGTGCATCGAAGACTATGTGTTGAAACATTCATGGGAATCTTTTCTAGGGTATCGCAGGATCGCGCGCATTTCCGCGTGTTTGGCCGTTCTTCTCACATTGTTATCAGCGCATAAGCTGATCGCACAGGCCAAGGAACTGCACGTGGCCGCCGCCGCCGACCTCGCGCCCGTGCTGCCCATCCTCGCCGCGCAGTACGAAAAACAGACCGGCGTGAAGGTCATCGCAAGCTTCGGCTCCTCCGCCGCACTCACCACGCAACTGCAGAACGGCGCGCCTTTCGACGTGTTTCTCTCGGCCGACACCGCGCATCCGCAGCAACTCGCCGACGCCCACCTCTCCGATGGCGCCCTCATGCCCTACGCGCACGGCACGCTGGTGCTCTGGGCGCGGAAGGACTCCGTCGCCCAGCCGCTTACGCTCGCCTCGCTGCAAAAGCCCGAGGTCACGCGGATCGCGATGGCGAACCCGACGCACGCGCCCTACGGCCTCGCGGCCAAGCAGTACCTCACGCACGAACATCTGATCGCCGCGCTCGCGACGAAGCTCGTCACCGCCGAGAACATCGCGCAGACCGCACAGTTCGCCGAGAGCGGCAACGCGCAAGCCGGGCTGATTTCGCTGACCACCGCGAACACGCCGCACTTCCGCGAGATCGGCAGCTACGTCCTCATCCCGCAGGCAGACTACGCGCCGCTCGTGCAGGCAGCGGTCGTAATGCACGACGCCAAAGACCGCACCGCCGCACATGCGTTTCTCAAGTGGCTCACCTGCACGAAGACGCAAGCGCAGCTCAAGCCACTCGGGCTGGAACCTGTTCGCTAGACACTCCTCACAACGGCCACGCGCGTCGGTTGCCCCACATCTGCGCTGTTGCAGATGTGGGAGAGCGAGAATCTAGAACCATCCAGAAACATCCTGCAAACCCACATCTCAAAATCGAGATGTGGGGCACCCGTTCGTGTAGTTACTTCACATCCGTTGCCGGGTGCCCTCCGTACGCGGCCTTATGCGGACGGGTGGGCGGCCACCACCCTCACTACAGCCACCATCCAGCAAACCCACATCTCAAAATCGAGATGTGGGCACCCGTTCGTGCGGGCGAGACGTCTTCATGCCTCACACGAACCACTAATGACTCGCCTCACTTCACATCCATCGCATCGTTCTCGCGATGGCTGTCCGGGACCTTGTGCTCGGGGTCCAACACCACCCGCACCGCTTTCGCAGGCGTCACTACCGTAAACGTGTGCGAAGCGTTCTGCATCCACGTCTCCGCAGGCACTTGCACATCGACGTGCGCGCCGCCCTCGAGTTCCACGCGCAGTATGCATGGCAACACCAGCTTGTCCCGGTTCTCCACCGTCACCTTCACGCCCTTAGCGGGGGCTGCCGGATCGACATACGCGACCGCCGTCACCGCCACATCCCGCTGCCAGTTTTCGAAGTACCATCCACGCCAGAAGTAGCTGAGGTCTTCTCCGCCCTCGCTCTCCATCGTGCGGAAGAAGTCCGACGGCGACGGGTGCTTGTACGCCCAGTCCGCGATGTACTTGCGGAACGCACGATCGAAGCGCTCGGGGCCAAGAATCTGCTCGCGCAGCAACACCAGGCCGAACGCTCCCTTGAAGTACGTCACCGGATGGCGATACTCGTTGCGCACGACGTCCGAACGCATCATCAATGCCGGAGCGTTCGGGTCAGCAAGCACCTTCTGAATCTGGTCGGCAGGCGTCTGGTCCTTCAACGGAGCGTACTCGCCGTCACGCTTCGGGCCGTACTCGCCATGATTGAAGTCGTCGCTCTCGAAGATGTCGATGAAGGTGTTGAAGCCCTCGTCCATCCACGCATGTGTGCGCTCGTTCGAGCCGACGATCATCGGGAACCACGTATGCCCGATCTCATGCGCGGCGATGAAGAAGGTCACATCTTTGCGCTCCTGCGGCCCGTCGAAGACGATGCCCGGATACTCCATGCCCTCCGTTGGCCCGGCTACGTTGATCGCGTTCGGATACGGATACGGGAACCAGCGCGCCGAGAAGCGCTCCACCGAATCCTTCATGTACTCGGTCGAGCGCGACCACGCGTCCTGTCCGACGGCTTCGACCGGATACACGCTTTGCGCCAGCGCCGTTTTGCCCGCCGGCAAGTTGATCCGCGCCGCGTCCCACACAAACACTGGCGACGCCGAGAACGCCACATCGCGCGTGTTGTGCATCACGAAGCGCCAGGTCTTCGTGGATGTCGTCGGCTGCGCAGAAGCCGCTGCAGCCTCCTCCGCCGTGCGAATCATCACGGTCTTGTCGCTCTTGCGAGCTTCTGCCAACCGAGCGAGCTCCCCCTTCGTCAACACCTCGGCGGAGTTCACCAACTCACCCGAGCCGGCCACGATGAAGTTCGCCGGAACCGTCACCGAGTAGGTGAAATCGCCGTACTCCAAGAAGAACTCATTCGCGAGATACGGCTCGGTGTTCCAGCCTTTCAGGTCGTCGTACACACAGAGCCGCGGGTACCACTGCGCGATGTCATAGACCTCGCCGTCTTTGTATTTCCCCCAGGACGTACGTCCGCCCCACTCGCCGGGAACCGTGTAGTGGTAGGTCACTCGCAGACGAATCTTCCCGCCCGTCTTCAAGGGCGTCGGCAGCTCCACACGCATGCGCGTGTCGCTCACTACAAACTTCGCCGCAGCAGGCTTCGCGCCCTTGCCTTCACCCAGCAGCTCAACCACATCGAGCAAGTCGCCGTCCGTGGAACGGCCTTCCGAGCGCGCACGCTTGCCGCCCGCAAACGCCAACGAACGCGAGTCTGCGCGATAGGTGTTCTGCTCCATGTTCAGCCACAACACATCAAGCGCATCGGGCGAGTGGTTTGTATAGGTGATGACCTCGCTCGCGCTCAGCGTCTTCGTCGCCGTGTCGATCTTCGCGTCAATCGCATAGTCCGCGCGGTTCTGCCAATGCTGTGGCCCGGGCGCGCCCGATGCCGAACGATACGCGTTCACCGACTCCGGCAACGTCAACGGAGCAAACGTCTCCAGCGGCTTGTAGTTGCTCACTGCAGGCGCCTGCGACCACACCGGCAGGCACACGACGGCCACAGCCGCCAACGACGCACGCAAAAACAGGTTCATGCAGATGATGTTAGCCCACGCGACCCACTACACTAGCCGCACGCATGGACTTCGCCGCGCTTCGCCTCACGCTCGAGCTTGCCGCCCTCACGACGGCGCTGCTTCTCTGCGTCAGCGTGCCTCTCGCCGCCTGGGTCGCAGGCTCCACGCGCTGGTACGCACGCGCGGTCGAAGCCGCTATCGCCTTGCCGCTGGTGCTACCACCTACCGTCCTCGGCTTCTACCTGCTCGTCGGCCTTGGCCCACGCACCGCCGCCGGCCGCGCGATTGCCACGCTACTCGGGCATTCGCTCGCATTCTCGTTCGCCGGGCTCGTCGTCGGGTCGATGCTCTATTCGCTTCCCTTTGCGATGCAGCCGCTGATCGTAGCCTTCCGCGCGGTGCCTGCATTGCAGCGAGAAGCTGCAAGCATCCTCGGCGCGTCGCCGCTGCAAGTCTTCCGTCGCATTACGCTGCCACTCGCCAAGCAAGGTTTCCTCGCGGCCGCGGTGCTTGCGTTCGCCCACACCGTCGGCGAGTTCGGCGTCGTGCTGATGCTCGGCGGCGACATCCCCGGCTCCACGCGCACGCTCTCCATCGCCATCTTCGATCAGGTGCAGGAAGGCAATTACGCTGCGGCAAATACGATGTCGCTCGCTTTGCTGGTGCTGTCGTTCGTGGCGCTGCTTGCTGTCTACGCACGCCGCTCGCGGAGATCCGCACATGCCTGATCGCGTCCATCATCAACTCACGGTGAAAGGCCGAGCAGGCAGCGTTGACCTCGACGTGTCGCTCGCGCTTACGGCGCCATGGACCATCCTCTTCGGCCCCTCAGGCAGCGGTAAGAGCTCGCTCCTGCGCGCCGCGGCAGGCGTTTTACCTGCGCTGGATGTCACGTTCACGCGCAGCAACGAAGCCTTGCACGCACGGCCCACTCATCTACGCCAACTTGCTTACGCGCCGCAGCAGGCAGCGCTCTTCCCGCACCTCAGTGTGCGCGACAACATTACCTTCCCGCTCACGATCCGCGACGATCGTAAACAGCACGAGACACTCGCCGCACAAGCGATCGACCTCTTCCGCCTGCGGTCACTGCTCGACGCAAGGCCGCAGGAACTCTCCGGCGGAGAACAGCGTCGCGTAGCTCTCGCCCGCGCACTTACCGTTCCTCACGCGAAGCTGTTGATGCTCGACGAACCCTTCACGGGCTTCGACCGCAAGCTACGTGATGATCTGATTCCTGCCCTGCAGCAGTGGACGCGCGAGCGCAATCTGCCCGTGCTTTCCGTAACGCACGATGTGGATGAAGCGTTGCTGCTCAACGCCGAGGTGATCCGTCTTCACGGAGGCTGCGTCACGGCACACGGCCCAGCTCTCGAAGTCCTCGCCGACGAACGCGAACGCCTGCTCGCCAATCTCCAAAAGTGAGCAACGCCAGAATCCTGCAAACCCATGTCTCGGTGCTGAGACATGGGTTTGCAGGATGCACGAGGAAACCCGAACCCATCTTTTTGGGGGGCTGACTTCGAGGGTCACGAAAACCGCGCGAACCAAAATCTCAAACTCGAGATGTGGGGCACCCGTTCGTTGAGCGTTCGATCGCTCGTCTTTCTACTTGCGCTTGAATCAGCCGAGCTTCACAGGCTCACGCACAAGCCGCACGCCGAAGAGCGCCTCCACCTTCGCGACGATCTCTGCCTGCATCTGCTCCACATCCGCAAAACTCGCCTCGCCGCGATTCACCAGCGCCAGCGTGTGTTTCGTCGACACCCCAACCCGCCCGCTGCCGAAGCCCTTCACAAACCCCGCGCGCTCCAGCAGCCACGCAGCTGGCAGCTTCACCAGCCCGGCACCCGCAGGCCAGCGCGGCACATTCTCTGTCGCCACACTCGCTGCCTGAGCGATAGAACCTACGAGCGAATCGCTCACAATCGGGTTCTTGAAGAAGGATCCCGCCGAGCGCGAATCCGCGTCATTCGGCGAATGCAACATGCCCTTGCTCGCGCGAATCTCTCGCACTGCCACGGCGACTTCCTGCAGCGAAGGCTTCGCGGCCTCAGGATTCACATCCAACCCGAAGCGTTTGCGCAGGTCGGCGTACTTCAGGTTCGGCGCGCCACCTTGCTTGAGCTGAAACCGCACGGAGGTCACCACGAACCGCCCCGGCTCGTCGATATTGAAGCGGCTCTCGCGATAGCGGAACCCACAATCCTTGTTGTCGAGCCACACGAAGATCAGCTTCTCGCGGTCGAAGACGCGCACCGCGTCGATCACCTCGGCGACCTCCTGCCCGTATGCCCCGACGTTCTGCACCGGCGTGCCCCCGACGCTGCCGGGGATTCCCGCCATGCATTCGACGCCCGCGAACCCTGCGCTAACGACACGCGTCACGAACTCGTCCCACTCGACGCCCGCGCCGACGACGAAACGACCTCCGCCCACGGCCTCGATACCGCCGATCTCCATCCGCAGCACCAACCCCTTGAAGCCCTCGTCGGCCACCAGCAGGTTGCTGCCGCCGCCGAGCACAAAGAGCGGCACCCCACGCGCGGCCGCCCAGTTCACAGCCTCGGCGACATCGGCTTCGCTCGTCGCGCGAGCAAACCAGCGCGCACGACCGCCCACGCCGAACGTCGTCAACGGGGCCAGCGGAACGTTTTCTTCTACCTGAAAAGTCATCTCCCTGAGCCTACCGCGCCCGGGCGCGAATTTCCTGCAACTTCCGCAAAGCCGTACAATCTTATGCAGGTGTAGTACCCCCGAGGAGAACCCGAATTATGTACCCAGAGCTGATGATCATCCCCATGCGCGAAGAGCTCACCCGCGCAGGCATCACGGAAGCCCGCACGGCGGAAGACGTAGATAGCGCACTCGCCAAGTCCGGCACGACCATGGTGGTCGTCAACTCCATCTGCGGTTGCGCAGCTGGCAAGATGCGTCCTGGCGTCCGTCTCGCCTTGCAGCACACCACCAAGCCCGACCAGTCGGTCACCGTATTCGCTGGCCAGGACCGCGAAGCCACTGAGCGCGCTCGCTCGAACTTTGGCGGCCACCCGCCCACCTCGCCCTCTATCGCGATCTTCCGCGACGGCCAGCTCGTGTACCTCATGCAGCGCTCGGCCATCGAGAGCTCGACCGCACCGGCGATCGCGCAGGAACTCACTCGCGCGTTTGAGGCCTACTGCGCAACCCCGGCAGCGTAAGCTCTACGCACCCGCAAACCGCGAGCAGCCTCTGCGCTGCTCGCGGTTTCTTTTGCACATCAAGTCTTCGCCCCGTCCGCCGATATGAGCTTCATGCTCAGGAACGCCAACGTTCTCACCTTCCGTCCCTCGGCGCCGCAGCCGCCGGCCACGCCCGACCTCCTCATCGGCCCCAGCGAAGCCATCGCGCGCCTCTGGACACAGATTCGCCACGTTGCGCCGTACTTTCGCACCGCCCTGTTGCGGGGCGAGCCCGGCAGCGGCGCCGAAGCCGTGGCGCACGCTCTGCACTCGCTCTCGCCCTTTCGCGATCTGCCCTTTCAGGTGCTCGACGCGACGGCTGCAGCCGCACAACTCGCCACCACCAGCCCGTCACGCACGCTACAGGGCACAGTCTTCTTTCCGCACCTGGAAACCTTCGCCCCCGGGGTGCAGTCCGCCGTAACGCGCCTCCAACGCACACGCCGTCCGCAACAACTCGCCATCATTGCTTCTGTCTCGCGCGACTTACGTCCCCTCGTCTCTACCGGAGCGCTGCAGGCCGGGCTCGCGCAGGCATTCTCTGCGCTGCAGTTGAACGTTCCGTCGCTCGCTGAGCGCAAGGACGACATTCCCTCCCTGGCGGCGCATTTGCTGGAGTTCGAAACTCGCGGCGCGCCACGCCCGGCGATCACGTTCTCCGCCGAGTTCTACGACGCGCTCACCGCCGCTGCGTGGCCCGGCAACCTCGATCAACTCCGCAGCACGCTGCGCATCATCCTGGAGCATTTTCCAGACGGCGATCCGCCCGTGACTGCGCTCGAAACGCTGCGACAAGCCAACGCTTCCGAAGCGCCGCACCATGCGACGGGTCCACGTGTGCTGAAGCTCGACGATGTTGTCCGTGAGCATATTCGCACCGTGCTGCTGGTCTGCAACGGCAACAAGCTCCGCGCCGCGGAGACGCTCGGCATCAGCCGCTCAACGCTTTACCGCATGTTGGACAGCTACACCACATCGCTTCCGCTTGCCGGATAAGCCGCACAACCGCACGGCGGTTCGCTACACTCGATGCATGTCATCGAACCAGCGCATCGCCGTGCTCGGCTTGGGAAAAATGAGCGGCATCCTGCTGCAGGCGTTCCTCAAGCAAGGCCTCTTCCAGCCCGCACAAATCGCCGCCACCGTCGCGCATGAAGAGCGCGCCACCACGCTTGCGGCGCAGCTCGGCATCAATGTCAGCACGAACAACGTCGAGGCCGCTCGCGGCGCGGATGTCGTGCTGCTCGGCGTAAAGCCGACACAGATCGAAGATCTCGCGCGCGAGATCGCACCGGTGCTTCCGCCGCACGCGCTCGTGCTCTCCATCGCCGCGTCCACCAAGCTCGCGCCTATCGAGAAGGCGCTCGGCACGGAGAAGCCCGCCGTCGTGCGCGCGATGCCAAACACTCCCGCGAAGGTCGGCGCAGGCATCACCGCGCTTTGCCGCGGACACTGGATCTCCGACGAGCAACTCGCGCTCGCCGAGAAGATCTTCCAGACCGTCGGCCGTACCGTCGTCGTCGATGAGAAGCACATGGACGCCGTCACCGGCCTTTCAGGCTCCGGCCCTGCGTTTATCTACATCATCCTGGAGGCGCTCGCCGAAGCCGGCGTGAATGTTGGCCTGCCGCGCGACATCGCCACGATGCTCGCTGCGCAGACGACCTTCGGCGCCGCCAAGATGGTCCTTGAAACGGGCGCGCACCCCGCAGTGCTGAAGGACGAAGTGACCACTCCCGCAGGCTGCACCGTCGACGGCATCATGGAGCTCGAAGCCGGAGGCGTTCGCCACACGCTCATCAAGACCGTGAAGCGCGCCGCCGAGCGCGCCAAGGAACTCGCCGGCAACTAACTGGCACTCTGGACTCTCAACGCTGGACTGTGTTGTCGTCCTCACATGCTGACAATCGGAAACGCAGACACACTGGAAGAACCATACGCACTCCGGCGTGTCCGCTTTTCGCCCGCAGCGTGACGCACATCACACCACCACCCACGCCGCCCCACTAGAATCAACTCCATGAGCACAAACGCCCCACGCACCGGCCGAGCCCTCTCCTTCTTCTCCGCCGCAACGCTTGCGTGGATGGTGCTCGTCATCCTCGAAGGCGCGGTCGTGCGCGCGACCAGCTCTGGCGCTGGCTGCGGTAACCACTGGCCGCTTTGCAACGGCGACTTCGTGCCGCATCATCCGCGTCTCGCCACCATTATCGAGTACACGCACCGCTCCATGACCGGCATCTGCACCATGCTCACCTTCGGCATGATCGCCTGGGTCTACCGAGTCTTCGCCAGCGGTAGCGAACAGCGCCGCGCAGCCGCATGGTCCGGCATTCTGCTCATCACGGAAGGCGCTCTTGGCGCGGTCCTCGTGAAGGGCGGCTATGTCGAGAGCAACGCCTCCAACATGCGTGTGTTCGTGCAGTGCATCCACTTTACGAACACGATGCTTCTGGTCGCTGCGCTGACACTCACCTGGTGGCGCGTGCATAAAGCGGCCTACGGAGACGTGAACACCTCGCTCGAGGCTCCAGCATCAGCTCGCCCTATCGCATGGCTTGCACTGATCGCCACGATGGCTACTGGCGCAACGGGTTCCGTCGCCGCGCTCGCGGATACGCTCTTCCCCGCACCCAGCCTGCGTGCCGGGTTTGCCGCAGACTTCGATCCGAACTCGCCGCTGCTCATCCACATGCGCTGGATGCATCCGGTGGCCGCGATCCTCAGCGTCGCCTGCGTTGCGTTCTTTGCCGCACGCTTTCGCCACACCGCCAGCCGTTGGCTCATGGCACTTGCGGCGCTGCAGATCGCTTTCGGCGTCGTCGACATCCTGCTGCTCGCGCCCATCACCATGCAGGTGCTGCATTTGCTCGGTGCCGATCTCTACTGGATCGCCATGGTCATCGCATGCAGTGAGGCCCTGCGATCGACCTCCAGCGCATCACGCGCTCAGGTCGTTTCCACAGGGCCTCTCACCGCTTCTTAGCTGAGAGCTCTCAGCCGGAGACTAGTTGTTGGGAACGGTCGGCTTGCCTTCCACGCGACGCCCCACGTTGCGCGTCCCGGTTGCCGTCTTCTTCGCGGCTTCCTTGGTCACGTCAGCGGTCTTGTCGGCGGCCTTCACCGTGCCGGTCTTGGTCTTATCCCAAGCCTTTTCGGTGCCTTCCTTCGTCTTGTCGGCGGCGGTCTTCGTGCCGTCCTTCGTCTTGTCCCAGGTCTTCTCGGTGCCGGACTTCGTCTTGTCGGCAGCCTTCTCCGTACCAGCCTTGGTCTTGTCCGCGCCTTCCTCGGTCTTGGCCTTGGTCGTGTGGTAAGCCTTCTTCGTTCCGGTCTTGGTCTTGTGGGCCGCGGTCTTGGTTGCATCGGCGGTCTTGTCGCCGGCTTCCTTCGCGTCCTGCTTTACCTGCGCGGTCACAGCCATCGAACCCATCGCCAGCACCGCAGCCAGAGCCACGCCAGTCATCTTCAAGTGCTTCATCGTTCTTCCCTCCAATAGAAACTCTTTGAGCCTGCGAACATAAGATGCAACCGGCTGCGGAAAAGTCACCTGCCCCATGCAACGTTCTCATGACGTATACTAAGCAAGTTCCAACTCACGTTGGGGCGGATAGCTCAGTTGGTTAGAGCGCCTGCCTTACAAGCAGGATGTCGGGGGTTCGAGTCCCTCTCTGCCCACCATTCCCCACACCCTTATCGCGACACAGACTACTTCGTCTGCTGAATCTTCGCGCCTGTCGCTTCGACGATGGCTGGCCCCTTCTGCGCCGTGATGTGAACGCCTTCCATCTTCACCTCGGCATTGCCAACGGTCATGCCCACCTCGGCATCAATGCTCACATCCTTCAGCAGCACGTCCTTTACCGGCGACTCAGGCAAGCCGAGGATCACACCAGCAGCCTTGCTGTTCGTCACCTTCACATGCTCAATCTGGATGTCGTGGAAGAACGGAGTGAGCCGCGTGATCGGCGCCGGGCCGTCCCCCGCCGGCGGGAAAACCTTCGGGTAGTACTCGCTGATGAGGATCGCGTTCTTCACGTTCTTCATCTCGATGTTCTTCACGCGGATACCCGAGACGTCGTGACCGCGATCACGATTGGCCTTGATACGAATCCCCTGGTCGGTTCCATCGAATTTCACATTCTCAATCGAAACGTTTTGAGCGCCACCGGCGATCTCGCTTCCGATCGACAGCCCGTGCCCGTGCAGAAACGTGCAGTCGCGAATCACGATGTTCTTCGACGGCGCGTCAGGCCCGGGCGAGTTGATGTTGCCCGACTTTATCGCGATGTTATCGTCCCCGACATCAGCCGTCACGCGCTCGATCAAAATGTTCGATGACGAGAAGGGATCGATGCCATCAGTGTTCGGCGAATGAGGGTCGGCCAGCACCTTCACGTCCTGAATCTTGATGCCGTCCGTGTAGTACGGCACGATCTGCCACATCGGTGAGTCCTTCACCGTGACGTGGTCCATGCGGAAGTCTTTGCTGTAACTGATCACAATCAATCGCGGTCGCAAAAACCCCTGTCCCACGATGCCGCTGTTCTTCACCTTGCGGGCTTCAACCCACCACTTTTCGCCGCGACCGTCCACCGTGCCGCCGCCAGTAATGGCGATATCTTCAGCATGGTTCGCGCCGATCAGCGGCTTGCGACCAGGCTCGCCCAACTCCGTAATGTTTGGGTAGTCGTCGAAGTCCTCAGACCCCAGGATCGCAGAGTCCTTCGCGATGTTCAGCGTCACATGGCTGCGAAGATCGATCGGACCGCTGACGTAGTTGCCGCCAGCCAGCAGCACGGTTCCACCGCCCGCTTTCGCGCACTCGTCGATCGCCTTCTGAATCGCCAAGGTGTTCTTCGTCGTGCCATCCGGCTTCGCACCGTACGTGCGTACATCGCAGCTCTTCTGGGCGATCGCCACAGGAGCTGCAAGTCCCGCCAGCATTACAGCGACAGCGATGAAACGACCACGCTTCACATCATTCATGACTACACCTCGTTCGGGTATCAAAGCTTCGCCAATATACGGAGCCCGTCCGAAGATCGTCAATGGAAATCGAAACGTTTTACTAACCTATTTCGTTCGGGGTTTTGCGGTGGATTCACGGATCACGATATCGGCAGGAAGTGCCTGCTCTTCGACGACGTTGTCGCCATCGATGTAGCCGAACAACATCCGCAAAACCTGCCTGGCGAGGTCTTCGCGAGGGGTCGCCACCGTCGTCAGCGGCGGATGCAAAAACTGACAGAGATAGGTGTTGTCAAACCCTACGACAGA
This sequence comes from Granulicella cerasi, assembly GCF_025685575.1. NCBI lineage: Bacteria > Pseudomonadati > Acidobacteriota > Terriglobia > Terriglobales > Acidobacteriaceae > Granulicella > Granulicella cerasi. Next base: position 172,327 of record NZ_JAGSYD010000002.1, read on the forward strand.
AACGTCCTGTGGAATCGAGAGCCCTGCGGCCTGCAACCCGCGAAAAACGCCCAGCGCCACAAGATCGTTGATTGCAACGACCGCTGTGAACTTGTACTGCTGCAGTGCTTTCTCGATCGCCGTACACCCGGCCGATGCAGGCTCCCCTGGCTCGTCGATGATGTGAACGTCGATCTGCTTCGCGCTGTAGCCGTGCAGAGCCTCCTCAAAGCCGAGCTGGCGCTCCATGTGCGAAAGCATCGGCGGAGCCATCACGTCCGGCAGCGAATTCTTGATGAGCAGGATGCGTCGATGCCCCAGCTTCAACAGATGCTGCACGGCGACAAACATGCCGTGGCGCTTGTCCACATGCACCGTGCCGATGTTGTCCGAGGCGTGGTTGTTATCGAGGTAGACCGCAGGCGTTCCGCTCGATTTCAGCAGAAAAAACGCCTCAGGATCGTTCTCGGAGGTCATCATCGCGATGCCCGCGACGCGCAGTGAAAGCATCTGTCGCACCGCAGCCGTCTGCTTCTCCGGGATGAAGTCCGTCGAGGTCAAAAACGTTTCGTAACCGTGCTCGCGGGCCTGCGCATCGAGCGCCTTCGCAGCTTCTGCAAAGAACGGATTCAGCAAGTCGGAAACGATGATGCCGATGAGCTTCGTGCGGCGTCGGGCAAGGTTGCTGGCGAAGAGATTCGGCGTGTACCCAAGCTGCGCAATCACGTCCAGCACGCGCAGGCGTGTCTCCGGGCTCACATTGCTCTTCTCGTTCAGGACGCCGGAAACCGTACTCAGCGAAACCTGAGCCACGCGCGCTACATCCTGAATCTTGATGCGCCCACCGCGTCTCGTGCTCGCCGATTTCGCCTCGCGCTTGCTCGCCACCCGTTCTCTCCTGAAGGAACACCTTCACTGTAAACGATTCAGCGCAAACGCTTCAGCGACTCCGCAGCGAAGGAACAAGCGAGCGTAAAGCCGCAGCCTCAGCTTCAGGATCCCAGCGGTCTGTACCTGCCAATAGTCCACGAGGGGTCAACCGTGCCTTTTCACTCGGAGTCAGCTCGGGCGATGAAACGATTCGATGCCCCGCATTTGCTCCCGGCCCTGTCGATCCATACTCACGATAGGTGCTCATCTTCAGCCGTCCGCTCCACTCTGACCATCCATCTGCGGTGATCGTCGGCTCGAAGTATGTATCCACAAATAAAACCGTGGAATAGTCACGCCACGGTCGTCCCAAGGCAATCTTGCGGCCATGAGTGGCACCTGTCACACGGCAACCGAGGAAGTAGTAGCCAGAGTCTTCCTCGGGGTACCACTTGCTCTGCGCGGTCAACATCACCTGCGCGTGTTCGCGAGGATGCAGCTCGCAATGATCGAACACGGCCTTCGCGTCGCCAAAGATGAAGTCCACATGGCCTTCGATATAGCAGTCGCGAAAGTACTGTCGTGAAGCTTCGCAGGCGCGATGTCCATCAGCGTCTGCGTGATCACGACAGCGTGCACTGTTGGCATAAAGCGTGTCCTGCGCACCAAGCAGTCGCACACGGTCGAGCACATCGCGATCGCCCGTCACCAGCAAAGCCACCGCCTGCGCGCCCTGCTCCGCACGCTCATGTGTAAGCTCCCATGAGTTTTCAATGGTGAGATTCTCGGCGGCAAATCCGTCGCCGGTCGCGGTAAGTGTGGCGCTCTTACTCGTTCCCCCAGCGGTTCCGGCAGAGTCATCCCAGGTCAGCAGCACATCCTGCGCGCGAACCCCTGTACCCACCAGGCGCAGATTCGCCACAGCGGCGTGCAGTTTCTCGCGATAGATGCCCGGAGCGATCAACACGACCGCTCCCTCCGCAGGAGAGTGGTCGATCGCAGCCTGCACGGACGAGTACGCAGCCTTGTCATTCGCGTCCACGCGCAACACCGCGGGCTTTTGCGCGTCCATACAGCCTGCGAACGCTACCGCCGCAAGCCATCCCTTCCACTGCATCCAGCGCATCAGCATTCCTTAGTGACCATCGGTCGGTGCGGCCTGCGTCGTTGTGGCCTCGGGAACGCCCACGACGTTCGGCCCCAACTCCACTTGTACTCGAATCACGTTGTCGGCCACCATGCGACCGAAGATGGATTTGCCCTTATCGTTCAGATGCGTGCGATCCGGCTTCCCTGCGGTCGCGTTCTCTGCCTTCGCATCCGGATGCGTCGTTGCATCGAGTTCGTCGGCCTGCTCTTGTGTCAGTCCACTCAGATACTTTCGCGATAGAGCAAAGAGGTCCACAAACGTCACGCGTTCTTGCGCTGCAACATCTCGCGCCGCGTCCGCATAGGCTGCAAGACCATCCTCCACAAGCTTGCCGTCGGTATAGTTCCGCCGCGACAGCGGACTCAACACCACAGGAATCGCACCCGCTGCGCGAACTTCACGAATGATGCGCTGCAAGTTCTCGGCGTACCCGGTTTGCGGGTCAGTGTGTCGCGATGCATCGGTCTTCTGATCGTTATGTCCGAACTGGATGAAGTAATACTGACCATGTAGCGCCAGCGCCTTTGCCCACAGGCCCTCGTCCATGTAGCTCTTCGAGCTGCGACCATTTGCGGCAACGTCTACGCATGTCACATTCGGAGTAAGCGCGGCACAGAACGCTGGCCCCCATCCACCTGCAGTTGCAACGGTCGAATCACCCACCAGCACAATCTTGAACGGCTCTCCGCGCAAAACACGCATCGCCAACAGACCCTCCGGTGGCAACGTCGCCGGCTTCGGCAGCACATACGTCGCCAGCGGCGGAACGGCCTTTGCCAAGTCGACAGCTACGATGCGCCCGAAGACGTAACTGCCCTCCCAGTTAAGGTGCGTCTTGTCAGGCGCGACCTTTCCATCGCGATCTTTCTTCGTGATGCCGAGCGCGCTCCCGCTTGCTTCTCCAAGGCCATTGAGATAAGCGATGCTGTCGGTCTGAAGATCGATCAAAGGCACATGCATCGACTCCGCAACGCGCTTCGTAATGGCACTATGCGTGCCGAGATCGCTGCGGACCTTGCCGTCTTTATCGAAGTACCGACGCGTGAGCGGAGTCACCAACACCGGCTGAATATGACGTGCACGCGCCTCGTCCACGAAACGCCGGAGGTTCGCCTCGAACTCTTCAAGAGTCGTCTGCCGTGGAAGCTTCTCCGCAGATGGCTCGTCATTGTGCCCGAACTGAATCAGCATGTAGTCCGGCTGCGTCGCCAGACTTTTCTCCCACAACCCCATCTCGCGAAAGGTCTTCGTGCTGGCACCGCCGCGCGCCATGTTCACGCAGTCGACTTGCTGCGTGAGGTTCGCACAAAAGCCGCGGCCATACCCGGCCTGATCGGTCTGCGTGGAGTCACCGATGAGTTCAACTCTCACTGTCGTGCCAGGCTTGCGATGTGCGTCGACGCTCTGCGCCCTTACGCCGAGAACGGCGAACGCGAGACACACCCCAATGCTCCATCTGTTCATCAGACGCATGTAAGCTCCTATTCGCGATACGGCAGAAACACGTTCTCGCATGATGCCGTCGACTTATACGCAACGGGCTTGCCAAGCATCTCCACACCTTCGCCGCTGAACGAAAGATTCGTTCCCATCGGCCCAACGCTCACCTTCGTGTAGCGCGCTTTGATCTGCTCAGGCTTCACACCGCGCACCACCACACCATCCAAGGTCAACTCTGTCACATGATCGGCATTGATGCCTGCGATCTGCACGTCGCCGGGAGTTGTGCTCACGACATTCTGCAAGAGGATGCCCTTGTAATCCGGATACATTGTGCCCTTCATACCATTACCGTTGAGGTCATCGCGGCTCTTGCCCGTGTAAAACGGCGAGATCGATATGGGTGCAGGAACGTCGCGCATACAGATGTTGCGATACGTCACGCCGCGCACATCACCGCCCTTCTGCACGTTGCTCTTGATGCGAATGCCAGTGGTCGTGTGGTCCATCGTCAGCGTGTCCACGAGGATGTCCGCCTCGTCACGTGCCTCCGAGCCGATCGACATTCCGTGGCCGCTGTAGAAGTGATTGTCGATCACGCTCATGCGGTGAACACTTGCCTTGATCGCGATGTTGTCATCGCCATCGTTGATCCAGCTCTTCGTCACCAGGATGTTCTGCGACGTGCTCGGATCGATGCCATCCGTATTGCGCGCGTCGGTGCCACGCACCGTAGGCGTCAGAATATGCACGCCCCACGCGGTGAATCCGTCTGTCTGCGCCACCGTTACATGGAAGTTCGGGGAGTTGTGAAGATGAATGCGATACAACACGAGCCCATCCGCATGGCTTGCCACGATCAGACGCGGCGCGGAGTACCGGAGGTCCTTCGGCTGTGCCGCACGCGACTGCTGCCACCACGTGTAGGGCTTGCCCATCACCTGCGATCCGCCGCGACCGTCGATCGCACCATCGCCCATCACCGCAACATTCTTCGCATTCTTCACGCTCAGCAGCGGCTTGCATCCACGCACTTCCGGCCCCGACACACCGCAGCCTCCTGGCTCAATGTCATAGAGCTTCGGGTCGCGCGAGGCGTAGAGCGTTACCCCTCGCTCGACCACCAACGCGACGTTCTCGCGCAGTTCCAATGGTCCACTCAGAAACGCTTCGTGGCTCGCATCACCGCGCAGCACGACACTCTTGCCCGCCTCGCAGTGATCCAGCGCCTGCTGAATGCGTTGAGTGTCCAGCTTCGACTCATCTTCCTCGCGGAGTTCACCGTTCATCGCGTGGAGCGTGGCGTTCAGCACAACACATGCTGGCGGAATTACAGGTTCGCTAACTTTGCGCGTGTCTTGCGCGTGCGATGCCATGCACATCAGTGCGATGCAGAGCGGCAAACTCGCGATGGTTGCAGTCTTCATAGGTCCTCAATTCTCCAGCAAGCTAAGGCAGCTTCGCAGCTTCAACCGGTGCATCCCAATGGTCCGCGCCCGCAAGAAACACCTTCGGCTCATAGCCGGCCGCTTCTTTCGGCGATAAAGAGCGCGTCCAGGAAGCACGGCCTTGCGTGGCTGCGCCCGGCCCCTTGTTTTCAAACTCCGCGAACGATACCTTCGCCAGCTCAGCGGCGTTTTGCTTCCATTCTGACCATCCACGCGGATCGAGCGAAACGGGAAGTTCCGTCCTCATCACGACGACACGAGCGTAAGCGCGCCAAGGTCGGCCGAGGAAGAAGCGCTTGCCTTGAAGGTCGCCCGCAGTCACCCGCGAATCCTTGATCACATATCCGGTGGGCTGCTCTGCGTTGGTCCGCGACTGCGCTGTGAGATAGCCAGGACGCAGGATGTGAATCTCGTCGCGATCAAAGACCGCTGTCGCATTGCCGAAGATGAAATCAACTCCGCCCTCGATGTAAGAGTCCACGTAATACTGCCGACCGTAGTCGGCAAAAAGCGTGTCCTGGTCTCCGAGGAAACGGCAGCGCTTGAAGATCGCGCGATCGGCGCTTACGGCAATCGCAAGCGCCTGCCCGGTAGGCCCAGCGGTGTTCTCGAAGGTGATGTTATCCGCGGCGAAATCATCGGCGTTGACCTCAACGGTTTCCGTGAAGAAAGTTCCGCCGCTATGAGCTGCGTTCATCCCCGCGCTGATGACCACATCAGAAGCGGACTTCCCTTCGCCAAGAAGAACCGTGCGCGCTCGTCGCGGAGAAACCCACACGCGCTCCTTATAGACGCCAGGGGCGATGTGAAGAAACAGCTTTCCCTGCGGCCCCACATCAGCGGCGTGATCCAGCGCCATCTGGATCGTTGGAAAATGCGTGGCATCGACCTTCGCATTCTGTGCAACGTGAACATGCACATCCTGCGCGAACACTGCGGTCGATGCGAGACACAAAGCGGAAAACATGTGGCGCCACAACATACGAAACTCCTTGAGCAGCGATGCGCCTCTGCCAAGACAGAGGCGCACACACCAATTACGGAACGAAGATCGGACGGATGTGGCGCTCGTACAAGTTGCGCGTCACATTGCGACCTACAACCTCTTCATTCTGCTCGAGAGCATCGGTGTAGCGCTTGCCCATCTTCGCGGCAATCTTGAAACCAACGTGCAGCAATTGACGGAAGTCCGGGTTGTACTCGGGCAAATCACCTTCGTGACGAAGCGCGTTCACGAACTGCTCACTCGTCCACGCGTTGACCTCCTCAGGCTTCGGCAGGCGCGCAGGCTGAATGTCGATCACCGTGGCATAGGGAGCACAAAGCTCTTCCGCATGGTCATACGCTTGCGCATAGACCTCCTTCGCCAACACGAGAGCCTCGCCGCCGGCTTCGGCGAGGCCGATCAACTCTTCAAGCCATGTGGTGCCGGCGGTCTTCAGATGTACGCCAGCGTTGAACTCAGCCAACGCCTCGCGGATCGGCGCATAGATCGAATACTTGTCTGACCCCGAGTGAACGCTGAGCTTCAAGGCCTTCGGCAGATCGTAGCGATCCACCGCGTACGCGATCGTCGCGAGATCTTCGCGGAATTCTTTGCGGAACTGGTCTACATCGCCAACGTAATCCACGCCCTTATTGAAGCGTCCCGTGAACTTCGGCGCGATGGTCTGGATGGGAACCTTCTCGTCCGCGATCGCGGCGAGGATGATGAGCAACTCCACGGGCGTCTGCGGATCGTCGGTCTCGTCCATCGACACCTCTGCGACGAAATCTTCGTGCCCCTTCTTCTCTGCCACCGCGCGGTAGATGCGGCCCGCCTCCTGCACAGCAGCGAGGAACTGCTTGGCGACCTTCTCCACGAAAGCACGGTCCGTTTGGAACGGCTGATCCACATGAGGGATTGCGATTTCGCCGATCAACTCCGGGTGACGCTCGACGAACTTCGCGATCTCTGCTTCGTCGAATTTCTTTCCGATGTTGTCCGCAACATCGATGGTGAAGAAGTCGCACGGCTGCACAAAGCGCTCGAAGGTCGCGAGGTTGATGTGGTCCGCGTCCACGAAATATGGCTTCGTCCATCCGAGCTCTCGCACAGCTTCATCAGCCTTCGTACGCGTTGTCGATGGCTCAGAGCCGATGATCATGTGCTCGCGGTTCGACTTGTTCCATACGGGAACAACCTCTGCGCCAGCTCTCTCCGCGAGAATGCACGCCTGTAGTTGCGCCTTTGCCTGATGCGCAAAACGATCACCAACACCAACAGAGAACTTAGGGAGCTTCATCAAAACATACCTTTCACAAGAGCTACTTGTTGAAGAGAAACAAGGGTTACAAAGAGCGCCTGTCGCCGTGCCATACGGCACACGGCGACAGGCCCCGATCGTCTAGAACCGGAAGAATCCCGAGAACTGGTAGACGCGTGGCTGGTTGGCCTGCGAGCTGATCAAACCGAACGTGGTTGCCGTCGGATCAGTGCTCGGAGCCGTGTACACCGGGTGGTTGAGTACGTTGATGGCTTCAGCGCGGAACTGCAGGGTGCCGAACTTGTAGACACCAAACTGGCGCTGAAGACCCACGTCCATCTGGTTGAGGTTGTCTGCACGCAGCGTGTTGTAGCGCAGCGCCGAGGTACGGATCTGGTAGCTGCCCGGGAAGGCCAGCGAACAGATACCCGTCGCAGCGTTGTAGGTCACTGACGTAGTACTGCACGTAACAGCCTGGTTCTTGGCAGATGTGTTCGAAGCAGACTGCAGCCAGTTCGAGGTGTTGAACCAGTAGCCCTGCGCGGCATACGAAGCGTTCTTGCCGATGCTGTTCTTGTAGTCCGAACGCGACCAGTGGCTGTTGCCGGGGTTGTCGCCACCATAGTACGGATCGTTGCCCGTGAAGGTCAGCGGAGCGCCGCTCTGGATCTGGTAGACGCCCTGCACCTGCCATCCACCAACGATCTGCGCGACGATGCCGCGGCTGTCACCCAGCCACTTGCGTCCGTGGCCCCACGGCAGCATGTAGATGGCGCTCGTCGCCAGGCGCAGGGGACGGTCGTTCGCCGAAACGCCGTACCAGGGCTTCGTATCCGACGTATTCAGGAACGTCGTAGCGTCTGTCGTGCGCGACCACGTGAACGCAGCGGTCATTGAAAGCCCCGAGCTGAAGCGCTTCTGCACCATGGCCTGCAGCGAGTGATACATCGACATGCCGTCGGTCGTGTACGCGTTCACGCTCCCGTACTCCGCAAAGGGGCGAAGGAAGTTGTAGACGTAAGTCGTCGAGCTGCCGAGGTTGTTCACCGCGCCCGACGGCAGGATCCCGTAGAACGGATTCGTCACCGTCTGTGTGAGCGCCGTGTTATTGCCATAGTCATACGCGTTCTGCACGGTCGAGAGGTTCTGGCGGTAGACAGCGTTGTACTCGCGACCACCGCTGTTCGTGCCTGAGGACGACTGTCCCACCGGCAGGTGAACACCGTGGTTTCCTACGTAATCAATCGACGCAATGAACTGGCCGAACTGACGCTGCACACCGAAGCTCCAACGCTGGTTGTACGGCGTGTGCGGGTTCGACTGCAGGAATTGAACGTTCTGCCCGAGCGCCGTCGAAGTGCCCAGCGTGTTTCCCGTCACCGCGGTCAGGCCGCCGGGGAACGGGTTGGCAAGCGTTGACGTAATCGTCTGCGTTGCCGTCTTCGTGTTGTAGCTCGGCGCAGTCACGTTCGTCACCTGCGAGTAGCCTTGCTGCGGCACCAGGAAGGTTGTCGTCGAACCCGTATTACCGCCCGACATGTAGTAGCTGTTCAGCGAGTCGAAGAAGATGCCGTAACCGCCGCGCAACACCGTCTTCGAGTCTGCCGCGTAAGCAAACCCTACGCGCGGGCTGTACTGGTTGATCGGTGAGTTATATGGATTCTTACCGTAGCCGTTCGTATTCGCGAAGACGAATCCACCAAGCGGATTGATCGACGCGGGCAGCAGAGCATTCGTGCCGGCGGTCTTCGTGGCGTAGATCGATGCTGCCGAGGTAGCGGAGTTCGTCGCGGTGGTATTGAAGTACACCGCTTCCTTGCCGTTACGTTCTGCCATCGGCGTTTCATACTCCCAGCGCAGACCGACGTTCACGGTGAGCTTCGAGGTCAGGCGCCAGTCATCCTGGAGGAAGCCTGCATAGTAATCCGACCTCACGGCGAAGTCCGAGTTCTGCGTCTGCGAACCGCTCGTAAGCAGACCCTCCTCGAGCATCGCGACCGAGTAACCAAGGCTGCCGACAGAGTTCTTTGTGCTGTAGGTCTGCGTCATCCAGTTACCGTCGACCTTGTAAGCGCCCTGTTCGCCCGAACTCGAAACACCGTTGGTCAGATAGCGGCGATACTCTCCGCCGTAACGTAACAGGTGCTTACCCTTCTGCGTCGACACCGATACGTTGCCCATCCAGATGTCGTCCTCCGAGGCCGCGCCTGTAGCAGTGGATGCCGAGGTGTATCCCGTGAGGTCGATGCGAGGAAGCGACTGCGCCGAGGTCGGCAGGCCGTCTACGAGGTACGAAGGCATGCCGATCGTCGTCGGCGAAACCTGGCCCTGATCGAGCGGTGCCGAGTTTGTCGTGAAGCGCGTGTACGAAAGGATGGCGCTGATGGCAGTCGCGGGTGTGAGCGCGATGGTATAGCCGAACGCAACACCGCGATTCTCATAGTCCAAACTCGTGCCGCTCACGCTGCCGAACCACATGTTCTTCTTCTGCTGACGATGGCTGGTCAAGAGGCGCAGGTACATGTTCTGCCGCTGGTCGATCGTGTAGTCGAATCGCCCAAGCACCGCGTAGTAATTGTCCGGCTCTACCCCGGCGTAGTAGTAGTTGTTGACGTCCGAGTTCGCCGATCCCGCGTTCGGATTCGGGTAGTACTTGAAGAGCGCCGTGGCGATCGGGCTCACGCTCGCCACCTTGTTGCCTACGAGGCACTTGCGCACGCCCGTCGTACCCGCCGTCGAGAACGGATCGAACAACTGATACTTGTTCACCGTGCCCGTCAGCGTGGTCGAAGTCGTACCGCATTGCGTTGCGCCTGCGGTGGTGTCCTGCCCCAGCAGCGCGGAGAAATCACCACCGCGCTCGGCCAGCGTCGGTACTGAAAGCTGAGTCGGATTCGGCGTGCCCTGACGGCTATGCTCGTAGCCACCGAAGAAGAAAAGCTTGTCGCGCAACAGTGGACCACCTACGCCAAAGCCTTCACGCACAAACGTCGGCTTGGAGTTGGTCTTGTTCGCATCCGTGACGGGTTGCCAGCTGTTCGCGTTGATCTTCGGGTTCTGATAGTACGCAAAGAGCGAACCATGCAGACGGTTGGTTCCGGCCTTCGTCTGCGTGTTCACAAAGCCGCCCGAGGAGTGGCCCTGCGTCGCGTCGTACGTCGCCGTGCTCACGCGATACTGCGACACGAACTCCGTGGAGGGCGTAAAGGCCGAGTAGCGAACGCGATTGTCCGGCGCGCCATCGAGTTTGTAGTCTAGCGAGTTCAACGAAGAGCCGTTGACCGACACCGTTGCCGTGCCGCTGTCATACACGTGGATGTTCGGGTTCACGCCCGAGATCGTGATGCCCGGCGTGAGGAATTCCAGCGCGAACGGGTTGCCGTAGATCAATGGCAGGTCCGTGATCGACTTCTGCTCGATCGTCATGCCTAGCTCAGCATTCGTCGTGTTCAACGTCTGCGCGTCCGCCTCGACAGTGACCTCGCTCTTCGCGCTACCAACGAGCAGCGACGCATCCACCTGAATGCGCGTGCCTACGTCCACGACAACGTGCTGTGCCTTGAAGCCTTCGAAACCCGGCGCGCTCACCTGCACCGTGTAACGCCCGGCGATCATAGGAGGAACGTTATAGTCGCCCGCATCGTTACTCGTCGTGGAAGTCACCACGCCGGTCTCTTCGTTCGTGATCGTCACGGTTGCACCGCTGACGACCGCTCCATTCTTGTCCGTCACGCGTCCCAGCAGCGCACCACGGTCGCCCTGAGCATGCATCATCGGAACCGCCACTAAACACACACCCAGAACGCTCGCCTGGGTCATTTTTCTAAACATCTTCATTTCGCTGCCAGCCTCATCGGGCTTCTGCGGTCACTTTATCAAAACGTTTCGATAGAGCGACGGCGAAACCACACCTTTGGAACCGCGACAGAACATAATCGGCTCGAAATGCGGTCGTCAAGCAAATAATGCAAAGATTTTTTCCACCATGAGATGCTCCAAGAAGACGGCTTCTGCAACGCGCATCGAAGCGTTTTTATGCAATCCATTACATGGCTCATTCAAGCGCATGATCCTCTCTTGTTTGCCTGCGCTTATGCCCGCACTCAACGGTACGATACGATCACGAAGGCGTTGCGTCGTCGCACGTCATGACCCTCTATGTCGAAGCGCCTCATTCTCAATGCCGATGACTTCGGCCTGACTCACGGGATCAATCGCGCCGTGGAAGAGCTGCACCAGGCAGGCGCGTTGACCTCCGCAACGCTTATGGCCAACGGCCCGGCGTTCGAGGACGCGGTTGAGATCGCCCAGCGTAACCCGGGTCTCGGCATCGGCTGCCACGTCGTCCTTACCGACGGCATTCCCGTCTCGCACCCTGCGGACATCCCTACCCTGCTCGGCCCCGACGGCAAGACCTTCCGCTCCTCGTTGGTCGACTTCCTGCTTGCCGTGCTGCGCGGCCGCGTCTCTGAGCGGGACATCGCCCGTGAAGCCCATGCGCAGATCACCAAGTTGCAACGCGCTGGACTCGACCTCACGCATGTCGACACCCACAAGCACACGCATACCCTGCCCGGCGTCGCGCGTCCCCTGCTCTTTGTGGCCGAACGCTGCCGCATCGGCGCGATCCGCAGCCCCTTTGAGCAGTCGTGGTCGCTTGCGGTCGCTCATGCCGACCCCGTTCGTCGCCTGCAGGTACGCCTGTTGCAGCATCTGCGCAAGCGCTTCGAGGCCCTGCCACAGGTTCGCCAAGGCATTGTCGCGACCAGCGACGGAACGCTCGGCATCTCCGCCACAGGCAGGCTCAACCACGAAACGCTGGCGCGCCTGATGGAGACGATGCCCGACGGCACCTGGGAACTGGTCTGCCACCCTGGCTACAACGACCGCGACCTCGACGCCGTCACTACGCGTCTGCGGGCCTCGCGCGAAGTGGAGCGGAACGCCCTGCTCGCCACATTTGCCGACGAGAAGAATCCTCCGCACGCGCATCTCATCCATTACGGAGCGATCGGGCCTTTCGCGCGCTTGCGCGAGGTCAACCAGTTTGAGCCGAACAACGGCCACGAAACCTTCGTCTAAAAGGACACGACGCCCATGCGCATCGGCATCACCTGCTATCCCACCTACGGCGGCTCCGGCGTCGTCGCCACCGAACTCGGTATTGAGCTCGCCGCGCGTGGGCATGAGGTGCACTTCATCACCTACTCGCAGCCCTTTCGCCTGACCGGCCGCGAAGCCAACATCCACTTCCACGAAGTTTCGGTGACGAATTATCCGCTCTTCGAATACCCGCCGTACGATCTGGCGCTTGCAAGCCGCATGGCCGAGGTCGCGGAGTTCTACCAGCTCGATCTGCTGCACGTGCACTACGCCATCCCGCACTCGGTCTCAGCGCATCTGGCGAAAGAGATGCTGCGCACCCGCGGCATCAACCTCCCCTTCATCACGACGTTGCACGGCACCGACATCACGCTCGTGGGCCTCGACCGCTCTTACCTGCCGATCACCCGCTTCGGCATCGAGCAGTCGGACGGCGTCACGGCGATCTCGCAGCATCTCGCCGACCGCACGCACAAGGCTTTCAACACCGAGAAGCCCATCGAGATCATCCACAACTTCGTGAACTGCGATCTCTATCGCCGCGATCCTGATAAGTACAAGGCCATGCGTCCGCGCTTCGCCAACGAAGACGAGAAGCTGCTCGTGCATCTCTCGAACTTCCGCCCCGTGAAGCGCGTCAACGACGTCATCGAGACCTTCGCGCGCATCGCGGCGAAGACGCCTGCGCGCCTGATGATGATCGGCGACGGCCCCGACCGCTCCAGCGCCGAGTCGCTCGCCATGCAGCTGGGTGTCTTCCGCCAGATCCACTTCCTCGGAAAGCAGGACAACGTCAGCGAGCTCCTTCCGCTTGCCGACCTCATGCTCATGCCCTCCGAAATGGAGAGCTTTGGCCTCGCCGCACTGGAGGCAATGGCCTGCCGCGTGCCGACCATCGCTACCAGCGTCGGCGGTGTCCCCGAGCTGATTGACCACGAGGAGAACGGCCTGCTCTATAACGTCGGCGATGTAGACGGCATGGCTGCGGGTGCACTCGACCTGCTCGCCAACCCGCTGAAGCTCGACATGATGGCGCTCGCCGCGCGCCGCACCGCGCAGGACCGCTTCTGCTCTACGCGCATCATTCCCCGCTATGAAGCTTTCTACGAGCTCATTGCCGACGGACTCGCCAGCGACTAGCAGCACTGGGTGTCCATGTTTGGCTGCTGAGAGATGGGCTCGTGAGATGCGCTCATCGCACGTTACCCCACAGATAACCCCGCGCAGATCGCCAGCCATAACGGCTTGCCCCCGCCGTATGCTCGAAAATACGGCGCATCTGCGCCCGGGGTTTCGACCGATGAAGCTGAAGATCACCAGCCTTGCCGCAGCGTCGCTGTTTACCGTAGCAGCCGCCGCGCACGCGCAAACCACCGGCGTTTCGCACCCGGAAGAGCTCAACGACAACATCACCACGACGACCGCCACCGCGCCCAAGCCCGCGAAGCCGTCGCCGGCCATTCCCGTCACCACCTCGCCTGCAGCAACCGCCGCCGCGGCAACCTCTGCACCCGCGCAGTCCACTGGCAGCGCCCTTTACACGCACAGCGCGCCTGCGACTCCGGAGACGGCAGCCTCGTACTCCGAGCTTCATCATGCCAAGACCGCAGCCCCCGTCGATGACGCGAATGAAGGCGTCGCCAACGCCGACAAGGGTATGGTCGTTGCTATTTCTTCCAAGCCCAACGAGTTGCCCGAGGGCACGCTGCTACGCGCTGCGCTCGACGAGACGCTCTCCACCGGCAAGTCACGCGCTGGCGATCACTTCTCCGCGCGCCTCACGCGAAACGTGGAGCGCAACGGCGTTGTACTCATCCCCGCTGGCTCCGTAGTGCGTGGACGCATCACCGAAGTTCGCGCTGGACACGGCTTCCGCTCCTCGGCGATGATCCGCCTGCTGCCCGACACAGTGACGCTGCCGGATGGCATCCCCTACCCGCTCGAAGCACAGATCATTGACCTCGCTCCGTCCGACAACGAAGCCTCTGCCGCTGACGCACACGTTGGCAGCGAAGGCCAGATCGTCGGCAATCAGCACGCGAAGGCGAAGGCCGCAGCAGTTGGCCTTTCGACCGGCGGCGCTGCGGCGGCGGGCGCGCTCTTCGGTGGCGTTGGCGCAATCGTTGGCGCAGGCATCGGTGCAGGCGCGAGCCTCATCGTTCTCTCCAAGCAGGACCACGAAGAGGTCCTGCCCGAAGGCACGGTGCTCGTGCTCAACCTGGGGCGCTCGCTCTTCCTCAACGAGAACACCCTGCACGCACAGGTTCAGTAAGTCATCACTCCAAAAGGAAACGGTCGATGCTCGCATCGGCCGTTTCCTTTTGCGTTCTCTGCGACTAGCTCGCGAGCAGGCGCTTCCAGTTCTTCTGGTTCTTCTTGAACACCTTCTTCAGGTCATCGAGCGTGCGCTGGAAATCAGCGTTGCCCGACATCCCGCGCCAGGCCGGATTGATCGAGAACCACGGATAGTTTTCGTTGCCGAGATAGATCGCGCGACGCAGCCAGTGCAGCGCTTCCGCCACATCGCCTTCCACGGCGAAGTACGTTGCCAGGCGATACGCCATCTCGGAGTCAGCCTCGGCCGCGGACAGCGTGTCTTCGGTGATGAACTCCTCCGCACGTGCACGATCGCCCAACTGCACGTAGCACATCGCAATCGTGGGGAAGATAATACGCAGCGAGATGTCGTCGCGCGTCACGCTTTCAAGCGTCTGTACTGCGCTTGAGAGCTGCCCCAGACGCATCTGCTGATAGCCCTTCGAGATACGCAGCAGCGGCTGGCGCGGCTCCAGCGTGAGGCCTTTCTCGATCTCATCGCCTGCAAGCTCGAGTTGGTTCTGATACTGGTACACACGCGCGCGATGGTTATAAATCATCGCGGCGTTGGCGGGGTTCAGGCGCAGCGATGTGTTGAACTGCTCCAACGCTTCCTCGTACATGCCGTCGATGCGCAGCGTCATGCCCGCGACGAGATGCACGTTCCAGTCATTGCCTGCCGTCTGCAGCAGATGCCCGATGCCGTGGCGGGCGCTCTCCTTTTCACCGCGGCTCAGCAGCATGTACACGCGATACAGGTTCGCTTCCACCGAGCTTGGATCGCGTTCCAACGCACGATCAAACGAGCGTCGCGCTTCGAGCACATGCATCTGTCCGCCGAGTCCATGACGCACATATTGCAGATGCGTAATGCCGAGTCCTGTCCAGCCAGGAGCATAGTTCGGGTCGCGCTGCACGACTCCTTCAAAGAGTCCGCGCGCGTGGTCAAGGTCTTCGCGATTGCCCGTACGCTGCATGAACGAGCTCAGCAGTGCACGAGCCTGCAGATACTCTTCGCTGAGATTGTGTCCCAGCGCGGACTCTTCGTCGTCGGCATGATGGCGGTTCTGCTTCTGCAGTCCGCCACCGCCCTGAAGCTCCGCAAACACCTCGTTGCAAACTTCGTTCTGGACCGCGATCAGATCGAACGACTGCACGCTCACCGCGCCGCCCGTGCGCACACTTTGACGCTTCACGTCGAGCAGCTGCCAGTTGAGGTCGAAGCCCTTGTCCGAGCGCACAAAGTTGCCCGCCAGCACGAAGTCCACCAGCAGCTTGCGTCCCACGCTCAGCGGATCGAGCTGCCACGTCGGTACATTCATCAGCGCGCTAGCAGGCCGCACCACCAGCGAGGCTACCTTCGCCAGACGCGCGCCAATCGCGTCCGCCAGCGCAGAGCCGTAGAACGGCGACGCGTCTGCCGCACCAAGGTTCACGAATGGCAGCACCACGATGCTCATCGTGGTGTCCTGCTGCTCCTTCGGGGTGCTCTCGCGGAAGCGCTCAGCGAGCATGGAGAGAATGCCTGTCGTGCGCTTCTCTTCCTCGGGCGTTTCCAGATCGAGCCGCTGCCGCGCGCTCATGCCGACAGCGCCTTCGCCCTGCATCACCATCGCGTCAAGCTGCAGCGTCTTCAGAATCGTCTTCAGGCCCTCACGGACCTCTGCGGCCGACTGATAGCGCTCCGAAGGGTTCTTCTCCAGGCAGCGCAGAATCACGCTTTCGAGCTCCTGCGGAACGTTCGGGACGATCTCGCGCAGATTCGGTGGTTCGGCGTACTGAATCGCGCGGATCGACTGAACATCCTGCGCATCCGGCCGGTGGAACGGATGTCGTCCGCTCACCATTTCGTACAAAATCAAGCCCAGCGCGAAGATGTCCGACTGCACACTCGACTGCCCGGTCACAAACTGCTCCGGCGCCATGTAGGCGATCGTGCCGCCGCGCGCGGTGTAGGTTGCGCCCACCGGCGGGGCCTCGATCGGCTGTCCCGGCTCGCCCGGATCGAAGTCCGCGCGCTCGCGCTTCAACTGCCGCGCGAGGCCAAAGTCCAGAATCTTGATCAGTCCACCGTCCGTCAGCATGACGTTCGCGGGCTTCAGGTCGCGATGGAAGATGCCCAGCGAGTGCGCCGCGGCCAGACCGTCGGCGATCTGCATTCCGCTCGACAGCACAAGCTGGATGTTCGCCGGCCCCTCGCCGATCACCTTGTCCAGGCTCTTGCCGGGGATGTACTGCATGACGATGTAGGCTTCGCCGTCCGACTCGCCGACCTCGTAGATCGAGCAGACATTCGGGTGGTCGATTGCGGATGCCAATCGAGCCTCGCGGAGCTGTGTCGTACGCACCTCTTCCACCGTCTGCGAGGGCGCGCGCTTCAGCAGCTTCATCACTACCGGACGCTGCAACAACGTGTCATGCGCCAGAAACACGACGCCTGAGCCACCCGATCCAATCTTGCGGACAAATTCGTACTGACGGATGACGCGACGAGCCATGCAGCTATTATCGCAGCCTCAACCCCTCCGTATCTTGTGCAAACAAGTGTGATCTGGGTTCTTTTGGCGACCGCAACAAACGAAAGCCGTATGCACGATTTGCCACAGAGGTTGTATCCGATCTGTAACAGGCAAACCTTTCCGACACCCCCTGCATCCGAGTAACCTAATCCTTGCGAAACGAAAGCGCGCGCACGATTCCGCACGTTTCGCACAACGGCCGATGCTGGCCCGCGATATTTGCACGAACGAAGTCAGGTACAGATGCCCGCCACTATTTTGCTGATCGACGATAACCCCGTACAGGCCGCTACCCGGCAGACCATCCTCAAGCGTGCGGGTTACAACGTCATCGCTGCCCTCTCCCCCGTTCGCGCCCTGGAGCAGTTCCGCCAGAACGAATACCCTTCGCCCATCGAACTCATCATCACCGACCACATCATGCCCGACATGAATGGAAACGAGTTCGTCGCCAAGCTGCGCTCCTTCGCGCCCGAGGTTCCGGTGCTGGTGATCAGCGGCCTGCCCGAAGCCGAGGATGAGTACGAAGGCCTGAACATTAACTTCCGCCTGAAGCCGCTGCTGCCCGATAACCTTCTAGCCAGCGTGCATCGTCTGCTACCCACCAACGCCTAAACTCGCCCGCCTAGCCCTCCGCGTCCGCGCACCGAACGAATGCCCACGTCTCGACTTGGAGACGTGGGTTTGCAGGACGCGTCGCGGGCCAACTCTCGATACCCCGGCTCCCGAATCCCACCGATATTCGACACCCGCGCGCGATCCTGCGCAGGATTGCGCACCCGTGCCCGGCGCCACCCTCTCTGCATCTGCGAAAATAGACAGCGAAGAGGGAACGAAACAGAATGCCTCATCCCATGCCGAGTCTCGGCAGCTTCAGCCTTATGCTGGCGCTGGCGCTTGCTTTCTATACGTTGTTCGCCGGCTCGCTCGCGCTCTGGGCGCAAAGCTCCGGCCGTCAGCTTGCGGTCTCGCCGCTCGCACTGGGGGAAACCGCTCGTCGCGCCGGCATCGCCTGTTTCTGGTGCGTCTCGCTCGCGGCCTTCGCGCTCGTCTGGGCTGCGTTCACCAACGACTACTCCGTCGACTACGTGCTGCACCATACCAACCGCGACCTCGTCACGGCGTATAAGTTCTCCGCACTCTGGTCCGGCCAGGAAGGCTCGTTGCTGCTCTGGGCGTGGCTGCTGGCTACCTACGGCTTCGTCATGCGCCTGCGCCACAAGGTGGACATCGAGCTCACCGCGCACGCCTCGACGATCCTTGCGGCAATCCAGGTCTTCTTCCTCTCGATTCTCGTCTTCGCGGCCCCGCCCTTCGCCATCGTCCCCGGCGGCGTTGCTCCCAAGGACGGCTTTGGCCTGAATCCGCTCCTCCAGTACCCCGAGATGGTGATCCATCCGCCGATGCTCTACCTCGGCTACGTGGGCTTCTCGGTGCCGTTTGCCTTCGCTCTCGGCGCGCTCATCATGCGCTACCCCGGCGAGAAGTGGATCCACATCACCCGCCGCTGGACGATGGTCACCTGGCTGTTCCTCACCTGCGGCATCTGCCTCGGCATGCACTGGGCATACGCCGTGCTCGGTTGGGGCGGCTACTGGGGTTGGGACCCCGTTGAAAATGCTTCGCTGATGCCGTGGCTCGCCGCCACCGCCTTCCTGCACTCCGTGATGATGCAGGAGAAGCGCGGCATGATGAAGGGCTGGAACGTCTGGCTCATCTTCATCACCTTCATGCTCTCGATTCTAGGCACGCTGCTTACGCGCGCGGGCCTCGTTAGCTCGGTGCACGCCTTTGCGCAGAGCTCCATCGGCAACTGGTTCGTCGCGTTCCTGCTGCTCACCGCGATCGTCTGCCTCTTCGTCTTCTTCCGCAACCGCGACCACCTGCGCGCGGAGAACAAGCTCGAGTCGCTCGTCTCGCGCGAGTCCAGCTTCCTCTTCAACAACCTCGTGCTGCTCGCCGCCTGCTTCACGGTGCTATGGGGAACGCTCTTCCCTGTGCTGAGTGAGTACGTGCAAGGCTCGAAGGTCACGATGGGCGCGCCCTTCTACAACAAGGTCGCCGTACCGATCGGCCTCTTCCTGCTCTTCCTCACCGGCGTCGGCCCGCTGCTCGCCTGGCGCTCCACCACGCTGCGCACCATCCGCCGCAACTTTGTGCTGCCCTGCGTGATGATCATCATCAGCGCCATCGCGCTCATGATCGCAGGCGTGCGTCCGTGGCTCGACGACGATAAGACCGCCAGTATCTACTCGCTGGTCTGCTTCTCGCTTTCAGCAGGCGTCATCACGGCGATCCTCACCGAGTTCCTGCGCGGCGCGGGCGTCGTCCGCACGCAGACCGGCAAAAATCTGCTTGCGTCCATGTGGCTGCTCACGCGCCGCAACACGCGTCGCTACGGCGGATACGCGATCCACTTCGGCATCGTCGTCATGTTCATCGGCCTCGCAGGCGCGGCGTTCAACCAGTCCAAAGAACTCGAGATGGGCTTCGGCGATCAGCTCCGCATCGGCTCCTGGAACCTTGTCTGCCAGAGCTTCTCGCAGGACTCGAACCCAAACTTCGACACCGACTACGCACTCATCGACGTCTTCCACAACGGCAAGAAGATCACGCAGCTTGCGCCCGAGCGCCGCTTTTACACCGCCTCGCAGCAGACCTCGACCGTGGTTGCCATTCACTCGACGCTCGCCCGTGATCTCTACGTCGTATTCGAGGGCCGCAATCCGCAGACCGACCGCCCGATCATCAAGGTCTTCCTGAACCCGCTCGTGAACTGGATCTGGGTCGGTGTCCTCATCGTGATCGTCGGCACCGGCTTCGCGCTCATGCCGCCCCTCAAGCCCAAGCGCGCGACTGAACCCGCAGCGATCGAAGGCGGTGTCCATGCGTAACTCGCAACTCATCACTCGCGACTCAGAACGCGAATCAAACCTCGCACCCCAAAGCTCAAAGCCGAAAGCTCGCTCCTCAAAACGCCTCTTCACCGCAACGCGCCTCCTGCAACTTGTGCTGGTCCTCTTCACCGGCATCACGATGCTCGGCGCGGGCGCCCCCTCGCCGTCCACTTTCAATACCATCGGCCACAAGCTGATGTGCCCCTGCGGCTGCGGTGAGATCCTGCTTGAGTGCAACCACGTGGGCTGCCCGGACTCCGATCGCATGATCGGCGAACTGCGCCAGCAGCTCTCCACCGGCATCGGCGAAACAGGTGTGCTCAACTGGTTCGCTGCCAAGTACGGACCGACCGTACTCGCGGCTCCCATCCGCGGTGGCTTCGACGTCGTCGCCTGGATCGTACCCTTCGCCGTGCTGCTCGCTGGCCTCATCGCGGTCTTCTTCGTCGTGCGTCTCTGGAAGCAACGCCAGCAGCCGCTCGCCGAGGCAGGCGCTGCGCACGCTCCCCCGCTCAACGACGAGCAGGCAGCCCTTCGCGAGCGCATTCGTCGCGAAACCGAGTACGGCGAGTAGCCGGTTACTCTTCCGTCATCTTTACGCGCTGCGGCCTCGCATCCTAGACTCGACACCAAATGACTCGTCTGGAGCTGCTCAAGATCGCGGTCGGCCGCGCGCGCATCAATGGCTTTGAATTTCGTCGATGGTATTCGCAACGCCTCGGCGTCCCGTGGATCTCGGCCGAGGCCTCGCTGGCTCTACTCGACACACAGCGTCGCTACTACGCCATGCTCTTCTCGCATGAGTTCGCGCAGGCGTTCTGGAAGTCCGGCTCCGAACTGACGCTGGAGATACCTTCCGGCTCGTTCCAACGCAAAGGCCCGAATGGCACCATCATTACCGTCACACGCAAGCCCTACACGAAGCGCACCATGCGCCCCGATGCCTGGGAGTACCACCTGAAGCAGATGGCCTTGCAGGAAGAACCCCTGCGCTATCTGCGACGCTTCCTCGCCATCGAAGATGAACTCGAAGACGAGCTCGAAGCCGCCACCGCCGCTCACGTGAAGCCCGCAGCCAAGAAGTCCGCGTCAGCCGACCGACGCAAGAAGCCTCTCGCCCGCCCGCTACCCACCGGAAAACCGAAGTTCCTCGAACGTCCTTACGGCGGATAACTGCCTTCGCGCAGCAGACGGCTCAGGAACGCGTTCCCCACGCTTCTCTTCTAAGGCATGAGTCCCCGCAGAACCTCTCAGGAAGCCTAGTTTCCCGTCATCTCGCGCAACGCTTCCTGCGCTTCCTTGCGAGTCTTCGGCACCGGGTCCAACTCCAGCGTCTTCTTGAACTCCTTCAGCGCCTCATCCAGTTTGCCGATTCTCCGCGCAGCCAGCCCCACGGCCAGATGCGCGTCCGCGTCCTCAGGCACGAGCGATACCGCATGTTGCGCGCGCAGATACGCGCCGCGGAAGTTGCCGTCCTGCTGATAAAAGTGCGCCACCTGAAGGTCCTCTGCCTCGACCTCGCCCGTCTCCTTCGGAGGTGGCTCCGGCTTGCGATGCATGTTCCGCTTCGGCGCAGGCGGCGTGTCCGAATTCACATCATCCGGGTTCGGAGGGAGGTCGGACAGCGGCGATGAAGATGATCCTGACGAGGACGAACCAGACGAAGAGCTCGACGACGAAGACGAACTTGACGAAGACGAACTCGCAGCACCGTCCTTCGCCGACGTGTCAGGCGAGCTGTCGCCCTGATACGGGAATCGCTGCGATGCCGGCACTGCATTCGGATCAGCCGTTGGTGCGTCAGGCTTCGCGGGCTGTTGCGTTACGTCCTTCTTTTGTTGCGGCCCATCGTTCGCGGGCGCGCTGTCACCCTGAAACGGAAAACGCTGCGACGCGGGAACAGAGTTCGGGTCTGTTGCGGGCGTCTTTTCCTGTGCCTTCATCGCGGCCGCTCCCGCACCCAACATCACCGCCAGCATGGCCTTCCGCACGCGCATCAACTTTGTCCTCGCACCTCAACTCTATTAGACGCGAAACTTCGTTCCTCAGCACAACGCCTGCTACACTCCTCAGCAAGATGCCGCAAAAACCCAAGCTTACCGCCTCGCCTCGCCTGCTCATTCGTTCGTCCGACATCCACGCGGCGGGCTGCATCACGCTCGACCCCATTCGTCGCGGACAGCGCGTACTGGAGTACGACGGCGAACGGATCGCCAAGGGCGTAGCGGACCTGCGCTATGAGAATCGCGTCGTCACGTACCTCTTTGGCTTCGGCAAAGACGGAGATGTCATCGACGGCTTCAGCACCGCGATGTTCATCAATCATTCGTGCAATCCGAACTGCGAAACCGAAGAGCTCGAAGGCCGCATCTACGTCAGCGCCATCCGCGATATCGCCGCGGGCGAAGAGCTGCTCTACGAATACAACCTGTACGACAGCGACCTCGAAGACGTGGCCGACTGCTACTGCGGTGCGCCGCAGTGCCGAGGAACCATGTACTCCGAGGCCGAGGTCAAGCGCCGCAATCGCCTCTTCGCGAGGCAAGCGGCTAAGTCAAAAACTATCGGCTAACGGCAGCGATAGCAGCGGTGATGGTAGTAGTGGTGCCGGTAGTACCGGTGGTGATATCGGTGATAGTAGTGGTGGCGATAGTAGCGCCGATGGTAGTACTGCGCATCAGCCTTCTGCGCCACAGGCGCCAGGAACGCGAACATCAGGGCGAGACACAGCAGAATCTTCTTCATGCTTAACTCCGACGCCCGAAGCACGCCGCAGGTTGTCATCGCCCTCCGCTAAAGCCCTGCAAGGAGTCACTCCCGCTCAGTTACCGATCGCTTCCAGCACCTGCGACGTCGTTCGCACACGCGACAAACGCGGGAAGATGTACTTCAACGCAAATTCCTGCATCTCCGCCGAGAACGTGCTGCACGCGTCGCTCACCGTGACAAAGTTGAAGCCCAGACCGGTTCCCTGACGTACAGCGCTCTCCACGCCGAGGTTCGTTGCGATGCCGGCGATTACGATCTTCTCCACACCGCGGCCGCGTAGCTCCTGCTCCAGCTCCGTTCCCGCAAACGCGCCCCAATGCCGCTTGGTGATCAGCAGATCGCCTTCCTGCTTGCCTGCGGCTTCGACGATCTCGCTGGCCGCTGCCGGAATCTCCGGAGGAAGCTGCATCACTTCGTCCGTGGCAAGCTTCAGAAAATCCGTCATCAGCACGCGAACATACACCACCGGCGCGCCCTTCGCGCGAAACGCATCCGCCATCTCACGGCAACGCGCCACGATCTCCATCGCCGGGTAAGGCTTCACATCGCGCCCCACGATCCCACCCTGCAGATCGATCAACACCAGCGCCGTTTTCTTCATGTCCAACACCAACTGCTCGCTCATCGCCACACTCGCTTTCTGAACATGAGTACACCCTCATATTTCTATCGCTAAAATACGAGGATGGCCTCACGTTCGTCAAATCCGTCACGCCGCGCGCCCCAGCAGGAGCGCTCTACGCTGCGCGTGCAGGCCATCCTTCAAGTGGCCGAAGACCTCTTCGCCGCGCGCGGATTTGAAGCCACTACGATGACCGAGGTCGCCGAAGCCGCCGGCTCTTCTATCGGCTCGCTTTACAGCTACTTCCCTGACAAGAAGGCGCTCGCCCTGGCGCTCCTCGACATCTACGGCGCGCAGATCGAGTCGCATTGGCAGCCGCTCTTCGCTGAGATCGAAACGCTCGACGCCAAGGCCTTCTCCACGCGCTTCATCGACCGCTTCCTGGACTTCCTCACCGCCCATCCGGCCTATCTGCAACTGCAGAATGCTCCGGTAAAGCTCCGCCGTAGTGCCTCGGCCAAGAAGGCCTTCCGCGCCTCGCTCATCGATGCCCTGCAACGTCGCGTCCCCTCGCTGGGCCATGATGCCGCTGAACTGCACGTGCTCGTTTTGCTGCAGATTGTTAGCGGCATGATGCAGCTTTACCCCGACGCGACCGCCGTTACGAAACCCGCCGTCGTCCGCGAGTTCAAGGCCGCTATCGCCGCCTACGTCGGCACCTTTTTCCGTTAAAACGACTTCGGCGCCACCTCCCGTTTCCACTCCTCGCGGCGATACAATCAACCTCGTCGATGGCCTATCAAGTCCTAGCTCGCAAGTACCGTCCGCTCAGCTTCTCCGACGTCGTCGGGCAAGACCACGTCACGCGCACGCTGCTGAACGCGCTATCGCAGGGCCGCATCGCGCACGGCTACATATTCTCCGGCCACCGCGGCATCGGTAAGACGACCATCGCGCGCATCCTGGCTTCCGCGCTCAACTGCCGCACGGAAGTGGGCACGCCGCAACGCCCTACGCCAGAGCCCTGCAACGCCTGCGAAAGCTGCCTTGAAATCCGTCAGAGCGCTTCGGTCGACGTCATCGAGATCGATGCCGCTACGAATCGCGGTATCGACGAAGTCCGCGAACTACGCGACGCTGCGCGCTATCGCCCCGCGCGCGACAAGTTCAAGATCATCATCCTCGACGAAGCCCATCAGATCACCGATGCCGCCTTCAACGCTTTGCTCAAGACGCTCGAGGAGCCACCCGACCACATCGTCTTCATGTTCGCGACGACCGAGCCCGAGAACATTCCGCAGACGATTCGCTCGCGTTGCCAGCACTTCAGTTTCCACGCCGTCAAGATCGAAGACATCGTCGGTCAGCTGACGAAGATCTCCATCGACGAGAACATCCTGATCGACGGCGCCACGCTTGCGCTGCTCGCCGAAGCCGGCGACGGCTCCATGCGCGACGCGCTCTCGATCATGGACCAGGCCATCGCGTCTGCGCCTGTGGTCGACGGCAAGCCGCACCTCGAACTCGAGCAAGTCCGCGAGCTCATGGGCTCGGTCTCGAACGTCATCTACGAGCAGACCCTCGAGGCCGTCCACGCGAACAACTCCGCCGACGTGCTCGGAATCATCGCTCGCCTGCTCGACGCCGGTAACGGCCCCACGCAGATCGCGCGCCAGTTCGTGCGCTTCCTGCGCAACTGCGTCGTCGCCAAGATCACCACGCTCGATCCGAACGCCGAAGCCACCGGCATCGCCGCGGACCTCTTGCAAATTTCTCCGGAAGAACGCTCGCGCGCCGCACGCTCGGCCGCGCTCTTCACCGAAGAAGATCTCTCGCGCTTCCTCGCCATCATGCTCCGCACCTTCGACGAGCTGGGCTACCGCCAGGAGCAGCGCTTCCATCTCGAACTCGGCCTGCTGAAGTTGGTCCACGTGCAGCGCCTCGTCCCTGTCGAAGAAATCCTGACGCAACTCGGCGTCACCAAGGCCCCTGCTACGACGACGAACACAACGCCGACACGTGCAGCAGCAACTGCCGCTCCAGCGCGGCCCGCAACGCCGTCTCCCGCGCCGCGCCCGGCAGCCCCGGCGGCGCCATCTGCCAGCATCGGCAACGCCTTCGGTACGCCCGCGAAGTCTCCCTTCGAAGCAGATGCTTCGCGCAAAACGCCACAGGCCTCCGCGGCTCCGTCGCCGATCACGATCGCTCGCCCCGAGCCCACACCGATCAGCAGCCCCATGACCAACGGCGCGCTCGCCATGGCTCCCACGCCGCAGCCCAGCGCTCCGCCGGTCACGGCAGAAGCAGAACGCCCGCAGCTCGTGCCGCAAGCAACTGTCCCCGAGTTCGTCCCGAACTTCGATCCTCTGGCAGCCGTCGCCGCACCGCCCGTACCCGTGTCGTTTACTCCGGAGCCTGTCGCGGCGACACCAGCTCGGGTAGAAGCACCCTCGCCAGCCGTCATCGCGTCGGTAGCCGCCGTTGCAACGCCTGAGCCTCCGGCAGTAGAGCCGGAAGACGACGAGCCTGTCCGCAACACCGGCGGCTTCGACCTCGACGCCATTCAGTCCGCCATGGTCGGCAAGCTCGCCGACATGCCCGGCCAGGACTCGGCCTCGCAAGCCATCGAAGACGCCGCCTTCAGCGTGAAGGACGACTCGCTCGAGGTGCAGACGACCTTCTCCAAGGCCATGCTGCCGCACCTCATCAACACCGAGGCGACGCGCACTCTTACCAACATCCTGCGCGAGCACGCCCCGACGCTCAAGCTCAACCTGCTCCCGGGTACACCCGCGTCGAAGTCCGCGAAGAAGACCACGCGCGCGGCCAAGGCTGGCTCCGCTGCGGAGCTCGCCGAGAAACATCCGCTGGTGCAGGAGGCCAAGCGCCTCTTCTCCGCCGAAGTCTCCAACATCATCGACTTGCGCAAGTAAGGAGCACCATGGATTTCTCGAAGCTCGGCGAAATGCTCTCCGCCGCACAGGACATGAAGGCCCAGATGGACGCGCGCCTCGCCGACACGATTGTCGAAGCCGACTCCGGCGGCGGCGCCATCTCCGTTCGCATGAACGGCAAAAAGGAACTGCTGAAGCTGACCATCGCTCCCGCCGCCGCGCAGGCTGCATCCGGCGACATCACCATGCTCGAAGACCTCATCGTCGCAGCGGTGAACTCTGCAGCACGCAAGGCCGAAGCCGCAGAACAATCCGCCGCACAAGGCGCGCTCGGCGGCATGAACCTGCCCGGCTTCTAGCTATGACCACCCGCTTCGCCGCGCCCATGGCGCAACTCATCGACGAGCTCCGCAAGCTGCCCGGCGTCGGCACCAAGACCGCGCAGCGCTACGCGTTCCACATCCTGCGCTCGTCCAACGATGACGCCGACGCGCTCGCCACAGCCATCCGCGCGCTCAAACAGGCATTGCGCCTCTGCTCCATCTGCAACAACATCACCGATGTCGATCCCTGCAGCTACTGTACCGCCCCCACGCGCAACCAGCGCGAGATCTGCATCGTTGAAGAGCCGACCAATATCGCGTCCGTTGAGAAGACGCGCTCTTACAACGGCGCGTATCACGTGCTGCACGGCACGCTGTCGCCGGTGAAC
Source organism: Granulicella cerasi (assembly GCF_025685575.1). Lineage (NCBI taxonomy): Bacteria > Pseudomonadati > Acidobacteriota > Terriglobia > Terriglobales > Acidobacteriaceae > Granulicella > Granulicella cerasi. The sequence goes on from NZ_JAGSYD010000002.1 coordinate 199,232, forward strand.
GGCGTCGGCCCCGAGCAGCTTCGCCTCAGCAATCTCTGGCCGCGCATCGCAGAAGCCGAGGAGGTCATCCTCGCCAACTCGCCCACCGTCGAAGGCGAAGCCACCGCGCGCTATCTCGCCGACGAACTCCGCAAGCAGCGCAGCAATCTCCGCATCAGCCGCATCGCCACCGGCGTCCCCGCAGGCTCAGACATTGAATACGCCGACGAAGTCACGATGACTCGAGCGCTCGAAAATCGCCGCAGCCTCTGATCTTCAGCAAAGCTTAAGCTGACAAAGCATCCAATGGAAAGCATGTCGGATCTCCTCGAAGCCCCGCTCTCACGCCGCCGCTTTCTCAAGCAGACGCTCGCCTTCTCCGCGCTCGCGTCTCTCGCGCCGCACGAGTTGATCGCGCAGCCCGCGCCCGACCCTTCTGCGCAGCACTTCCTTATGTGGGGCGACTGGGGATGGAACGGCGACACCGCGCCGCAAAAGCAAGTCGCGCAGCAGATGCAAAAGTACGCTGCCGACAACAAGTTCACGCCCGTCGCCCTGCTCAACCTCGGCGACAGCTTCTACGGCAAGCTCCCCGGCGGAGCGAACGACCCGCGCTGGCAGTGGCAGTTCGAGGACACCTATCCTGCCGCAGCTTTCCCCGGGCCCATCTTCTCCGTGATGGGCAATCACGACTACCAGGTCGACCCGGTCAACAAGCGCGACGCCGAGCTTGCCTACCCGAAGACGCGCAAGACGCGCTGGACACAGCCCAACCTCTGGTACAGCTTTGAGTATCCGGCGAAGAATCCCATCATTCGCATCATCGCGCTGGACTCCAACGTGCGTCTGCACGCCTTCAACATCCCGCCAAACTTCACGCTCTCGCATGAGGATCACGCCGCTCAACTGCAGTGGTTCGAGGCCGAGATCGCCAAGCCCACCAACGCCCCGTTTACCGCCGTGATGGCGCACCACCCGATCTTCTCCAACAGCAGACACGGCGACCACCCGATCCTGGGCCGCGAGTGGGAGCCGCTGCTGCGCAAGTATCGTCAGCACTTCTACCTCGCCGGCCACGACCATGACCTGCAGCACCTCGAGTTCAAAGATCACCCGACCAGCTTTGTCTGCTCGGGCGCCGGCGGCGCCGACCTCTACGACATCGTCATCCCCGACACGCAGCGCGGCCCTTACGCGCACCGCATCTACGGCTTCACCCACATGGAGTTCACGCCGCAGCAGGCCATCGTGCGCCACGTCGGCTCCAACGGCCAGGTGCTCCACGCCTTTATCAAAGGCGTCGACCACAGCGTGAAGATGATCGGCTAAAGGCCGCCTGAAACTCGATTGGCGCAACGAATCACCAGCATCAGTTCATCCAGTTAGACCTTCGCGATACACGAGGCATATCGTTCCGGCTGCCTGAAGATCGGGCATCTTCGCAAGACCGGAGCTCATCATGCTGAAACGCCTCAAGGCCTGCGCGCTCGCTGCAAGCCTGCTCGTCACCGCCACCACCGTCCACGCGCAAATGAGCGCGCTGCACACCAGCGGCACAAACATCGTCAACGCCTCGGGAACGACCGTGCAGTTGAAAGGAACCAACCTCGGCGGTTGGTTCATCATGGAAAACTACATGACGCCGATCGACTCCGGCGGCACCTATGCGACCGATCAGTACACGATGATGATGGAGCTTTCCAACCGCTTCGGCGTCACCACCGAGCGCTCCCTCATCAACACCTATCAGACAAACTTCATCACGACCGCTGATCTCGACAACATCCAGAACGCAGGGCTCAACGTCGTGCGCATCCCCATCTGGTGGGGCATGTTCTTCTCACTCTCCAGCCCGTCGCAGAGCACCTATCGCACCGACGGCTTCACCGTGCTCGACAACATCATCAACGCCTGCGCCAGCCGCGGCATCTACGTCATCCTCTCGATGCACGGCGCGGTCGGCTCGCAAAGCGGCTCCGAAGACACAGGCCAGGCCAGCGCGGGCGGTAGCTCCACCGGGCAGTACTTCTCCAGCTCCACCGACCAGGCCCTCACCGCATGGCTCTGGGGACAGATCGCCACGCATTACTCTTCTTCCAACTTCGGCAACGCCGCGACGATCGCAGGCTTCGATCTGCTGAACGAACCGGTCGGCGGGACGCAAGCGCAGGTCGTCGCGCAGTACAACACGCTCTACACCGCCGTGCGCAACGCCGATGCCAACCGCATGCTTTTCCTCGAAACCATCGACTCCGCAAGCTGGAGCATGGCCGACTTCGTCTCCCCTTCGAGCCAGAGCTGGAGCAACGTTGTCTACTCCACGCACGTGTACGCCTGCTCGAGTACGCCAACGACCTGCACCGCAAGTCAGGTGACGACCGCAATCAACAACGCAATCACGCACTACAACTCCATCAAAACCAGCTTCAACGTGCCCGGCTATATCGGCGAATACACGGCCTACAACACCGGCTATAGCGAATGGCAGTCCGTGCAGACAGCGATGGCGAACGCGGGCCTGAGCCGCACTGCGTGGGCGTATAAAGCGAACACCACGCCAACGTATTGCCTCTGGGGATGGTACTGCCCCACCAGCACACGCCCCACCACGCCCAACATCGGCAGCGACTCCTCCGCCACCATATCCACCGACTGGAGTGGATGGACGACCAGCCCTGACTTCGCGCAGAACTCCACGATCCACATGTAGCGCAAACGCAGGAAGGCCCGGAGCATCTCCGGGCCTTCCTGCGTTCCTTGCCGTTGCCTACAACGCGACGCGCATATCGCCGCCGGTCATTTCCTTCGGCAGCTCCAGGTCGAGCAAGCTCAGGATCGTCGGCGAGATATCTCGCAGCGATCCATCCTCACGCAGCTTGTAGCGGCTCGCGTCCTCGCCCACATAGAGGAACGGCACCGGGTTCGTCGTATGCGCCGTGTGCGGTCCTCCGCTCACCGGATCAATCAGCATCTCGGCGTTGCCGTGATCCGCCGTGATGACCCACTTCGCATTTGCCTGGCGCACGGCCTTATAGATGCGCTCCAACTGCGCGTCGACGGCTTCCACAGCCTTCACTGTCGGCTCAATCTTGCCCGAGTGGCCGACCATGTCGGCGTTCGCGAAGTTCACGATCACCACATCAAACGCCGAATCATTCAGCGAACGCGTCACGATGTCGCCGATGCCCTCCGCCGACATCTCCGGCGCGAGATCATAGGTAGCGACCTTCTTCGAAGCCACCAACTCGCGCTCTTCGCCGATGAACGGCTTCTCAATGCCGCCGTTGAAGAAGTACGTCACATGCGCATACTTCTCCGTCTCAGCCACGCGCAGGTTGCGCAACTCATACTTCGACATCACATTCGCGAGCAGGTTGTCCATGCTCTCCGGCTCGATCACGCGGGCGATCGTGTACTGCGGATCGTAGCGCGTCATCGACACGTAGAGCAGGTTCTGCGGCGTATCCGTCGCCGGAATCTCCATCTCCAGCTCATCGGCCTTCGGTAGTTCAATGCCCGCGTTCTTCGTGATACCCGAACGCCGCGCCAGCACACGCGAAATCTGTCGCACACGGTCCGCGCGGTAGTTGAAGCACAGCACCGCATCTTCGTCTTCAATGCGGCCAATCGGCTCGCCCTGCTCGTCGATACAGAGGAACGGCTCGACGAACTCATCTGTCACGCCGTTGTTGTAGCACTCCTTCACGCGCGCGATCGGATCAGCGTACGCACCGCCATCCGCGGTCTTCGTGCACATCGCGCGGAAAGCCTTGGCTTCCTTCTCCCAACGCAGGTCGCGGTCCATCGCGAAGTAGCGTCCGCTGACGCTGGCGATCTTGCCCACGCCATATTCGCGCATCTTCTGCTCAAGCTCTTCGAGATACCCGACACCCGAAGTCGGCAACGTATCGCGGCCATCCATGAACGCGTGAACGTACACGCGCTCGAGGCCTTCCTTCGCGGCCATCTTCAGCAACGCATGAAGGTGACGCTGATGCGAGTGCACGCCGCCATCGCTCACCAGACCGATCAAGTGCAGCGCACGACCGTTCTGCTTGGCATGGTTCATCAGCAGCATCAGCGTGGGGTCTTCAAAGAACGCACCCGACTCGATCGCCACGTCGATACGCACGATGTCCATGCGTACCACGCGGCCTGCGCCAAGGTTCAAGTGGCCGACTTCGGAGTTGCCCATCTGCCCATCCGGCAAACCGACGAAGTGCTCGCTCGCGCGCACCAGCGTGCTCGGATACTCGCGCATCAGCTTGTCGTACGTCGGCTTGCGCGCCAACGCGATGGCATTGCCATGCGTCTCCACGCGATGTCCCCAGCCATCCAGAATCGTCAGTAGTACCGGGCCGCCCTTGCGCATACTCTCTCCGTGCTCTTACTTCCGCTGAAACTTGAAACGCCGCCATCCATGTGGCGGCGTTTCTCAAGACTGCATTCCAGCAACTACTGCTGGCAGTTGATCGACTTGCGGCCGAGGAACTGCGCGGTCTGGCCGAGCTCTTCCTCAATGCGCAAAAGCTGGTTGTACTTTGCGATGCGGTCCGTACGCGAAGCCGAACCGGTCTTGATCTGACCTGCGCCCGTACCCACCGCAAGGTCTGCGATAAACGTGTCTTCGGTTTCGCCCGAGCGGTGCGAAATGATCGACGTGTAGCCGTTGCGGCGCGCCAGTTCGATCGCTTCCAGCGTCTCGGAGATCGTGCCGATCTGGTTCACCTTCACCAGGATCGAGTTGCCCACCTTTTCATCGATGCCCTGCTGCAGGCGCTTTGAGTTCGTCACGAACAAGTCATCGCCCACGAGCTGCACGGTGCGGCCAATCTTGTCGGTGAGGATCTTCCAGCCCTTCCAGTCATTCTCCGCCAAGCCGTCTTCGATCGAGATGATCGGATACTGGCGGCACCAGCTCTCCCAGTAGCTCGCCATCTGCTCGGAGTTCTTCTCGCTCTTGTCCGACTTCTTGAAGACGTACATGCCCGAGGCCTTGTCGTAGAACTCGCTCGATGCAGGATCCAGCGCGATCGCAATGTCATCGCCCGGCTTGAAACCTGCCAGCGTAATCGCTTCGAGGATCACTTCTAGCGCTTCCACGTTGGACTTCAGGCTCGGCGCAAAGCCGCCTTCGTCACCCACAGCGGTGTTGTAGCCCTTCTTCTTCAGCACGCCCTTCAGCGTGTGGAACACCTCAGTACCCCAGCGCAGCGCGTCCGAGAACGACTCCGCGCCCACCGGCATCACCATGAACTCCTGGAAGTCCACGTTATTGTCAGCATGTGCGCCGCCGTTCAGAATGTTCATCATCGGCGTCGGCAGCAGCGATGCGTTCACACCACCGAGGTAGCGATAAAGCGGCAGACCGAAGGCCTCAGCCGCAGCCCGCGCCGTCGCCATTGAAACGGCGAGGATCGCATTCGCGCCGAGGCGGGCCTTGTTCTCCGTGCCATCGAGCGCCAGCATCGTCGCGTCGATGAGCTTCTGGTTGGACGCGTCCATGCCCTTCAGTTCAGGCGCCAGAATGCTCTCGACGTTCTCTACGGCCTGCAGTACGCCCTTGCCGAGATAGTGCTCCTTGTCGCCGTCACGCAGTTCCACAGCCTCGTGCTCGCCCGTCGATGCGCCCGAGGGCACCGCTGCACGGCCGCGTACGTTGCCTTCCAGAACCACATCTGCTTCCACCGTCGGGTTTCCACGGCTGTCCAGAATTTCGCGAGCAACAATCGACACAATCTCAGTCATAGCTTCCTTATTCCCCTCAGAACGTCCCGCGCGGGGACGTGCAATGCGATGCTGCAGACGGTCATTCAGAGCCGGTCGCCGGTCTACGGCAATCGGTGCTCCTGTTGAACCCGAAATCATGCTGATTATCTCTGCCAAATTTTCCTCACCGCGAGTGTTCAGTTTAGCAAAGGGTCAATAACGATTATCGACTCGCTTGTGCGGTCTGCGACATGGCATCGGCCACCGGCATCAGCAGCGAGACCTTCGTTCCTCGCCCTGGACGGCTCACCATATCCACCACCGCGTCATCGCCATAGAGCACCTGCATCCGCTCGCGCACGTTACTCATGCCGATACCGAAGCCCTCGCGCACCAGACCGCTCGTCGGCGCCGTGATGTCGCGCCCCGGCTCGACGCCGACACCATCATCCTCCACTTCAAGCAGCAACTTCTCGCCCACCAGCCTCGAGCGCAGCGTCACCGTTCCACCGTTGATGCGCGGCTCGAGCCCATGTTTGATCGAGTTCTCGATCAGCGGTTGCAGCAGCATCGTCGGCACGACAATTTCCAGCGTCTCCGGCGCGATTTCCTTCACCACACGAAGCTTCTCGCCGAAACGCACCACCTCGATGCCGAGATAGTCGTCCGTAAACGCCAGCTCCTCCGAGAGCGGCACGAACGCTTCACGCTCCCGCAGCAACGCCCGCAGGATGTTGCCCAGCTTCACGATCATCTGGCGCGCCAGCTCTGGCTTCGAGCGAATCAGCGAGGAGATCGAGTTCAGCGTGTTGAACAGGAAATGCGGATTGATCTGTCGCTGCAGCGCATCGAGTCTGGCTTCCAGCAACAGCCGTGACTGCTCCTCGAGCTTCTGCTCGATCCGCACCGCGCTCCAGATCTTCAGCGGAATCCCCACGACGACCGGCGCACACACGCACACCAGGATGTCGATGCCCCACTGCTTCGAGTGCAGAGTGAAGTACTGCCGCGGATAAAAGTGCGCAATCACCGTCAGGCCGAACTGCACGGCCGTGATCAAACCCAGCAACGTAATCTGCCGGTCGAGATGCGGCCGCGACATCGTCCGTCGCACCCAGCGATAGAGGCTCAAATCAATCAGCGGGGTGAAATCCCAGATCGCTTCACGGTCCACCAGCCGCCCATAAGCGCCGAACAATGCAGCAACGGCGACGTTCACAAACGGCGCCAGCCATTCGTGATGTCCCAGCGCCGGCAACGCCAGCAGCAGCCCACCCAGCGCTCCAGCGCCCGGCCCCAGGATCAGCGAAACGATCACCGTAGCCTGAAACGATAGATCGGCGGCCAGAAAGTTTGGCACACGCACGCGCACCAGCACGCCCAGCATGAGCGGCACGATCATCCACGCCATCAGCCGCAGCGTGTCGGCGCCCGAGCGGTTCTCCCGCAACAGCAGCCGTTTGAAGCGCCACGACCTCGCCAGCGAGCTCGCCACCGCGGCCGCAACGCCCAGCTCGACCAGCAGCGAGATCAAAATCAGCTTGGGGTCCATCTCGTGCACGCCTCTACTCTACCCTGTTCTTGCGCACGCCGATGAATCCTATGCCATCCTCGCGAATCTATAATTTTGTTATGTCGTTTGTAAGCGTCAACAAAGTCGCCGACGCGCAATTCCCCACTCGCTGGGGCCAGTTTCGCATCCTTGGTTTCGAAGGTCTCGTTACGCCCGGAAATCCGACGCGCAAAGCCGTAGAGTCCGGCGTCGCTCTCGTCATGGGCGACATCCACTCGAAGCCGCCTATCGTTCGCATTCACTCGCAATGCCTGACCGGCGACGTCTTCCACTCGCTGCGCTGCGACTGCCACGACCAGCTTCACAAAGCACTGGGCATGATCGCTGCTGAGGGTGCCGGCATCCTCCTCTACGAAAACCAGGAGGGCCGCGGCATCGGGCTCATGGCAAAGCTCCGCGCCTACGAGCTGCAGGACCAGGGCCTCGACACCATCGAAGCCAACGAGCAGCTTGGCTTCGAAGCGGATCAGCGCAACTTCGAGCTGCCAACCGAGATGCTGAAAGCTCTCGGCGTCCCCGCCGTCCGCCTCATCACAAACAATCCCGAGAAGGTCTCCGCACTCGAAACGACCGGCATCCGCGTCGTCGAACGCCTCTCCGCGACGATCCCTACAGAACCCACCTTCGAGCGTTACATCGAAACCAAGCGTGAAAAGATGGGCCACCTCGTCGGCTGACCTACCGCTCCACCAAGAAGGCCTCCCACGGGAGGCCTTCTTTTATGCTCAACACTCACGACTCGAATCCGGACTCTCAGCTCGAAGCTAGTAGCTAGTAGCTAGTAGCTAGTAGCTAGTAGCTAGTAGTTGGAAGCTCAAAATCAAAGCTCAACACTCAGCTTCTCCGCATCCTCTACCGCCCGACCCCGCATCCAACTCCCCATGGCTATCGACCTCGAAAACCTCAAGCACGCTCCGAAAGAACTCGGCATCCACGAACTCATCGGCAAACGCTGGAGCCCGCGCTCCTACACCGAGCAGCCCGTCTCCGACGCTGATCTGAAGACGATCTTCACCGCTGCGGGCTGGGCCGCTTCCTCCTCGAACATCCAGCCATGGCGCTTCATCGTCGGCCGTCGCGGCGAAGAGACCTACGACAAGATCTTCGACGCCCTCGCCTCCGGCAATCAGTCCTGGGTGAAGACCGTGCCCGTTCTCGTCGCGTCCGTCGCCGCTAAATTCATGCCCGCCAAAGACGGTGAAGCTCCCCGCCCGCACGAATGGGCCAAGCACGATGTCGGCGCCGCCTCGGCGACCATGTGCCTGCAGGCTATTGCGCTCGGCATCCACACGCACGGCATGGCAGGCTTCGACCGCGAGCTCATCCGCGCAAACTTCAACATCCCTGAAGACTTCGAACCCGTAGCCGTCTGGGCCATCGGCTACCTCGGCTCGCCCGACGCGCTGCCTGATAACTACAAGAAGATGGAAACCACGCCGCGCGAGCGGAAGCCGCTCGATCAGTACGTCTTCAAGCACTGGAACGAACCCGCCAAGCTCTAAAGTCCCGCAAATTGCAAAAAGAAAACGGCTGACGCTCGTCAGCCGTTTCTGATGCTCGCAACCCGCCACAAACGGGGAGCCCTAAATCTCGCTTCTGAGACATGGGTTGCGGATGGCCCTAGGACTCCTTCACGTTCAACTTCGCCACCGCCTGTCGCAAAACCTCTTCCATCGCCTTCATCTTCTGCGCGCTTACGCCTTCCCACAGGATGGCATCAAGTTCCTCGGCCAGCGCACGCGACTTCTCGAGCAATCGCCGCCCCTTCGCCGTCACCTCGGCCACCATCACGCGCTCACTCCGAGCACTCGTCACGCGCCGCAGCCAACCATCGGCCTCCATCTTCACCAGCAAAGCCTGCCCGGACTGCGGCGTAATCGTACAGTGCCGCGAGATCTCCGCGCCGCTTGCCTCAGGATGCAACTCCACCATCCACAGCACGCGCAACTGCGCCGTCGTAATACCCAGCGGCTGTAAGTCTTCATCCAACCGGGCCTTAAACCCCAACATCAGGTCGCGCGCTAACCCAATCCTCACCAGCCGCGGCTTTTCGAGCTTGTCCGATTTCTTCGCCATATCAGTTTCCTGATATCCTTATATCAGGAAACTGATATTCATGGCGTACGATCCAAACTGGAAACCCAAGTTCAATCCCTGGGCCATCGCGCTCACGGTCACGCTCGCGACCTTTATGGAGGTCCTCGACACCTCCATCGCCAACGTCGCCCTGCCGCACATCGCAGGCTCGCTCGGCGCCTCGCAGGACGAAGCCACATGGGTCCTCACCAGCTACCTTGTCTCCTCCGCCGTCGTGCTGCCCATCTCCGGCTGGCTTTCCGACCGCTTTGGCCGCAAGCGCTTCTATCTGACCTGCGTCGCGCTTTTCACACTTTGCTCGCTGCTCTGCGGCATCGCGCCCACGCTGCCGTTCCTCATCGTCGCGCGCATTCTGCAAGGCGCTGGCGGCGGAGGCCTTGCACCCAGCGAACAGGCCATCCTCGCCGACACCTTCCCCGTAGAGAAACGCGGTCAGGCCTTCGCACTCTATGGCATGGCCGTCGTCGTCGCCCCTGCCATCGGTCCCACGCTCGGCGGCTGGATCACCGACAACTACAACTGGCATTGGATCTTCTTCATCAACCTGCCGGTCGGCCTGCTGTCCCTCTGGCTCAGCTCGCGCATGGTAGAAGACCCGCCCGCGCTCGTCGCTCGCCGCGAAGCCGCACGCGGTGCCCGCGTCGACTTCGCCGGCCTCGCGCTCGTGGCCTCCGGCGTCGGCTGCCTCGAGTTCATGCTCGACAAGGGCCAGGAGAAGGACTGGTTCAGCTCACAACTCATCGTCGGCTTTGCGATCGCTGCGGCCGTGCTGCTCGTCGTCTTCATCTTCTGGGAGTGGAACCACGAAGACCCGATCGTCGATCTTAAGCTCCTCAAGAACCGCAACTTTGGCACCGCAGTTTTCCTGCAACTCATCCTCGGCATGGTGCTCTTCGGCTCCACCGTGCTCATCCCGCAGTATCTGCAAACACTACTCGGCTATACCGCCGAACGCGCAGGTATGGCCCTCTCGCCCGCAGGCTTCGTCATGATGTTTATGATGTTGGTCGCTGGCCGCCTCGTGGGCAAATTCGACCCGCGCATACTCGTCTGCATCGGCTACGCGGCCACCGCTGCTGGCCTCTACAACCTCACGCGTCTTTCGCTCGACACCAGCTTTGCCACGGTGACGACATGGCGCATGTTGCAGGTCATCGGCCTGCCTCTGGTCTTCATTCCGATCTCCACGCTCAACTACGTTGGTGTGCCGACCAACAAGATGAACCAGATCTCGTCGCTGTCGAACTTCGCGCGTAATCTCGGCGGCTCGGCAGGCACGGCGCTACTTACCACCTTCCTCGCACGCACCGCGCAGACGCACCAGTTGCAACTCGCCGAGAACACCGGAGCAGGCAGCTACGGCTATACGCACTACATCGCCACGGTCGCGGCCATCGCTCGCAGTCACGGTCAAAGCGCCATGCAAGCCACACAGATCGCAGTCGGCTACGCGTACCAGAACATGATCCGCCAAGCCACGATGCTCAGCTACAAGAACGCGTTTTTCATTCTGTCGGTATCGATCGCCTGCCTCATGCCACTGCCGTTCATCATGCGCCTGCCCACGAAGGCAGCGAAACCTTCGCCCGAACAAATGGGCCACTAGCTGAGAACCACCTTCACCGTCGTCACCATCTGCCCTACATGCCGCTGCGTATGCTCTGCGCAATGAATCAACAACCCCGCCAGCGTTGTCGGCAAGCGCTTGCGCCCAATCCATCGCGATGCCTCATAGCTCGCAGGATCACACGCCGCCACACGCTCCATCGCCCGCTGCAACCCCGCATAAGTCTCCGCCAAAACCTCGGCCGCTGCGCCTGCATCCATCTCCGTTCGCAATGCCGCAAGCTGTGCCTCATCCAGCGCACGGTCCTCCGCATACGTCAGCAGACGATCCAACGAGCGAGCCATGTGTCGCAACTGAAACGCCACATGCGGCAGCCCATGCGGCCGGGCAAACATCTGCTCCTCGCTCAACTCAGCTGCCCAACGTGCAACATCTTCTTCCGCCTGCTCCAACGCATGGATCACCGCACGCCGCAGCGGATCAAGCTCCTCATGCGTTCCCCGCATCCACGGCTCCGACTGAGTACTCACGACTTCCGACTCACCACTCAACGCGCACCTCCACCTACAATCCATGCGCCGCGCGAAACGCACGGACCACATCTCCGACATCGCGATGTTGCGCTTCCACCGCAAGGTTCATCGCCCGCATCTCGTCGGCGTTCACCTTTCCTGCAAGCTTCGCCTCCGCTCGTCCCATCGCGGGCCAACGCGTAAGCGCATCATCACGCACCAGCGGCACCGCATCGTACGGCGGGAAGTAGCGACGGTCATCCTCCAGCGCCACAAACCCCATCGCGCGAATCGCCCCATCCGTCGAGTTCCCCGCCACGACATCCACCTGCTTCGCCGCCAGCGCGCGATAGAGCAACCCCAACTCCATCGTGCGCGGCGCCCCCGCAAAGTGCAGCCCATACGCTGCGTTCAGCCCCGGCAAACCATCCGGCCGCTCCGCAAACTCATACCCCACACCGAGTCGCAACGGCGCCTGCACCTTCGCCAAATCCGAGATCTTCCGCAACCCCAACCGCTGCGCATCGTCGCCACGCACCACCATCGCAAAAGTATCTTCGAAACCCAGCGACGGCCCCACATTCACCCTGTCACGCTGCTCATACACGCGACCGATCGTGGACAGAACCCGTGCGCGATCGCGGTCCATCGGTTGCTTCAACACAGCCGTCAACGCCGTACCCGAGTACTCCACATACGCATCGATGCGTCCACTCACCAGCGCCTGCTCGCAGAGGTAACTCCCCGCCAGCCAGAACCGCCGCTCTACCGGCCCGCCACCCTCGGCCTCAATCTCCTGCGCGAGCAACTCACCCAGCACCACCTGCTCGGTAAAGTTCTTCGCCCCCACCACGACGTGCGACGACCGTGGTGGTGCACATCCGATGCACATCACCAGCACACACATTGATGGCAGGAAGCTCGAGGCTGAACGCTGGTTCAAACAAGCCGCGTTCACTCGGAATCCATCACCCACAACCCGCGACTTGAACCAACGCCACACTGTCGCGCAACGCATGAATTACTCACCCTGCAAAATGACGGTGAAGGTTCGCACCTTTCCATCAGGAAACAAAAGCTCGTACATCTGAAGTGACTCATACGGAGTCTTGTGTTCATCTCGCGTGAGACGCGCCACATAGTCACCGGGATTGAGCAGCCCATTCCCGGAGCCGGAGTAAAGCTTCGCGCTCGATGTTCCACCTGCGAGCTCATAGTGCTTTCCGTCAATCACCACACTCAGCACTTGGCTCATCGCATCATGGACGGAGTACTGAGCTGCGGAAACATGCACGTGGACCGTGTACTTCGCTGGATCCAACTTATCCGCTGCATGCAGCAACCCTGCTTGCAATGCACAAACGCCGACGATTCGATACGCCCAACGATTCATTCTCTACTCCTCCGCGATGCGCTCTATGAGCGCCGAATGACCAACTTCTTTTCTACAGCACCCAACACCGCATCCGCACCCAGCGCCAGCAACGCCGCAGGCACAGCGCCCGCCAGCACCAGGCCATTATCTACACTCGCCACGCCGCGAAAGATCAACTCGCCCAGGCCACCCGCGCCGATTGCCGCCGCAATCGTCGCCACGCCGACGCACGTCGCCGTCGCAGTCCGCACGCCGGCAAGAATGAAGCTGGCCGCCAGCGGCAACTCCACGCGAAAGAGTCGCTGCGCGCTCGTCATGCCAAGCGCGTTTGCCACGTCCACCAACGCCGGGTCGATCCCGCGAATCCCCGCATAGGTATTGCGCAAAATCGGCAGCAGCGCATATCCCACCAACGCCACAATCGCTAACCGCGCCGCGCGATCGCCCAGGAACGGCACCGGCAACAGCAGCCCAAACAACGCCAGCGAAGGAATCGTCTGCAATATATTCGCCACGACCAGCACAGGCCGCGCCAGCCGCTCACGTCGCGTCAGCAAAATCCCCAGCGGCACACCGATCAACACGGCGAACAACATCGCCGACCCCGTCAGCCACACATGCTCAAAGGTGAGCCGCGCGATCTGCGCTCCGTAGCGATGCAGAAAGCCGTTCACGCGCTCAACTCCGCTCGCCGCGCGGCACGAACATACGCCTGCATCGCCTCGTTTTGCGAGGCCAACACATCTTCCGCGCGCTCATCAGCCACCACACGCCCCTGCTCGACCAACGCCACACGGTCCGCCAGAAACAACGCCTCGTCCAGGTCGTGCGTCACGATCAGCGTCGTCTTTGCGTCCTTGCGTAGCACCGCGTGCAGCATCGTTTGCATCTCTGCGCGCGTCAACGGATCAAGCGCACCAAACGGCTCATCCATCAGCAGCACATCCTGCCCCGCCACCAACGCCCGAGCCACACCCGCGCGCTGTCGCTGGCCGCCACTCATCTGCCACGGATACTTCTTCGCAAATTCCGCAGGTGGCAACCCCACATCCTGCAACGCCCGCTCCACTGCGGACGCATCTGCCTTCTGCGCAAGTTCCAGCGGTAGCGAAACATTCCGCTCCACGGTCATGTGCGGAAACAGTCCCGTCTCCTGGATCACGTAACCAATACCGCGCCGCAGCGCGACCACGTCATCACCGCTCACCTCGCGGCCACCCACGAGCACACGTCCGCTCGTCGGTTTCACCAGCGCATTCACCATGCGCAGCAACGTCGTCTTGCCGGAGCCGCTGCGCCCCAGCAGCGCAACCGTCTCGCCCGCATCCACCGTCAACGAAACATCGCGCAAAATGCGTTGGCCGCCCGGCGTGTCGAAGCTCACATTCGCGAACTCCACACTCCGTGCGGCCATCGTCATTTCACTCCTCTAAACCTTAGTCTTCGACCGAAGCTCCAGCATCGCCTTCAGAGCCATGCTCGGCGCCATCATCCATCACAGCAGGCGTTTCCGCGACAGGAGCGGCAGCAGCCGCGCCCTTCACACGCACCACGGTGATTTTGTCGAAGCCTTCCTTGAAGGCCGGCGGACGCAGACGTTCTGCCATCTTGTGCATCACTTCGTCTGTCACCTGGCGGTCTCGCTTCGAGTTGCGCTCGAGGCACACCGACAGCGGCACGTCGAAGAACACCGCCTGGACCTCATAGCCAAAGCTCTTCGCCATCTTGATCCACTGGCGACGCTCGTGCGGGCTGAGGTTGGTAGCATCCACGTAGTTCCAGGGCATCTTGGCGATCAAGCGCGCACGCAGCAAGCTGCGCAACGTCGAGAACACAAGACCCTGATAACGCTGTTCCGTGATGTCGTCGAACAGAATCGAGCGCAGCATGTCGCTCGAAAGCGGCTGCACACCGCGGCGCTTGTACCACGTCGTCTTGCCGGAACCCGGCAGGCCGATCGTCAGCACCACGTAGCCTCGCGGCGAACGTGCCGGCACAGCCACAGGCTCCGCAGGCGGCGTAGCCAGCGACTCCGGCTGCGTTTCGTGAACGATCTGGGGAGTCTCTGCAGGCGTTTCGGCCGCAGCAACAGCTTCCACAGCCGGTTCAACTGGCTGCAGTCCCTGCTCTTCCGCAGCGGTCTCAAAATCCTCTACTGGAGCCGCCGAAGGCGTATCCAAATAGCTGGGCCGCAGCGGCGCAGGCTGGTTAGTAGGCAACTCTTGCCCGATTTTTCCAGTGGACTCCGATTCGTTCGGGCCACGCTTGCTACGTCGTCTCATGAGCTTGTCGCGCATCCATTCGCGCATAGGTGGTTTGTAACACACGGCTCCCGACTGCCGCAAAAGAGGTGCAGTGGAAGAGTCGGTAAATTCTCCGAATGTTCCTATTCGTATTTGCTTTAGCCAGGCCTCCTGCACACCGGCCTCTGCTAGCCTTGAGAGTGTCGCGAGACGTACGTTCTCGCAGCAAATTCTCACTGGAGTCACAACGAACATGGCAGTCAAGGTTGGCATCAACGGCTTCGGCCGCATCGGCCGTAACGTTTTCCGCTCAGCGATCGGCAACCCGGAGATCGAGTTTGTCGCCGTCAACGACCTCACCACGCCCGCGACCCTCGCGCACCTGCTCAAGTACGACTCCATCCTCGGCAACCTGAAGAACGAGATCTCGGCTACCGAAGACTCCATCATCGTCGACGGCAAGACCATCAAGGTCTTCGCGCAGCGCGACCCCGCCAACCTCGACTGGGCTTCTGTCGGCGCAGACATCGTCATCGAATCCACCGGCTTCTTCACCGATGCGGCCAAGGCCAAGGCTCACCTCGGCGCCACCGTCAAGAAGGTCATCATCTCGGCGCCCGCGTCCAACGAAGACATCACCGTCGTGCTCGGCGTGAACCACGAAAAGTACGAAGCGGCCAAGCACACCATCATCTCCAACGCGAGCTGCACTACAAACTGCCTCGCGCCCGTCGTTAAGGTGCTCAACGACGAGTTCGGCATCGTCAGCGGCCTCATGAACACGATTCACTCGTACACCAACGATCAGGTTGTGCTCGACGCTCCGCACAAGGACCTGCGCCGCGCTCGCGCCGCCGCGCTCAGCATGATCCCCACCTCGACCGGTGCAGCCAAGGCGCTCAAGCTCGTCATCCCCGAGATGGCCGGCAAGCTCGACGGCTTCTCCATCCGCGTCCCGACCCCGACCGTCTCGGTCGTCGACCTGACCTTCACCGCGGAGAAGCCGATCTCGGTTGAAGCCATCAACGCTGCGATCAAGAAGGCCGCCGAAGGCCCGATGAAGGGCATCCTTGGCTACACCGAAGAAGAGCTCGTCTCGAGCGACTTCCGCGGTAACCCGCTCTCGTCCATCTTCGACTCGAAGCTCACCAAGGTGCTCGGCCAGACCGCCAAGATCATCTCCTGGTACGACAACGAGTGGGGCTATTCGAACCGCGTCAAGGACCTCGTCCTCTTCCTCGCGGAAAAGGGCCTCTAGGCCACACGCAGCACCGACGAAACGGGACAGGCCACTCGCCTGTCCCGTTCGCGTTGTGGAGCTTCTACAATCGCTCCCATGGAACGTACGAACATCCCCGGCACCTCTCCCTTTGAACCGATCATCGGTTTCTCGCGCGCCGTCCGCATCGGCAACACCGTGCACGTCTCCGGCACAGGCCCCGTCGGCGCAGAAGACCTCTCGCCCGCCGAGCAGACCCGCACCGTGCTCAAGCTCATCGAGACCGCGCTCACGCAGGCCGGAGCGACCTTCGAGAACGTCTACCGCACGCGGATGTTCCTCGCCCGCGCCGAAGACTGGGAAGAGATCGGCCGCGCCCACGGCGAGGTCTTCGGCACCATCCGCCCGGCGTCCACCATGGTCGTCGCAGCCCTGCTCAACCCGAAGTGGCGCATCGAAATCGAAGCCGAAGCGATCATCCCGTAATCACCGGCGGAGGGTTCTCCTCCGCCAACTCATTTATCCTTTCCTCGTATGTCAAAGCTCTCGATTCGTGACCTCGACCTCTCCGGCAAGCGCGTCTTCATTCGCGTCGACTTCAACGTTCCCCTGAACAAAGAAGGACAGATCACCGACGACACTCGCATCCGCGAGACCGTGCCGACGATCGAGTACGCTTTGCGTCGCAAAGCCAAGGTCATCCTGGCCGCGCACCTTGGCCGCCCCAAGGGCAAGCACGTCGATTCGATGAGCCTGCGTCCCGTGGTCGATCGCCTGCGCTCGCTGCTCGACCACGTGCTCGACGAAGACGAGAACGTCGCCTTCGCTCCTGACTGCGTCGGCGAAGTTGCCACCGAACTCGCCAACAACCTCGAGCCCGGCCAGACGCTGCTGCTTGAAAACCTCCGCTTCCACGCTGAGGAAGAAGCCAACGATCCTGCCTTTGCCAAGCAGCTTGCGAGCCTCTGCGACATCTACGTCAACGACGCTTTCGGCGCGGCTCACCGTGCGCACGCCTCGACCGAAGGCATCACGCACTTCGTCGCGCAGTCCGCTGCGGGCCTGCTGATGGAGAAGGAGCTCAACTACCTCGGCAAGGCTGTTGGCGAACCCAACCGCCCCTTCGCCGCCATCATCGGCGGCGCCAAGGTCTCCGACAAGATCGAAGTCATCAACTCCATGCTCGACAAGGTGGACTCGCTGTTGATCGGCGGCGCCATGGCCTACACCTTCCTCAACGCGAAGGGCCAGACCACCGGCAAGTCGCTCGTCGAAGCTGACAAGTTTGACGTGGCGCTCGCTGCGATCAAGAAGGCCGAAGAGCGCGGCGTGAAGTTCCTGCTCCCCGTCGATCACGTTCTCGCCGACAAGTTCGCCGCAGACGCCAAGACTCAAATTTTCTCCGGCGACGAGGCCTTCCCCGCCGAGATGATGGCGCTCGACATCGGGCCGGAGACGATCAAGCTCTTCGCAGCCGAAGTCGCCGACGCGGCCACCGTCGTCTGGAACGGACCGATGGGCGTGGCCGAAATGCCCGCTTTCGCCAAGGGCACAAACTCCATCGCCAAGGCGCTCGCAAAGAACGAAGATGCGATCACCATCGTAGGCGGCGGTGACTCGGTCGCAGCCATCCACAACTCTGGCGTGTCGGACAAGATCTCGCACATCTCCACCGGCGGCGGAGCCAGCCTCGAGTTCCTCGAAGGCAAGACACTGCCCGGTGTGGCCGCGCTTACGGAGAAGTAGTCTGCAGCTTTCGCAAGAGGCCGAGTGTCATCTTTCTGACAGCAATCACCTCTTGCGAAAGCGCCTCCGCGATATGTTCTGCAAACAGCCCAAGGTCTTTCGCTAGAAGCACGCTGTATTCCAGCTCCGTTGCCGCAGCAATGGATCGCTTCAAATCCGCGGCAAACTCTACACTCGAATTCCGCCCGCAGCCTTCCGCAATCCGGCTCGCAACACTCGTAGCGTTCCGGCGAAGTTGCATCGTGAGGCCAAACATTTCTTCTCTTGGAAGTTGTTGCGTCTCGCGATACGCACGTAAAACCAACTGATGCGCTTGGCACCAGACCTCTAGCTTTCGGAAATCCTGCAAGCTTCTACCTCTCAACAAGCATTGCTAATTGATTCGAGTGATGAGTTTCGGGTGGCGAGTCTCGAGTCTAACCCACAACTCGAAACCCGCGACTCGCAACTCGAATCAAACCTGAGAGCCACGAACCCAACCGAATAACGCACTCCCCTCTTGCCATCGCCCCGCCATTCCCCGTAATCTCCCCTAACAAAAGCAGCAAACCAGGAGACCTCTTCGTACATGCGCAAGCCCATGATTGCCGGCAACTGGAAGATGTACAAAACGCCGAAGGAATCGCTCGCCTTCCTCGACGCCTTTCTTCCGCTCGTCGAAGGGCACACGCGCGACGAAATCATCATCTGCCCGACCATGAGTTCGCTCGCTTTTGTCGTCGAAGCCTCCGAAGGCACCAACGTCCGCGCAGGCGCGCAGAACATGCACTGGCTGAATGAAGGCCCCTACACCGGCCAGACCTCGCCCACCATGCTTGTCTCCATCGGCTGCCGCCACGTTATCCTCGGCCACTCCGAGCAGCGCCTTTACTTCAACGAGACCTACGAGCGCGTCAATCTCAAGTTGAAGGCCGCCATCAATCACGGCATCACACCGATCGTTTGCGTTGGCGAGCTACTCGCCGAGCGCGAAGACGGCAAGACCGAAGAGACGCTCCGCACCCAGGTGCGCGCCGCACTCCGCAACATCTCTTCCTCAGAGGCACGCCGCCTTGTCATCGCCTACGAGCCGATCTGGGCCATCGGTACCGGCTCCACGGCATCGCCCGAGGTCGCCGCACACGCTCACGCCATCATCCGTAACGAGTTGGCCTCCTGCTGCGGTGAACAGACCGCGCAAAACACGCGCATCCTCTACGGCGGCTCAGTGAAGCCCGAAAACATCAGCGAACTCATGGCGCAGGACGGCATCGACGGCGCGTTAGTCGGCGGCGCATCGCTCGTCCCCACCACCTTCGCCAACATCGTGCACTACTAGCTTCAACACAAGCAGCAACAGCAAAGCCTCGCTCCCGGCGAGGCTCCTTGCATTGCAAGCAATCTTTGTTTGTTATCCCCGCCGGTTCTCCGCCTCTGAACACCCGCGAAGGCTACCGCACCATCCCGGCCTGATCCATCGGCCAATACACAAACGCCGCACGCCCATAGATGAGCTGTGCGGGCACCGGCCCGAAGTCACGGCTGTCGCTCGAAATCGAGCGATGATCGCCCATCACGAAGTACTCGCCTTCAGGAATCGTCATCTCAGGTTGCGAGCGGTCGTCCTCAAAGCGCTGAGGCACGTAGGTTTCCTTCAGCTTGTCGCCGTTCACCCACACCTGCCCATGGTCGATGCTCAGATGGTCGCCCGGCAACGCGATCACGCGCTTGATGTAGCTCTTCGAGGTATCGTGCGGATAGAGAAACACCACCACTTCGCCGCGATGAATCAGTCCCACATGCCGATTGATCAGCAAGCGGTCCTCATCCTCGAGCTGCGGCAACATGCTCGTGCCTTCCACGCGTACCGGCCTGTAGAAGTACAGGAATGCCGAAAACACGAACACGATCAAAATGAGATCTCGCACCCACGCGCTCAGCCCATTCGCACGCACTTCCACCGGCTTCGGCGGTGCTGCCTGTTCTGCGTTCGCGTCAGTTTTCGTCTGCTCTTCCATCACACGTGCCCAATCTATTAGACGGCCTCGCACCCATCTCCGTCTACGGCTTCAGCCCCAGCCCCGGCACCATTTTTTTCTCGTCCAGGCCCTCCGGCGACCACGCCGTCACAATCGCCTTCGCCAGCTTCGCAATCGTCATCTCGCCTTCGTTATCCACCGTCCAACTCGCATCGTCGTTGTCGTAGGTGAAGATCGAAAGCACCATCGGGCCACTCTTACCCTCCACCAGCGCTTCATCACCGCGCACATGGTTCAGCGAACCCGTCTTGCTGGCCACGCTCTGATCGCCGCCGCCGGGCAGATACCTCGGCACCGTCTCGCGATAAAACTGCGCCTTCAGCATCTCCAAACCCACCGCGCAGACAGCCTTGTCCGCCTCATCCATCGGCAAGAGCTTGCCCTGAACATCGCGCCGTAGCTTGCACTCGCCAATCGTCTCCATCAACTGCGCCATCTCGCGCGGCGTCGACTTCCCAAGCCCGAACTTCGGCTGATCCTCCGGCATCGGCTCCAGCGCCGGCTTGCCGATACGCTTGTACAAGTGCGTGTTCTTCAGCCCCAGCGCCTCTACGCGAGCATTCACCGGCCCCACGCCAAACCGTTCAATCGCCAGGTTCGTTGCCGTGTTATCGCTCACGATCACCATCATCGTCAGCACGTCCTTCAGCGTCAGGTTCATCGGCGCGTCAAAGAAATGCAGCATCCCACTACCGCCAACGGCCTCGCCCTGCTTCAGCAGAATCTTTTCGTCCCAGTGCGCCCGCCCTTCGCGGACCTCCACCATCGCGTGATACAGAATCGCCAGCTTGATGATGCTCGCCGTCTGCACCGGCTTGTCCGCGTCAATCGCCACAGACTTCCCGCCGCCTACCTGCTCGGCAAACAGCGCCACCTTGCCGTGATGGGCCTTTGCAATCGCCTCCACCTGTGACTGCAATCCGGTGTCCTGCGCTCGTCCCATCGCCGCCATCGCCAGAGCCGCTGCCATCACTCCGCCACGCCAAACCGCCATCTCGCATCTCCTGAAAACCGAGGATATTCCGCATCTTACCGCTCTTTCGCGCAACTCCCTGCCAGCCATGCAGCCAATGCAGTAGAATGGCCGTCAAGCATAACGGCATCAGATATATGACCCAAGATTCCGCAAACGGAAAGCCACTGCAGCCTGTCTCCGGCGCCACTTCTCTTGAGAGCCTCACCACCGAAAAGGCCAATGACGCCTCGGTAGGGCTCGACATGAAGTCGGCGATCGACATCGCACGCATCATCAACGCCGAAGACGCGAAGATCGCTGCTGCCGTGAAGAAAGCTTTGCCTGAAATCGCCATGGTCATCGACACCGTCGCGCGTTCGCTCCGCGATGGTGGCCGACTCATCTACGTCGGCGCAGGCTCCTCGGGCCGCATCTCGGCGCTCGACGCCTCCGAGTGTCCGCCGACCTTCTCCACCCTGCCGCAGCAGGTGCAATACATCATGGCCGGCGGCCCCAAAGCCCTTGCCTCCGCCTCGGACGTCAACGAGGATTCCCCTGAACTCGGTCAGCGTGACGTCGCCAAGCGCCGCCCCACGCGCAAGGACATCGTCATCGGCGTATCCGCCTCGGGCCGCACGCCCTACGTTGTCGGAGCCACCGAATACGCCCGCGCACGCGGCGCAAAGACCGCAGCGATCACCTGCAATCTGAACACCGCTCTGTCGCAGGTGGCAGACATCACGATCGTGGCCGAGGTTGGCCCCGAGGTCATCTCCGGCTCCACGCGCATGAAGGCCTCCACCGCGCAGAAGATGATCTGCAACATGATCACCACCGGCGCCATGACCCGCCTCGGCTACACCTACGACAACCTCATGGTGAACGTGCACATGAAGAACGCCAAGCTGGTCGAACGCGGCATCGGCGTGCTCATGCGCCTCTGCGAAATCGACCGCGAAACGGCGATTCGCACCATCAAGAGCGCAGGTAAGTCGATCCCCATCGCCGTCGTGATGCTCAAGGCCAACGTCGACAAGATGGAAGCCGTCCGCCGTCTGCAAAAGTCCGACGGCAATGTCCGCCTCGCGATTGAAGACTCTCGACTGGAGCTCTAGATAGAGATGATCGATACAGCTATTGTTGTGTCGGCTGTTTCAGGGACGCTCTCGTTAGTGGCAGCTACTGGCGCTGCGTTCATCGCCTTGCGTTCTAAAAACAAGGACTACGAGAACGACTACTACAAGCAGGTCTTGCAGCGACGTATAGAGGCATACTCATACATCGAAAAGCTCATCTTGAACTTCAAGACTGCTGTCCCTGTCGCGCCAAATAATCTCATTCACATCGTTTTTTCTGGTGAAGAGTCAGATGACCCATGCGGAATCCATCGGCTAATCCTCGATCTTTCCACGCAGTCATTCTGGTTGAGTGATGAGATGTTTGCAAAATCGCGTGAGATTGATCTCGCACTTTTAGAAAGAGACACCTTTACAAGCTGGCATGAGTTTGGGGTAGCAAACTATCAAAAATTCGCTGTTCTTCGAGTCGATCTAGAAGAGTTATACGCGCGAGATCTTGGAAGTTTGCACATGGTGCCTCGTTTCCTTCGCCATAAGCGTCATGACCGGGGCTTCAACGTTACGCCATTCCCACCAAGCGTTTTTATTGATCCCAAGTCCAAAGAGCAGGCGAGCTAATTCGTGTCTGCATGAACGCAGCAAAACGACATCTCCGCGCCATCCGCCTCTGGTCCACGATCTTCATCGTGGGTCTTGTGCTCAGCGGCGTCACGGCCTTCCCGCTCGTGCATGAAACCGAGTGGCTGGTCCGCATCGCCTCGGCACTGCACCTGAACACCGCCGCCCCCGCTCTCTTCCTCTGGCTGCAGCGCGTCGCCGATGCCCTCGCTGACACCTCCGCGCTACCCCTTTCTCGCCTACGGCACCGACTGGCTGGCCTTCGGCCATCTCGTCATCGCCATCTTCATCTGCGGACTTTACCGCGACCCCGTTCGCAACCGATGGCTCGTGGATGCCAGCCTGATCGCCTGCGCTGCAGTTCTTCTCCTGGCATTCATCGCCGGCCCGGTACGCCACATCCCGCTGTACTGGCGACTCATCGACTCCTCCTTCGGCGTCTTCGGAGCCGTCCCGCTCCTGCTCGTGCGACGCCACATCGACGCCTTGGAGCAGCAATAACCGGGTGCCCCATGTCTCGATTTCTGAGACATGGGTTCGCAGGATGCCAAAAGCAAATCGCCATTTCTCCCCGCACCAACATCGCCAATCCTTTCCTCGTTACTCTTTCGTAAACTGTCCTAGCTATGGACAAATTCGTCATCCGCGGCGGCAATCCGCTGCTCGGCACCATCAAAGTTTCCGGCGCGAAGAACTCCGCGCTCCCCTGCATGGCCGCGGCCATCCTCACTGAAGACGAAGTCGTCCTCGAAAACATCCCGCAGGTCCGCGACATCGAGACCGAGCGCAAGCTCCTCGAGTCGATGGGCGCTGAGGTCGAACTCGGCTACGGCCGCGCGCAGCACCGCACCACCGTCAAGTGCGGCGTGCTTTCCGATCCCGTTGCCAAGTACGAAATCGTCAAGACCATGCGCGCCTCTTCATTGGTCCTCGGGCCTCTTGTAGCGCGCACGGGCATGGCCCGCGTCGCCATGCCCGGCGGTTGCGCCATCGGTGGCCGCCCTATCGATCTTCACATCAAGGGCCTTGAAGCCATGGGTGCGAAGATCACCCAGGAGCACGGCTACCTCGAAGCACGCGCAGACCGCCTCAAGGGCGCGCACATCGTATTCGACAAAATCACCGTCACCGGTACGGAAGATCTGCTCATGGCCGCGGCTCTCGCCGACGGCGAGTCCCTCTTCGAGAACTGCGCCCGCGAACCCGAGGTCACCGACCTCGCCGCCATGCTCAACGGCATGGGCGCGCAGATCGAAGGCGCAGGCACCTCGACCATCCGCATCAAGGGCGTCTCCAAGCTTCACGGTGTGCGCCACCGCATCAACCCGGACCGCATCGAGGCAGGCACCTTCCTGATCGCGGGCGCCATCACCGGCGGCGACCTCAACGTTGACTGCTGCAACCCCGAACACCTCGCCTCGCTGCTCTCCAAGCTCGAGCAGTGCGGGGTGAAGCTCGAGGTGGGTAAGGACAACATCCGCGTGCACTCGGGCGGCAAGCTTACCGCCACCGACATCACCACCGAAGAGTACCCCGGCTTCCCCACCGACATGCAGGCGCAATTCATGGCGCTGTTGACACAGTGCGAAGGCACCTCGGTTGTCACGGAGAACATCTTCGAGAACCGCTTCATGCACGTCAGCGAACTCAACCGCATGGGCGCGAACATTTCGGTCAGCGGCCGCACGGCCACCATCCGCGGCGGCTCTAAGCTGCAGTCCGCAGCGGTCATGTGCTCGGACCTTCGCGCCTCGGCAGCGCTCGTCCTCGGCGCGCTGGTGGCGGACGGCGAAAGCATCCTCGACCGCGTGTATCACATGGATCGCGGCTACGAGCGTCTGGAAGAAAAGCTCCGCGGCGTGGGCGCGCAGATCCGGCGCATGGGTGAGATCTTCGGCAAGAAGTAACGGATGAAACTACCCACGGGCAGAATGCCATTGTTGAACTCTCCAAGCTCAGCGACTACTGCCTGAGCACCACACATCCGCGTGGCAAACATAAAGCCCGCGTCTTCTACGCATCGCTCGAAGCGACAGTCGAAGACGCGGGCCACAACTACGGTCTTCTCCCACTGAAGTCCCAGGACCTTATGCTCCTCCGGCATGAGCCTGTTCGAGTGCCGCATAAAGTTCAGATCCGCGTTCGCCCGTTCCTCATCACCTCGGAGTACGATGGTGAACTATGAACGCTGAGCTTCTTTTCTCGGAATCGCACGACGTCAAAACGCCTCTCCTCACGGTTTTCGCCGTAGACATCGCCCCCGGTAAAGACGCCACGCCATCCCCCGCGCTGATGACCACCAGCGACCCCCTCTCTCGCAGCGCCGCCCACTGGCTCGGCTCGGGGGAGTTCAAGGCCGCTCTTGGCGAGAGCCTTCTGCTGCACTCGCCCGCGGGCGTGGATGCGGAGCGCGTCCTCGTCGTCGGCTTGGGTAAAGTGAAATCGTTATCACCGCACGCCCTGCGCAAGGCCGCAGGTGCTGCCGTTCGTTTCGCCAAGCCGCGCGGCATTCGGAACCTGGCCATCAAATTCCCCAATGAGCGCGCACTCGCCGATGAGCCGGAAAATCCGCTCCCCGTGGAGCTATCCGCACGCGCACTCGTCGAAGGCGCTTACATCGCCGACTTCGAAATCGACACCTACCGCTCAGACCGCAAGGACACCAGCATCGAGTCGCTGACCTTCGTTTCCAGCGAGCGCGGCCGCACGCATCGTGCCGAGGTCCAGCGCGGGTTCGAGGCCGGCCGCATCGTCGGCGAATCGCAAAACTTCGCACGCGCCCTTGTCAACGAACCCGGGAACGTCCTCACCCCGACCGAGCTTGGCAAGCGCGCTGCGGCAATGGCCGAAGAAGTCGGCCTCCACTGCGATGTTTCCTCCACGCAAATGCTCGAGCACCTCGGCATGGGCGCGTTCCTCGCTGTTGCCAAAGGCTCCTACGAGCCACCGGCGCTCATCGTCCTGCGCTACGAGCCGCCCACGCCGGCGCCCGCGAATGCGCCCGTTCTCGGACTCGTCGGCAAAGGCATCACCTTCGACACCGGCGGCATCTCGTTGAAGCCCGCCGACGGCATGGACAAGATGAAGTACGACATGGGCGGCGCGGCTGCGATGCTCGGTGCGATGCGCGCCATCGCTCTGCTCAAGCCGAACGTGCGCGTCGTCTCCGTCATCTGCTCTTGCGAAAACATGCCCTCTGGCCGCGCCTATCGCCCCGGCGACGTGCTCAAGGCCATGAGTGGCACCACGATCGAAGTGCTGAACACCGACGCCGAAGGCCGCCTCGTCCTCGCCGATGGCCTGCACTACGCCAAGACGCTCGGCGCCACGCATCTCATCAACGCGGCGACACTCACCGGCGCCATCGGCGTCGCGCTCGGCCAGTTGAACGCTGGACTGTTCTCCAACGACGACGAGGCGGTCATCCACTTCCAGAGAGGCCTTGAAACCTCCGGCGAAGGCTTCTGGCGTATGCCCTGCACCGACGAGTATCGCGACACCATCAAGAGCTCCATCGGCGACATCATGAACACCGGCGGCTCCCGCTACGGCGGCGCGATCTCGGCGGCGATGTTCCTGAAGGAGTTCGTCGGCGACACTCCGTGGCTTCATCTCGACATCGCCAACATGGCCTGGATCGACGACAACAAGCCGTGGATCTCCAAAGGCCCGAGCGGCGTCGGAGTCCGCTCCATCCTCGAGTGGGTCCGCACCTACGCAAGCTAAGACAAAGAGCCACGCATCATGCATGGCTCTCTCGTATCTCAGCGGCATCCAGAGGAATCTGCGTTCGCTCCACCGAAGTTCTACCGCCTAAGGAAACACAACCCTATCCGGCGGCTGCGCAGGATGCTCCACCGGGTCCGGACGGAAGTCCGTGACCATCGGGCGATGATCTCCACCCTCGCCACCAAACACCGCAAGGCAATAATTCTTCAGCTTCACGCGCGTCGGCTTGTCGATGCCCACACCGATGTTGGCGTCGCGATCGTAGTTCGCTCGAACATCAATGCCCGCCACGCGATAGATCCCCGACCGCACATCCGGCACCTCAAATCTGAAGTGATAGAGCTGATAATCCGCCGCATCGCGAACACCCACACCACCACCGCCGAAGCTCACCGCATCCGGCATCGGCAATGAAGCATAGCTGTAATGCGGATGCGCCCCAAGCCCCATACGCAGATTCGTGAAGACACTGCGCGCGTCCTGCACGTTTTCCACGCGTAGCGTGAAGTGCACGATGTCGCCATAGCGAACGCTCGTACATGTGCCCTGCTTGGCATGATCAAGATCGCGTAGCGCGCCCGTCTGCGGCCAACCCGGCATGTTCACCGGCCCGTTCGCCTCACGCACGTTTGCCAGCTGCTTGGAGCCATTCGCCACCGGCGTATACGCCTGCGACTGCGCCCACGAGCACGTTCCCGTGCACATCAACGCAAACAGCATTGGCGTAACGAAGGGCGTGGCAAGACGCATGGCAGAGGGCTCCTGAAGCTACACCCTGAGCCTAGAAGCCCCGCCACGCCTTGCATAGAACCAGCTAGATTCGTAACAACCGTGGTTCGTCAGGAGCGGTTGTACGTTGTACGTTCTGAGGCTTAGTCACCGTCAGACTTGCGACGTAGAACGTACAGCTTACAACTCCTTACATCGCGGCCGGCACGCGAATGCCCAGCCACGCCAGCAACTGCACCAGAGAGCGCCGCGCCACCGCTGCCGTTGCCAGCAATACCGTCTTCTTCGCGGGGTCCGTCTCGTTCAGAATGTGGTGGCGGTGATAGAAGTTGTTGAAGCCCTGCGCCAGCACAAACGCGTACTTCGCCAGCACCGCGGGCTCCGCCTGCGCGATGCCCTGCTCCAGCACCTGCGAGAGGCGCGAGCACATCAGCCACACCTCCCAGACGCTGTCTTCGGCAAGCACCGCCGACGCATCCAGCTTCGCAAACTCCGCGAGCACCACGTCCTCATCGAGGCCAGCTTTGCGGAAGATATTCGCCGCACGCACCGCAGCATACTGCGCGTACGGTCCGGTCTCGCCTTCAAAGCTCAAAGCATCACGGAAATCAAACGCGATCAATGTATTCCGCGTGAATCGCAGCATGAAGTAGCGCAACGCGCCCACGCCAATTGCCTCAGCAATGTCGGCACGCTCATCCGCACTCAACTCCGGGTGACGCTTCTCCACCTCAGCCAGCGCTGCAGCGATCATGCGATCGATCAGGTCATCGGCCTTAACGCCAAAGCCCTTGCGTCCGCTCACCTCGAGGTACTGCTTGGCCTTGTCCTCATCGCTCAGCGTGTAGCCAAGCTCCTCGGCCGTGCGCGGCGTCAGCGCTACAAAAGCATAGTTCAGATGCGTGTACTTCTCCGCTTCGGCCGTGTAACCTAGCGCGCGCAACGCTTCCTTCACCTGCGCCTGCGGATCATCCTGACGCGAATCAATCACGTTGTAGATCGCATCCGCATGGCCAAAGCTCGGATGCGGGTCCTCGCCTTCGGTCGTTGAAACCCAACACGTATGCTTCGCATACTCGCGGAACTTCGCGTAGCCAAAGTCGAGGCCCAGCAGCCCAAACTTCCAGAGGTGATACGCAATGTCCTTGCCGACATACGTCACCGTACCGTTCGAGCGAATGAGGATCTTCGCGTCCTCATCCACCTCGCCCTCAGCCAGCGGCGGCGCGCCCGCACGGCGCATCACCCAGGCATTCGCATTCTTGCCCGCGGTCTCTTTGTAGAGCACGCCCTTCTCCACCATCAGCTTGCGCGCATGCTCCCAGAAGTGCAGGTGCAGAATCTCGCTCTCGCGTGGCAGGAAATCGTACTCGATGCCGAGGCGCTCCATCGTCGTCAGATGACGACGCAACACACCTGTCGCAATCAACTCCGCGATCTCAGCGGTCTCGTTGTTGCCCGCCTCAATCGCATGGAGCGTATCGAGCCGCAATTTTTTGCGCTCGACCTTCTGCTCCGGATCTTCCTCATACCACTGCGACACGCGCGCATACATATCCCAGCATGCGTAGTCGAGCCTCGTATTCGTCTCCAGCAACTCGGTCATCCACTCACGCACACGGTCGAGATTCATGCCCTCGAGATGCGTCACCGCAACGACGATGTCCGCGACCTGCACGCCCGTATTGTCGATGTAGTTCTGCACGCCGGTCGCATAGCCCGGCTTCCAAGCATCTGGTCGCAACATGCGCGCAAACGTATCGCCTAGAATCGCATTCCGCAGATGCCCTACGTGCGCGGCTTTGTTCGGATTGATGCTCGTGTGCTCGATCAGGCGGAATCCATCGCCGCCCACATTCGCGTGCTCACCCGCAGCCATGCGCTGCGCCGTCGCTGCACGGTCGAGCTTCACGTTCAGATAGCCCGCGCCGGCGATCTCCACCGAAGCTACGCCGGGGATCTCGCTCAGCAGCGGCTGCAACTCCTGCGCAATCGCGCGCGGAGCCTTCTTCAAACGCTTCGCCAGCTCGAACGCGACCGGCAACGCCATCTCGCCAAACTCAAGCTTCGGCGGCAACTCCACCACCAACGTCTTCAGCTCAACGTCATACTGCTGCGCCAACAGCGCCTGAATCTTCGCCTGAATTCCCTGCTGCAAAATCTTGTACATAATTTCTCTCTCGTCTCGATCACAACGAAGCGCAAACGACTCCGCGCAAACAGCGCGTTCTCTCGCCAGCGCTTTCTACGCTCTGCCTTACAGCTCTGTCGCCGTCGGCAACGCTTCTACTTCTTCCATCAACGGCTTGCGCAGCGCACGACGCGCGCGATGGATGAAGAACATCGCACCACCCACCGACGTCAACGACGCCAGCAGCCAAACATGCATCAGCAAACCGTACGTCGCAGCCCACTTCACATTCGCCCCATGACGCACCAACGCGTCCTGGCACGCCAACTCGAACGGCCCGATGCCGCCGGGCGAGCTCGGGATGAGGAACGACAAATTCGCTTCCGCCACAGCCTGCCAGGGCCCGACCCAGTCCGTCGCAAGACCAATCATCTTCGCGGCCGACACGTACATCACGCCTTCAAAGCCCCACGCGATGAAGCTGTACACAATCAGCATCAGCGAGCCGAAGATACCGATCTTCTCAATGCAATCGATGGCCAGGCCAAGATAATGCTCGATCTTGCCCACGATGCCGTTCTGCGTCTTGGTGGCCAGCTTCTGCACCGGTGCGTGAAGATGCCTGGCTCCGAAGATCAGCACCAACAGCCCGCCCGCAGAGATCGCCACGCACAACTCGGCCACCAGCTTCGCATGCGGCGAAACACCCTGCCCGAAGTGCATCGTAAACATGACCAGCACCGCCAGCGTGAACACATCGAGCAGCTTCTCAATGATCACCGTTGACAGCACCGACGTAGGCGAAACGCCGAGATCAGGCGCGTACGTGAACACACGCATGATGTCGCCGATACGCAGTGGCAGGATATTATTCGCCGCAAGCGACGTCATCAGCACCCGTGAGCAGGTTGAAAACTTCGAACCCATCGGACGCAGCATCATCCACCAGCGGAAGCAGCGCGTGCCGTAGCCCAGGATCGTGAACCCGATCACCGCCACAACCCACACCCACGACGTTACGTGGATGCTCTTGAACACATGCGGATCGAAGCCGCGCGTCCCATCAGGATGCTTGCGGATATACGTCCACCAAATAAAGAACGCGCTCACCGCGAACCCGGGAACGACCTTCAGTAGGCTCTTCACGCGATCGCGCGTCATGCACAACTCCAGGCGGCTTCAACACTTAGGTGGGGAGACAAAAATCGATTCATCGGCTTTTCCATTGTATCGTCAGCCTCATCCAGATCCGCACCCACGCCTCGTTTGTCATCCCCTCGCGGTTTCTGCGTCCCCAAGGCTACAAATTCGACGTAGGCCCACAAATCCCCGAACCACACCCAAACCCGATAAAGTCATATCGATGAGCCGCCTCCAGCAAACCACCATCCTCTTCACGCTGACGCTGCTTGTGCTCTTCACCCACGGCTTTCATCCGCTCGCCGAAGACGGCGGACTCTACGTCGCAGGTATCAAGTGGTTGCTGAACCCTGCGCTGTTCCCGCATGACTCCGCCTTCGTCACGGAACACCTTCGCTTCTCGCTCTTTGCTCCTGCGCTTGCAGGCGTCGTGCGTTTCACGCACCTGTCACTGCTCAGCGTGCTCTTCGCGGCGTACCTCATCACCACAGCTCTCACGCTCTTCGCCGCAAAGGAACTCCTCCGCTCCTGCGAATTTGGCGAACGCGCGCAGTTCGCCGGCACAGCCCTGCTTGCGGCCTGGTGGAGCATTCCCATCGCGGGCACCTCGCTCATGCTGATGGACCCTTACGTCACAGGTCGCAGCTTCTCCACGCCCTTTGGCCTGCTTGCCGTCGCCTATGCGCTTCGCCGCAAACCCAACGGCTGGTTGATCGCCATGTGCCTGCTGATGGCCGGCATCTTCCACCCGCTCATGGCGGGCTACTCCGCAGCCGCGGTACTGGCCGTCTTCGCCGCACGGAGCCCGCGCCCTCTCCCAAGCTGGGCAGCTCTCTTCATCGGCGCACATCTGCTCGCGAGAGAACTCGAGCGCCACGCCCAGCCCGAGCCACATGCCGAAGTCCTCGCATCCTACTCACGCTACTACTGGTTTCTCTCGCAATGGCAGTGGTATGAGCTCCTCGGCCTCATCGGCCCGCTCGTTGTCCTCTACTTCCTCACACGCCGGGACGAATCGCAGGTTCGCATCCTTCGCAACGCAACCCTCGGTCTCAGCCTCATCGCCACGCTCATCGCCCTGCTCTTCGCGCAGGAGCACTATGCCACACACCTCGTCGCGCGCATGCAGCCGCTCCGCGTCTTTGCCTTCACTTACGCGGTCATGCTGCTGCTCCTCGGCGCGAAGCTCGCGGACTGGAAGCTCACAGACCAGCGCCTACGGAATGAAGCCCTAGACCCACCACTCCCTACTCACGACTCAACACTCTCCGTAGAAGACTCTCAGCCAAGAGCACAAAGACGAGATCTCCGCCCCAAAAACCGCGGCACCAGGATCCTCGCCACAGGACTCGCCCTTTGCTTCGCCGGCAGCTTTGCGATCGCGCGCACGACCTTCCCCGCCTCGCCGCAGGTAGAGTGGCCGTGGGCCGAGACTGCGCACACGAATTCCTGGGTGCAAGCGTTCCTCTGGGCACGCCACAACACACCAAATGATGCGCTCTTCGCTCTCGACGCAAAGTACGTCAACACCGACGGCGAAGATGCCCAAACCTTCCGGGCATGGGCTGAACGCAGTACGCTTGCCGACTTCTCAAAAGATGGGGGCGAAGCCTCGATCACTCCAGCCCTCGCAGATCGCTGGCTTGCGGAGTCCTCGGCCCAGAAAGATCTCAGCTTGAAGAACGACGTAGACCGCGACCTGCGTCTCGCCCCGTATCATCCGACATGGCTCATCTTGCACTCCGACGCGTCAACCAGCCACCCCTGCTTCTACCGCAACGCCGTCGTCAAAGTCTGCGCAGTGAGGTAACAGCCCGGTGTTCTGTGTCGCAATCCGGCCTGAAAGCGCACTCATAGGACTCCCACGATGCTCCCGCCGCAGCGGTGCCACCGAGGGCCGTCCCCATGCAAGAAGCCCACCCGAAACGGGTGGGCTCATGGGTCGCACAAAGGTCAGGAAGTGCTACGGAACCCGCATCGGGCGGAAGCCTTCGATCGGGAACAGGCCCGTGGGAGCTTCAACCGTCTGCACCTGCGGCTTGAAGGTGTAACGCGCAAACGCTCCACCCTGCACATAGTTGTAGTTGTTGGTATTGTTCGCAGCCATGAAGCCGCCGACATACCAGTGCTCGTTCACATGGTAAGAAACCTGCGTATCAAACGCGTAGTTCGCGCCCGTATTTGAGTTCACCTGCAGACCGCAATACGGTGTGCAAGCCTGACTCGGTACGCCATTCTGATACGTCTGATCCAGCGGGAAGTACAACTGCTTGTCTTCCTGGAAAGTCTGGATGCCGATCGCGCCATTGATCACGTAGTGCAGGTTCTCCTTCCAGTGTCCCTTCCAGGTCACCGGAACCGCCGCGAGGAAGTAAGCGTTCGGGCTGAAGTAGCCGCCGAGACCGTAAGTGTATCCGCGCTCGTTGTAATCGAAGTGCTCACCGAACATCGTTCCGCCGATGTTCAAGGAACCGTAGTCTTCCCAGTTGCCGACGCGGAAATAAGCGCCCATCGTTCCGGCATACTTGCGGTTGGCCAGCACGTGATAACCCGTAACGTCGTAGCCTTCGCCCTGCACGTACAGGCCGGCCTTCTCGTCACCCGAATCGAAGCGGATACCGCCACCGGTGGTGACAACGCCACCCCAGATCTGCCCCGTCGTGCTGCCCGGATCGCGCATACCTGCGTAGGAGAGCATTGTCTCCTTTACCGAATCGCGCCCACCGAACAACGTGAAGTGCCAGTTGCCCGGACGCCACTGCGCACGGCCAATGGCATTCGATACCGGGAAGCCGTAAGGCGAGTATCCTGCGGCAATCGAGAACGTATTCGTACGGAACTGCAATTCACCGCCAAAGCCTGTTGCGAACTGCTGCGTCGGAGCGGTGCTTGCACTGTCATACAGCGAACCGAGCAGAGGTTTACCCACCGGCGTATCCGGCAAAACCAGCTGCCCCGAGTTCAGGAAGACAGCCT
Source organism: Granulicella cerasi (assembly GCF_025685575.1). Taxonomy (NCBI): domain Bacteria; kingdom Pseudomonadati; phylum Acidobacteriota; class Terriglobia; order Terriglobales; family Acidobacteriaceae; genus Granulicella; species Granulicella cerasi. Next base: position 232,627 of record NZ_JAGSYD010000002.1, read on the forward strand.
TCGGCACAAATGTCAGACGCGCTGACTTACCGAGAGCCATCGATGCTTCGAACGGAACTGCAAGCCCTGTCAGGCGATCGATACCCGCGGTGCCGGAGCGATACCAGGCATAGGCGCTGCCACCCATCCAGCTTGAGTAACCCGCTTCGATCAGCGCGAGATCCAACTGCGCCTGCTGACGTTCGTTCAACGGCATCTTCGGGTCCTGAGAAGCGCGCGGATCAAAGTAGCCGCGAAGCGGCGGAACGTTCTGCTGGCGAAGCTGATAGTCGTTGGGCGGCGTAGGCAGCGGATAAGTCGATTGCACCTGCGGTTCCCCTTCGTTCTGAAGAGGCTGCGGGTAAACCGGATACGACATCGGATTCGACTGCTGCACGGGCGCGCTCTGTGATGGCAGCGCTGGCACTGTCGTCGTCCGGGTTGAAGTCCTACGGCGCGCGTGCGGCGTGCTCGTTCCACGCGTGCGCGGCTGCGGATACTGCTGTCCCGGAGTCGCTTCCTGCGAAGCAGCACTCTGCTGCCCATTTCCGCCAAACTGGCTGAACGCGTTCGCCCTTGAGGTGCCCGCAGAAGGCTTCGGCTGCGTGATCTGCGCGCCCTGTGCGGACGCCGCGCTGAACTGCGCGTTCGTCAGCAATGCGGTCGAGGCATCATTGTCGGTCGTGTAGTTCTCAACAGGCGGATGGCTCACCCCCTCAAGCACCACCGGCGCCTGCATCTGGTTCGCATGAATCGCAGCAGCGCGCTGGCGAGCCGCTGCAGTTCCCCGCAACGTGCGAGGAGTGCTGACCGGAGCGCTCGCGGGGATGGGAGAAGCGAACGTGATCGTGCGGTCTGCAGAGTGCGAAGCTACGGGAGCCGCATTTTGATCTTCCGGAACATACACAGGCGGTGGAACATAGTGCGGCTGCTCGCTTGCCTGCTGGCGCACCGGATAGGAATGCGTGAGTTCAACGGGGGCCGGCTTCAACGTGACGGCACGACGGCTCACAATCGGGCGCTTCATGGAACCAACCGCAGGGCGCGAGGCTTTCTTGTGCGATGCCGATGCCTTTGGAACGCCGAAGTTGGCGAAAGCATTCTGCGATTCCTGGCTGGATTGCGGCACATAGGAAACCGTGCGCATCTCCGCAGTGCTGGGAGCCGACATTCCATCGACAAAACGCACCGAATCGGCGGTCTTAACGTCGACGAACTTTCGAGGAGCGCCACCTAACACGACCTGCGCGAGCATAGCTTCACCACGCGAATCCGGCAGAGGTTCCCCGGGCACAAAGTGCTGGTAAACCGGCCCGCCCGGTGCGGCATGGAGCTTCAGGACGGCGGTGTCTTGCGTCGGAGCCGAAGAACCAGGGCGCGGAGTTGGCGTCACAGCCGACTGCGGCAAGTAATCACCGATCGTCGGGCTGGACTGCGTCTGACCGCGACGGGCGGCCGGGTCCTGATAGCCCGGGTTGACGATGTAGTTCTGCTGATCCGTGGTGGCGGGATTGATAACCGTCGTCGTGGAGGGATAGCTGTAGGAATCAGCCGGCGCAGGCGCCTGATAGCTGGGCACGACCGCGGTCTTCTTTGAACGTGTTGTCGGACGGCTTACGTAACGGCCCGACTGAGCGGCATAAGGCGCAACCGCAGCAGAGCGAGTCGGCGTGTTCACGATCACAGGCGGCTGAACGGCTGTTCCGTTGTAGCTCGGCAGATAAGGGCGCTGCACCGCAACCGCGGGAGAGCCCATGCTATCGAGCGGCACGTCCGGCTGCGAGAGCAACGTAGCGAGGTCCTGCGGGGCAGCCGTATCCGGCAAGGTGCGAGGAGCAGGCGCGTGGGCCAGCGCTTCAGCCAACTCTTCGCCGGGATCCGGTCCCGGCATCGACTGCAGGCTCGCGCGATAATAATCCGCAGCGCGGCCCGCGTTGCCGCGGGCCGTTTCAAACTTTGCCGCCAAACCGAGAAGCTGCGAGTCACGCGGATACTGGTTGAGCCCGAAGCGCAGCCAGATTTCAGCGTCCTTCAAATCATTCGCCGACAGCGCAGCGCCAACAGCGCCACGATAATCTGCCGCCGATCCGGCCGACATATCCTGAGCCCTAAATATCTGAATGGCCTCCTTGGGGAGGCCAGCGGCTGCGTACCCATTTCCCAGTGCTTTTAGTACCCCTGGATTGTTTGGAAATGCTTGGGCTGCTGCGTTCAGTAGAGCGATGGCTCGTCTTGGATTCCCTGCGGCCAGGGCTTGCTGCGACCTCCGCACCGCCCAACTGGCCCAGATCGTTTGCACCTGCCTGCGCTGCTCATCGGTCAGGTCGCGACGACCGCCAAGCATCATCAACTGTTTGAACAGCGCATTATCGTTTCCTGTATTGAAGAGCAGCCATGCCGCCTGGATGTCTACTCCTGACGGCGGGACCATACCCATCATTTTGTAATGGGCCTGTGCACGGTTCAGGAAGCGCATCGCATCCTGCGGATGACCGAGAGCGGCGTAGATATTGCCGACGGTCTGCAGGTAATCCGGATCAGCCTCAAGCTGACGACGCATCTCCGGCGACATCTGCTGAATCTCCGCCAACGCTTCCTGATCATGTCCGGTCGCGTGCAACGAGTTCAGAAGCCCCTTCCAGGCATCCGGGCGATCGGGATTATTCGTCAGGATGTTCTCGAAGAGCGGGAATGCTTTCTCCGTGTTGCCATGCTTCAGATAAAGGTTCGCCAGCGTCACCTGCGCTGCGACAAAGGGCTTCTGCCCTGCCTGCTGCTGCGCGTTCAGGAACTGCTCGAGCACGTTCTGCGCGAGATCGTCATGCCCCTGGCTGATGTAGATCGAAGCCACGGTCGTCGCAAAGCCCGGCTCCTGCATTGCAGCCTGATAGTTCGCCGCCGGCATCTGCTGCAGTTGCGCGAAAGCATCTACATCATTCCCCATGCCGTGATCAGCCTGCACGAGGCCGACCCAGGCACTGGTATTGGTCGAATCAGCCGCGAGCACTTCGCGATAAAGAGCCGAAGCCTGCTCCTGGCGACCAGCTGCTGAGAGTAGCGCCGCGTACTGCATCTGCACATCTGCGCGAAGGCCGCGAGCGTCCGCCGGGAACGGCAGCGATAGAGCAGCCTGCAGGATGCGCTGCGCTTCGATATCGCGGTTCGTGGCCGAGTACACCGAGGCCAGCGTTCGCAGATAGTCCGGATCCCGCATCAAGCGCGAGTGAATGCCGCTCGGGATACGACGGTCCACCCCCAGCGCCAGATCGAACTGGTTTGCCGAGGAGTAGGCCATGAAGAGCCCCTTCCACGCTTGCAGATCCTGCGGATGCAGGCGTGTGTACGTCGTGTAAACCGAGATCGCTGGTTCAGCCTGCTCTGCCTTGAGCAACGTGCCGCCGAGGCCTTGGAGCGCACCGTCATCATCGGGGCGCATCGCCAGTGCGGCCTGAAACTGCGTGAGCGCCGTTTGGAGGTCGTCTTCTGCCAGAGCGCCAGAAGCCTCGCGCATCGTGTAGTAGAAGCGCGAATCCGCCAGCGCCTTCTCCAGGCCCGCGGAGTGATCGCCCGCCTGCTCGGCCTGCGAGAAGTACGAGATCGCCCCGCCGAAGTTCGCCTGGTTCATGCGGATATAGCCGAGACCCGCGAGCGCCTTCACATCGTTCGGATTCTTATCGAGCAGTACCTGGAAGCGCTGCTCTGCTTCCGAATAACGCTTGTTGTTCAGTGCTGCGTAGGCGGCCTGCAACTCGCGTCCCATCTCGGAGCGCTCAGCAATCGCGGCCTTCTCTTCCGGGGTCTGCGCGGGAGCAGCCTGATGATGCACGGCCGTGCGACGCGCGTCGCCCGCAGCCTGGTCCCACGAGGTCGCCTGCTGCAACGAGCTCACAGCGTCGCTGTCATTCGGGTAGCGAGCGAGAAGCTTGCGGCCTTCCGCACGGGTGCGCGGATTGTAGGTAAGAATCTTGCCCAGAGCGACCGCGTAGCGCGGATCATTCGGGTACTTGTCCATCAGCGCGCGAAGTCCTGCGATCGCCTGAGGGCGCGTCTCTTCCGTAGCTGCTTCGGTCTGGTAATAGCTCAGCGCAGGCTCGCCGTCCGGAGGAGTATTGCCGTAAACCTGCTTCAGCAGTGCCATCGAGCGAGCGTACTGCCCCTGCTGCGATAGCTGGCCTGCCTGGCGCAACAACACATTCGAATCCTGCGCTGTCCCCATATTCTCGACGCGAGAAATGTTCGGATCACTCGGATTGATCTGGCGCAGACGCGCAAGATACTGATTTGCCTCGTCGATGTGCCCCTGCGACTTTGCAGCGCGGGCCATGCCTGCGAGAGCTTCCGTGTTGTTCGGATCTGAGAGAAGCACCTGCTGCCACTGCTGCTTGGCCAGGTCCATACGACCGCGAGTTTCCAGCGCGTGCGCCTTCCCGAGAAGCTGCGTGGTCACGCCATCCTGCGCGTGCGCCCATGCGCCGACGGTGGACATCGTCAACGCACAGAGCAGTAGCCCCTTCGCTCTGAAATGCATGCGCGAAACTGTCGTCATTGCCTCTCGTTCACCGCTAAAGTCTGTCGAACCTGTGGTGCAAACCGTAGTGCCGGTTTGGATTCCTACTCAGTTAGTTTCTGTGAGATTACCCTGTTTTGTGTGGTTTGGCTCCGGTTTTTTTCACACATTCTGGTGCAATCAGAGGTTCAATCCAGAAATCCAAAGTTTCCACCCAATTTTTCCACACAAGCGAGACTATTTCCACTTTAGACGGAGCTGTCCGTTGGCCTCAAAGCGATACCTGGACTCTTCATATCCCAACGCGAAGAGCGCGAGGTTCTGGTCGTAGTAAAGACCGGAACGACCGTAGAGCCCGGACTTCTCATCGAGCGTCGCGGTCAGGCGATCGTGTTGAACCTTCTCCGCGTCTTTGCGATTCGAAGCGAGCAGGAACGGAAGCACGGCGGCAGAAAACCCCGGAGGTGCAGCAGAATCAATAACCTGTCCTTCAGGTCCGACCTTCAGCGGCGGAGTTACAGCACCTGCGCTCAAGAAATTCGCCATGCCACTCAAGCTCGCGAGCTCCTGCGAGACCTGCGGCGTGTGCGGATCGGCGATGCCTGCCCAGAGGTAGACGCGGATCGCGTCGTAGCTCCCCACGGGCGTTGGAGCTTTTTGATCTGCAGTAAGGGTAGCCACGGTCATCGGAGGCGCGGAAGGCCCGATGCCCGCGTCCTGCGTTGCGGCCATCCAGTCCATTGCGAAACCACCCGAGGTGCGTACGATCTCAGGCAAAGCCGCCAACACCTGTGCCCAGGGTCCTTGCGGATTCTGCCGGGCGAAGTACTCAAGCAGCGAAGGCGGGGTGTAGCTCGGATTCAGGAACCACGTGGTCGCTGAGGGGTGAAAACCCTGCGATCCGGGAAGCATGACCGTCGTGCCCGAAGGCAGCAGCACGATCTCCTGCTGCGCGATGCGGTTGGCCAGCGTCTTGCCGAGCGTTCTGTAGCGGTCCACGTGCCACAGACGACCGGCTTCGCAGAAGGTGTAGGCCATCCACAGATCAGCGTCCGAGGCCGAGTTGGCGTCGAGCACATGCCAGGAGCCATCGCTTGCCTTGCCCCAGCTCCATGCGGGCAAGCGCTGCGTCAGGTCTCCTCCGGCGAGGTTATTCTCCGTCCACTCGGCGAGTTTGTCGAAGCGCGCGCGGTCGTTGGAAACGAGCGCGAAGAACAATGCGTAGGCTTGTCCTTCCGAGGTGGTGCGGTCTACGGCGCCGTGGTCGATCACACGCCCTTGCTGATCGATGAACTGATTCGCGTAGCTGTTCCACAGCGGCCAGGGCTTCTGCGCGCGGCAACCGGAGGTCAGCGAAAGCGACAACGTCGCCACCAGCGATACTCCACGCCGAAGAGCGCTCGCTCTAGGGGAACCAAATCGAAGCTGCATCATCCGATGAGAACCTACGCCTTAGCCGATGTCAGAAAAAAGAGAGCGCCCGGAAAATCTCCAGGCGCTCTCGGTTGCATTACGAGTTTGCTTGCAGGCGACGGCGTGCGTTGCGGCGCAGCATAGCGCGCAGCAGAGCCGCCATCAGGAAGCAGAGCACAGCCGCAGCCAGAACGACCAGCCACGGGAACTCCGAGAAGAGCAGCCAGAGGCGCACGAACGGGTTCAGGTAGCCCACATGGTAGTTCTGGTTGCCGATACGGTAGCTGGCGAAGCGGTTCCCTGCCAGCACGCTCACCGTCTGCGAGATATCGGACGACTGCGAGGTCTTCAGGAATACCGACATGAAGTTCGCCGCGATCGACTTGTCGCGCAGAGCCACGAGCACCGTCGAGTGCCCCGAACCGCGCGGCCATTCGATGCCCTCGATGATCGCGTCCGGCATGCCGCCCTGCGTGGAGAGCTTGCCGCTCTCAATGTGGTCCGAGCTCTTCACCTTCCACCAGGCGTGCTGCAGCGGATCGAAGTAGCCCTGCGTGTCCTGCACGCGAAGACCGCCATTGTCGATACGTACAGGTAGCGTGTCGTTCAGCTTGCCGATCGCAGGCTGATCATCCATCGTACCCATGACGAGGTAGTCGCGACCGTCCTTCATGCCGTCGGCGTCGGTCACCGTGACGTTCAGCACCGGGTAGCCGGTCTGCGCGCCGAAGTGGCCCATCATCGTCAGGTAGAGTTCGATCTCTTCCAGTCCTGGAGCGCTGGGCATCACGACGGCGGTGTCCGAAAGATCAGCACGACGCGTGAACGGGAAGCCCGCGTTCGAGAAGAGTTCCAGATCCGGCAGACGTGCCCAGTGCGGGATGCCGCGGAGATCGAGGTACGAGCTCTTGAGGATCGCACCCTGCAGGTTCATCGGCGCGGTGTCCTGGCACTTGCCCTTCACCGCGAGTTGGAAGACAAACTTTGCAGTGAGCGAGTTCGAGAACGGACGCATGTCCACCACGGGAATCGGGATCACTGTATGCAGGTCCTTCGAAGCCGTATCGGTGTGCGGCAGCGGCGGTGAAGAAACGTACGCGCCGTTCATGAACATCTGCAGCGTGGATTCGTCGGCCAGCGGAACACCGTTGTATCGGTAGTCCATCTGGAACGCGAGCGCGCCCTTGTTGCTGTAGTAGAGGTCCGGCGGAACGCGCATGAAGATGTTCACCGGCACGCTGCCATCGCCCTGCAGGTCGTTGCCCTTGGTGATGTCTTCGAGGCGGACGAGCTTGTCCGTACGCAACCAGCGCGGAGCAGAATCCGGCTCACTCTTCTTCGGAGCTTCGGTCAGTGTGAGGCGTTGAATGTCTCCTGCCAGAGCGCCTTCCGGGCTGAGCGTAAGCACACGCGCCGCCGTCACAAGATCGTCGGCATTGTCGCCTGTCAGCACCAGCACCTTCGAGTAGGGGTCGTTCGGGTTCGTGCGCATCGCCACCGTCGGGCCAGCGCTTCCGCCGATGCTCAAACTGGTCGGCAACTTGGACGGATCATCGCAGATCACGATGACGTTGCCCTGTGGGATCGTGCCAAAGCTTACGGGGAAACGCGCGGGGCGATAATCCGTAAGCACACCGAACCACGAAGCCATGATGCCAGCCGCTTCCAGGGCGCGCGGCGAAGGCTGAGACATGAAGACGATGGGAATCGAAGGATGCAGGTTCACCGACGAGTCATAGAACGGCAACGGCAGCATCTTCAGATCGTTCTGCAGTGGCAGCAGCGAACCTGCGAGTTCCAGAGTCGACGTCGTATCCACATGCGACCACAGCGTCGAGTGCGAAGGGTCCTCGCAGTCCATCGTGTAGTGGCCGACGAACTCGAAGGTGAGTTCGTTGTTATGGACAAGCATCTCCGACGGCATCGCAAGATTCACTGAGAGCATCGCGTTGTTTTCAACGCGAACGGAGTTGAGCTTCTGCGAAGAGGTGAGATCGCCAGCAGGCGCCTGGGCCTGCTGCGTGACAGGGATCGTCGCAAACAACGTGCCGTTGAGGCTCACCTTCAGATGAGAGATCATCGGCAGCAAGCCCGGCGAGAAGTGATAGTTCAGCTTCAGCGTCGCCGTCTTGACGACCTGCGTCTGCGGCACTGAGAAGTAAACCGAGTGATACGCGTCCACGCCGCGCAGCACGATCGTGTCCGGCACGCCGATGTCGCCGAGCGTGAAGACGTTATCGAACTGACCCGCAGGAACAGCGCGGGCAGGCGCGCCATCGGTAGGAACCAGCGCCGCGGCAGGGTTCAGAGCCGTGACCATGTTCGGTCCGGCGACACCGCCGTCAGCAGCGACAGAGCGCGGTGCGAGCACCTGCGCGTGAGCCACATGCAGACCCGGCAGCAGCAGTGCGAGCAGTAGCATCGGCGTGATGCTCGTGGCCAGCTTGCCCTTCGGCGAGTTGGAACGCTTCTGCATCATGCCGCGCGCGGTACGGCGCAGGCCATGCACGGAGAGCAACAAAATTCGCCAAAGGCTATGCAGCGGGCGATCGGCTTCACGGGCTTCACCCCATCCCAGCCAAGTATCGGCTCGCGAATACAGCACCATAGTCAGCGCTTCCTCTTCCTGGATCGTCAATGGATCAAACTGAGCGCGCAACACGCGCCCATCTTCAAGGCCCACAATCGTTGCCGGCAGCACAGCGTCACCATCCAACACCGGGAACACCACGCGTACAGCGTCACCGATGGCCACGTTCACCGGACCATCGCATTCCATCATGCAGCCGCCGCTTGAGAGATCAGCAGTAACGCCCTGGATTGCGCTGCCGTCAGCAAGCACCACGCCAGCCGGCACGGCCATCGAGACACGTACTGTCGTGCGGCGCTGCTGGCTTTCCCACGCAACAGCCGTGGCCACGCCAAGAATCATGATGTTGAAGAACGTCCACAGTACGTTCATCACAATCGTTCCGGGATGGGTGCCATCCCACATGTTTGCGGGGATGTTCACGATCCAGTCGATCGGATGAGGCGCCGTGACGAACGGGAACTTGATGTAGCGGGGGATGGCACAGAGCAAGCCCACGCAGTTCAGAAACAGCATGACGAGGAACGGCTGCGCGATCCGCGTGTCAAAGTACGAGCGATTGACCACGCCACCCTTTGCCGTCACGTTGAAGCTGCCGAGCTTCGGATTCACCAGCGCGAGCATCGTCGGGAGGAAGATGTAAGGCGCAAGAACCGTTTCGTAAATTTCGTTCCAGAACGAGTGACGATGCTGGCCTTGAATGCGCGAGTTCGTCATGTTCGAAAGCACAAGATGCGGGAACGCATACGCGAAGATCGCCGCCCAGTAGCCCGGAACGTTCGTATGACCAAGGATCAGGTAGATCAGCGGTGCGGTCAGGAAGATCAGGCGCGGCAACGCGTACAGGAAGTGCGTCATCGCGTTGAAGTAGCAGAGACGCTGCGCGGCCGAGAGCCCCGGCAAGAGCAGCGGATTGTCCGTGCGCAGAATCTGGATCATGCCGCGCGCCCAGCGAATACGCTGCTTCACATGGCCACTCAGACGCTCCGTCGCAAGACCGGCTGCCTGCGGAATGTTGATGTACGCCGTGTTCCAGCCGTTCGACTGCATACGCAGCGAGGTGTGCGCATCTTCGGTGACGGTCTCCACGGCGATGCCGCCAACCTCGTCCAGCGCCTCGCGACGCATCACAGCGCACGAGCCGCAGAAGAAGGTGGCGTTCCAGAAGTCGTTACCGTCCTGCACGACACCGTAGAAGAGTTCGCCTTCGTTCGGGATCACGCGGAACTGGTCGAGGTTACGCTCGAAGGGATCCGGCGAGTAGAAGTGATGCGGCGTCTGCAACATGCCTAGCTTCTTGTCGCGGCCAAACCAGCCCATCGTCAGCTGCAGGAACGAGCGCGTAGGGATGTGGTCCGAGTCGAAGATCGCGACAAACGGTGCATCGAGACGCTTCAGCGCGCGGTTGATATTGCCAGCCTTCGCGTGCTTGTTATCGTCACGCGTCATGTACCCGATGCCAGCCTCTTCCGCGAACGCACGGAACTCTTCGCGCTTGCCGTCGTCGAGGATGTAGACGTTCAGCTTTTCGGCCGGCCAATCGATGTTCATCGCAGCCAGCGCGGTGTAACGCACCACGTTCAGCGGCTCGTTGTAGGTCGGAATCAGCAGGTCAACTGCGGGCCAGAGTTCAGGATCTTCCGGCAGCGGCACCGGCGTGCGACGCAGTGGCCAGATCGTCTGAATGTAGCCCAGCGCAAGGATCAAAAAGGCATAGGCTTCCGCGCCCACCAGCAGCAGGATGAAAAACGCATCCAGCCATGTCCACGTCTGCGCGGTGTCAGGATCGAAGAAGAACTTGTAGACCGTGAAAATACGCCAGAAGCCGTAGCGGAACGTAGAAAACACGCTGAGCAGCATCAGTGTCAGCGTGATCAAGTACGAGTTCGAACTGCGATCAATCCAGATCGCGACCAGCACGAGCAGCAAACCGAGCACGGCCTGTTGCGGCCACGTCAGCGGCAGTCCGCCGGTAAACATCAGAAACAAAACACCGCCGCCCAGGATCAGAAACCTGAGCGCCTTGAGCAAGAATCCTTCGCCGGACTCAAACTCTCTCCACAGGGGAGATCTCGTCATTGCTCACTCCATCGTGCGGTCTTTTGCGCATGGACCGCAGGCGCCTTCTGCGCCTTCAACCATGCCGCCAGGTTGCGGTAATCTTCTGCCACCGAAGAATCCGTCGCGTAATCCATCACGGTCATTCCTTCTGCCAACGCCTCGGGAACCGAAGCGGCGCGGCGAATCACAAATGGGAGCAGGCGGTCGCCCAACTGCTGCCGCATCACCTCGCGCACGTCCAGGTGCAGTCGTTGCGTTGCGTCGAACCGGTTCAGCAAGTACACCGGCTCCACCTTTTTACCTTGGCCGTCTTTGATCTCCGCAAAGAACTTTTCGATGGCACCAAGCGAGATGACCGAATTCATGTCCGGCGCCAACGGAACGAGCACCGTCGCATTCATCTGCGCCAGGCGACGAGCGACCCAGGGCGTGACCGCAGTCAGGTCAAAGATCGCACGCGAAGTGTCTGCCGTGCGCTGTGCGATCTCCTTGGAAAACCACTCCTGCGAGGCCGGGTCGCCGGACTTGTGCATGACGTCATAGCTGATCATGCAGATCGGCGCATCGTTGGAACCCGACGGCGGCGAGAAGCGGCGCATCTTTTCCGGAAGCAGCTCGCTTGCGCCAAAGTAGAACGGCAGCAAGCCATGCGAGGTCGTGTCCGCCAGCAGAATCGTCTCACCGGTCGCGGAAAGCGCACGCGCGAGTGAAGCGACGAGGCTGGTCTTCCCTACCCCGCCTGCGAGCGAGAACACGGCTACCAGCGGAACCTCGCGCGAGCGGGCTTCCTCTTCGGCAGCCTTCTCGGCCATCTGCTCCTGCACGCCATAATCGAAGACGCCCTTCAGCGCGTACCAGCGCGACGCCACGCGTTCGCGGGAGCGCTGCAGGCTGTCCGAAGAAGGGATGGCCGAACCGACGCGAGCGCCCTTGGGAGCGTCCTCGCGCGGCAGGTCCGAACGCTCGATCCATGCCGGCACCGGCGTAATGTCGATCGCACCCGACGAAGGCGCATTGGCTACGCGCTCACGAGCGCTGCCATAAGCTGCGAAGAAGCCGCTTGCCTCATCCGGCTGATAGCCGCGAACACGGCGCGCCTGCGCCAGGGCGGCATCCGCCTTCGCCTGCGCCTCGGCCTTCGCCTGCAGGTACGCACGCTGGCCGGGAGAATCGTTCTCTTCTGCGGTAACGACGGGCTGCGCCACCGGAACCTTGCCCGAACTCAGCTTCGACGGAGCCTGCTCCATTTCCGCAGCGAAAAGGTCGTTGCGTGAGGCCGTGCGTGTGCGCGTGCTCGGGCGCGGCTGCGCTACCGGCACGATCTCCGACGGATCATGCTCTACCGGCGACATATCCAGACCGAGAATCGAGCTGGTGCGCGAAGTGTTCAGCGTGTCATCCGCGGCCTGAATCGGCGCAGGAGCGACGGGCACGAAACCGGATGTGCCGTACTCCGCCTTCGACACGGACGGCGTGACGATCAAGGAACGCGAAGCCTGCGAAGCTGCCGGGCGCGCGATCGGCGCATCAGGAGAGGAAAGCGAAGAGAGCGCCGGAGGAAACTGTTGTGAGCGCGGAGCGATTGGAATCACCGTCGTCGAGCCTTCAGAAACAGCCTGGCGCGCCGGGCGGGGCTTTTCGAAGAACGTATCGGGCGCCGCCTGCGGATTCTCCTTCGGCTCCCGCTCGATGGCGCGGGTTCCGCGCGCGGCGACGATCGCCGCCTCTGACAAGCTGGTCGGGGCCTTCACTTCGGCGGCGACAGGGTCGATTCCCGTGGTGCTGCGAAGCTGCGGCACGATCACACGCGACTGCGAGTGACGCACCGGCATCATGTCTTCGTCGGGCACGGAAGGCTGGTGATAAACGCGGCCAGGCAACTGGTGCGCCTTATCGATATAGGGGTCAGAGATGCGTCCGCCGACCACGTTCGAGCCGGAAACCGCACGGCGACGCACGTCCGACGCGGCATAACGCTGCGCCTGCCGCTCGGCGGAGACGCGCGCATCTTCCATCTCGCGTGCTTCACGCCGAGCCGCGGCTTCCGCTGCAGCTACAGCTTCGGCGCGTCGAGCGGCTTCGATACGCTCGGAGGCCGCAATGCGGCTCATCTCTTCGGCCTGACGCTGGGCGCGATTCTTGGCTTCGTGCTGCTGTTCGGTATCTTTCTTCTGCTGCGCTTCGGCGGCCTTGCGGGCGGCTTCTTCGTGCAGGCGTGCGGCTTCTTCGGCTTCTCGAGCCGCCTTCTCAGCTTCGGACGCAGCCACTTCTGCTTCACGTTGCGCTAGAGACTCGGCCTGACGCTGTTCTTCGGCGGCACGAAGGCGCATCTGCGCGCGGTACTCGCGGCGTGATGCGGAGAAATCGCGATATTTGGCCCCCTGGAGATTCGCCCAGGCGTAGAGAACGGCGACGTCTTCCGGCGTATCACCGGGCAGCGCACCCTCTACGAGTTCGGATGGTTCCTTTTCCATTTCAGCCTCGAGCCGCGAGATTCAACTGCGCGCCGCTTGTTTCTGGTGTTAACACAAAAGTACAGAGCCGTACCCAGAGGCTATCGAGAGAGACAAGCCCAGTCAATGCAACGTGTGCACTAGTCACTAGGCATACATTGGCAAGGAGGGTTCCCCCTTTTCCACTCCCGCGAACCTGTTACCTTAGTAGACAGGTCGGGCGGGTAGCTCAGTTGGTAGAGCATCGCCCTTTTAAGGCGCTGGTCCTGGGTTCGAGCCCCAGCCCGCTCACCACCGACCTACCCTTCTACAAATCCATGCAATCGGCCGCGAAGGCTGACCGCTGTCGCGAAAGCGACTAGCAGGTCGGCCCCTGCGCCGAGAGCTTGCGTACGATGTTCGTCGTCGAGAAGCCCTCGACCGTCGGTACGATCTCCACGCGGCCCCCGCGAGCAGCCACAACCTCATGGCCTACAACGGTTTCCACGGAGTAGTCGCCGCCCTTTACCAGCACATCCGGCTGCAGCTCCTGAATCACTTCGAGCGGGGTGTCTTCGTCGAACAGCACGACTGCGTCCACCGCGGCGAGCGCGGCCATCACGCGAGCGCGCTCATTCTGCCCGACCACCGGGCGGCTCGGCCCCTTCAGGCGCGAGATCGACGCATCGGTGTTCAACCCCAGCACCAGTTTCGTGCCGAAGCGGCGGCAATCTTCCAGTAGCGTGACGTGGCCGACGTGCAGCAGATCAAAACAGCCGTTCGTGAAGACGATCGACTCTCCGCCAGCGCGCCACTCCGCCACGCGCTGCGCCATGCGATGGCGGTCCAGCACCTTGTCCGCGCCGGAAAGCCCCATCGACGGGGTCAGCAGGCTCACCAGCTCGTGGCCCGCGATCGGCACCGTGCCGACCTTGCCCACGACGATGCCCGCGGCCAGGTTGGCCAGTTCCACCGAACGCTCGATGTTCAGACCGCCCGCGAATCCGGCGGCCAGCATCGCGATCACGGTGTCGCCTGCGCCGGAGACATCGAAGACTTCGCGCGCTCGTGCCGGCGAGTGGAAGCTCGGGCCGTCGCGCAGCACGCGAATGCCCTTCTCGCTCATCGTGACCACGAGGTACTCGATGTCATGCTCGCGGCGCTGCTCGCCACCGGCGTCAATCAGGGCCGGGAGTTCATGCTGCGGCACGCCGGTCGCCACGGAAAGCTCGTTCAGGTTCGGGCAGACGCAGGTCGCGCCGCTGTACTTGGAAAAGTCTGGGGTCTTCGGGTCCGCCAGCACCGGCACGCCGCGCCTGCGGGCTGCGCGAATCACGGCTTCGCAGAGCGAAGTGGTCAGCGCGCCCTTGGCATAATCCGAAAGAACAACGACGTTCACCTTCTCGACCAACGCAACCGCGGTCTTCTCGAGTTCAGCGGCTTCTTCCGCCGACGGTTTCTCGCGGCTTTCGATGTCGAGGCGCAGCAACTGCTGGTTGCGGCCGATAATGCGTGTCTTGGAGACCGTCGGCAGCGTCGTCGATACCACGCCGACCGTGTCGATGCCTGCCTTCTCCAGCGTCGCGCGCAGCTCATTGCACTCCGCATCGCGCCCCCAGAACCCGCCGAGGACGACCTTGCAGCCGAGGCCCGCGAGGTTCATCGCAACGTTCGCCGCGCCGCCCGGGCGCTCATACCGCTGCGCGTGGCGCAGTACCGGCACAGGGGCCTCCGGCGAGATGCGATCGACTTCGCCGAGGATGTAGCGGTCGAGCATCAGGTCGCCCACCACCAACACGTGCAGGTCAGAGAACCCGCCTTCAAGCAACTGCAGAATCTTGTGAACGTCTTCGATCATGGCCGTCTTTCTAGGATAGCTGTATCCATGAGATGCGTGCGCGCTGCCGCCAGAGCCTCGTCCACCGAGATCGACAGAATGCAGCGCTTGCCCTCAACAGTGCAGACCTCCAGCCCGCACGCTCCGCACGACACCCAATGCTGCAACACCCGCACATGGCGACCGAACGGATACCACTGCCCGGGCACGTTCCGTGAGGAGAAGATACTCATGACCGGCGTCGCCACCGAGGCCGCCAGGTGCCCCGGCCCGCTGTCGTGCCCGAAGAACATCCGCGCCCGCTCCATCACCGCCGCAGACACCCGCGGAGAGGATGCGCCGCATAGATTCAATGCCTTACCGCCAGCGCCTTCGCGCCACGCGGCAGCGACCTCTTCGCTCTCGGCCGCTTCATTCGGCGCGCCGAGTACGACGAGACCGCTCTCAGGGTGCTCGCTCGCCCACTGGCGAAAGAAGCTCGTCCAGCGGTCAAGCCCCCAGTGGTTCGCCTGGGATTTCGTTCCGATGCTGAACGCAAAGAAGGAGCGCCCTGCCAGCGGCGCAAGCAGCGCGTCGGCCTCGGCGCGTTCCGCCGCCGTCAGCCCAGGAGCAAAGTTCGCCGGATCGCTCGTCACAGGATCGCCCAACTCCGCTGCCACACACCGCGCAAGACGATCTGCCTCGGCTTCATAGAGCGGCTTGCCGTCCGCCTCGGTGCGCAGCAAGCGGTTCTTCTGCTCGTCCTCGGTCAGCGGAAGCCCGATGATGCGCTTGATGCCGCATAGCCGAAAGAAGGCGCGATCGCGCTCTGCGGCCTTCATGCCGCGTGGTCCTGCGAGATACACCATCGTGTCCGCGCCATAGCGACGGATGCGCCACATCAGCTTCAGCAGCGCCAACGGGCTGCGCTCGCCCACCACGTAGGTCTCGAAGCCATCGACAAGACCGGAGTTGCCCAGCACAGCTTCTGCGGCAGCGGCCTTCGCCGCGACAGGGATGTTCGTCAACAGACGCATCTCTGCGTTGGGAAACGCGCGACGCGCCTGCCTGTAGCAAGGAATCGCAATGAGATGATCGCCCAGCGAACCGAGGCGATAGAGCAGCACACGCTTTGTCTTCGAGTCCGGCATTCGTTCCCCGAGTGTAACGTGCGCGGTCGCGTTATGCTGTGAAGCGAGACATGCTTCCAGCCACCGAGATCGTCCGCCTGCACCAGCAAACGAACGCGCATTGGCATGATGCTGCGCAATCGTTCGCGGCTCCGCAGCCCGACACCTTCGCCGCACTCGTGCTCCAACAACATCGCGCTAATTTCGACCTCTGGCATCGCGAAGATGCAGCGCGCGACACGCATGCGACCGACGCCGCTATCGCCGAGGTGAAGCACGACATCGACCGCCTCAATCAACGTCGTAACGATCTCGCCGAGCGCATCGATGAGCAGCTTCTGCGCGAAGCAGGCTCTCAACCCGCCGACGCCGCGCTGCACTCCGAAACGCCTGGCATGATGATCGATCGCCTTTCGATTCTGTCGCTGAAGATCTTCCACACGGAAGAAGAAGCCGAGCGCGCCGATGCTGAACCGAGCCACCGCGAGCGCAATCTCCGCCGCCTGAACGTACTGCGTGAACAGCGCGACGACCTCACAGGTTGTCTCGACGAACTATGGGCCGCCGTGCAGCAGGGCCAGCGCCGCTTCAAGCTGTATCGTCAGATGAAGATGTATAACGATCCCACGCTGAATCCGGTGCTCTACGGTCGCCACGAATCTTCCTCCGACGACGCGACACCCGCCGCGAGTTGACCCCGAGGCTGCTGGCCTCGTATAACACCGATGCAGCCCTACATTACGCTGTAGACGATCACAGCACCTTATCTCTAACCCTCGAGTTCCCTTCAAGCATGGCCACAAAGTCCGCAACTACGAAGTCGACCACCCCTAAAGCCGAAGTCAAGCCGAAGCGCGCCAGCAAGACGATCGCCGGTGACGTGGTCAACGACGATGCCGCTCGCAAGAGCATCCTCGCTCTCTACGAGAGCGCGCTGAAGCTGATGCAGGCCGGCAAGTACGACAAGGCCCACGCCGCATTCGACGAGATGCTCGCCGAAGCGCCGCAGGATCTTGGCGACCGCATCCGCATGTACATCGCCGCATGCGTCGCACAGATCAGCAAAGGCTCGACCGAGTTCTCCACGCACGAGGAGCGCTACGATTACGCGATCTCGCTGCTGAACCAGGGCCACTACGAGGACGCACGCGAGCACTTCAACGAGATCATCCTGAAGGACAAGGAAGCCGACTACGCTTTCTACGGCCTCGCGCTGCTGGCTTCGCTCACGGGCGAAACCTCGCACTGCATCGAGCACCTCACCGAAGCGATCCGCCTCAATGCGCAGAACCGCTTCCAGGCCCGCTCGGACTCGGACTTCGAGCCTGTGGCTGACGACCCTCGCTTCACGGAACTTCTCTACCCCGAAGCGTAAGACTTCACCCAAATGCGAACCCGTCCATCGCTCGCGCGGTGGACGGGTTTTTCATGCGACACAACTCCCCACAGCCACCTGCTCTACACTGATCGACAATGTCGCAGACCGCACATTCTCAGGCGCTTCGCGTTGTCGCTATCGGCGGAGGCACCGGCCTCTCCACGCTGCTCCGCGGACTGAAGCGGTTTGTGTCGCCGCCGCCCGGCGCGCCCACGCCGCAGGATTCGCGCTGCAAGGATGCTCCGTGTGTCATCCACGACCTCTCGGCCATCGTCACCGTCACCGACGACGGCGGCTCCTCGGGACGCCTGCGTGACGAGTTGAACATGCTGCCCCCCGGCGACGTTCGCAACTGCCTCGTCGCCCTCAGCGAAGACGAACACCTGCTCTCGCGGCTCTTCCAGCATCGCTTCCAGCATGGCGATCTCGGGGGCCACAGCTTCGGCAACCTCTTCCTCGCCGCACTGACAGAAATCTCCGGCGACTTCGCGCAGGCCGTGCAGACCTCCTCCCAGATTCTCGCGACCCGCGGACGCATTTACCCCTCAACGACCGTCAACGCGCGCCTCTCCGCGATCATGGACGACGGCTCGATCGTTCGCGGCGAGACGAACATCACCCAATCGAAGCGCAGTATCTCGGAACTTCTGCTTGAGCCGTCCAATGCCGCGCCGATGCCCGAAGCACTTGAAGCGATCGAGCAAGCCGACCTGATCACCATAGGCCCGGGCTCGCTCTACACCTCGCTCATCACCAATCTACTCGTGCGCGGCATCCCCGAAGCGATGGCATCGACGAACGCGACACGCGTCTACGCCTGCAACCTGATGACGCAGGCCAACGAGTCGCTCGGCCTCTCGGCTTCGCAGCACATCGAGAAGATCTTCAACCACGCGCATGGACGCATCTTCGACTACGCGCTGATCAACACTGCGCCGATCCTGCCGGCAACGCTGGAGCAGTACGCGCGTGAAGGCCAGACGCCGATTGAAGCAGACCTCGAACGCATCCGCGCGCTCGGCGTGGAGCCGATCGTCGGCAACTTCGTGCATGAGGGCAATGTGCTGCGCCACAACTACGACAACGTCGCCGAAGTCGTACTCGCTATCGGCCAACGCGGCCGCATCGCCTAGCACATTCGCTCTGCGGTACCCTGAGACTGCTATGGAATGGATCGATACCCCAGTTCTTGATGGCCAGTACGTTCGCCTCGAACCGCTGAGCCCGCGTCATCTCACGCTCGTAGAAACCATCGCGCTCGAGGAGCAGACGTGGAAGTACATGGCGAACCCGATCCTCGATCGCAAAGACCTGGAAACCTGGGCCAAGCAAGGATGGGAGCAACAGGAAGCCCACACGATGATGCCCTGGGTAACCTTCGCAAAGTTTCCCGATGGCAGCGAGATCATCGCAGGCGGCACGCGCTTCCTCGACATCAACCTCAAGGACTCCAGCGTCGAGATCGGCAATAGCTGGATCACGCCTCCGCTGCGTGGCACAAAGGTCAACGCGGAGGCAAAGTACCTGCAGTTGAAGTTCGCCTTCGAAACCTTCGGTTGCCGCCGCGTGGCATTCAAAGCCCACGGCAGCAATCTCCGCTCCCACGCCGCCATCAAAGCGCTCGGCGCAAAGTATGAAGGCACCTTCCGCGACCACATGCTCATGCCCGACGGCAGCTTCCGCGATACGGCGTGGTTCTCGATTCTGAAGAGCGAGTGGCCTGAAGTGAAAAGCGGCCTCGAACGCCGCCTCGCAGCGCCGCTCCCGTAGCGCAATTCGCCTCACGATAAACGCGGAGACAGTTCATCCTGGCTCCGCGTTTTACTTTGGGGAGGCCCGCATCGCACGAATCACCGCGAGGTGATGATCTTCATGCTCCGCGACGAAGTACAGATGATCCACGATGCCCATCGGCAGCTTCATCCGTGGATGCTCCACCATCGCGGTGATCTGCCTTGGATGCAACGTTTCCAATCGATGCAGGAGCAGCATACGACGTGCGCGGAACCGCTCGAGAAGATCGGTGATCTCGCTCGCGTTGTGGTTCGCTTCATCCGTCTGCTTGTTCTGCAGATCGGTGGGCGTCAACTGCTGACGCCCCTGCACATAGTCTTCAACGCGTGCGAGCCAAAGGGGCTCGATGTCACCCAGATGCCCGACATGCTCCTTGATCGACCATCGCCCTTGAGGCTTCTTCATCAGCGATGTGCCTACGGAGCTCACCTCTTCCGCCAGTCGATCCGCGGCGCTGGACAATCTCTCGACGACCGAGGGATACACCTCAATCGACAACGGGAACGCAAACTTCCTCTCAAACCACGCAGTCGGCTGCGACACAACGAGTCTCCTTCGGTTACGGCAGAGCCGCCAACGCTTCCAGCATCACCTTGCCGTTCGGCACACCCAGGCCCGTCAGGTAGTCATACCCCGGTCCGGCCTTGCACTCATCTCCGCAGTCGCCGTTCGTGCCTTCGGTGATGTCCATGAACGCACTTGGCGTCGACTTCCCTACGCTGTACAACGCGGCCAGTGTGCCCGAGCCAAACTCCTTGCTCTCAAACTGCGAGAGCGGCTTCTTGCCCTGCTGCACGCGCATGGAGTTTGCCGTCGCGAGAATGCCCGCCCACATGGGCGCGCCAGCGCTCGTGCCACCGCTCTGGTGCCACAGCGGAGCCTCTCCGCCCTCAGGGTTCACGTTGGAGTTGTAGACCGCGATGCCGATCTTGCCGGTCGCATAGAGGGCCACATCCGGCGTGCCGCGCATATGCAGCTCATCGCCGGGTAAGCCGTATGCCAACTGCGCCTGTGGCTCCTTCACCGCAAGCGACGTGCCGCCCCCCGTGCCGGTTGCATGCTCCTTGTCGGACTTCTTCGTCCACGCCACTTCGCCGAGACGCTCGCCCATTTCATTCGTGGTGATCGTGGTTCCGCCGACACCAACGACCTCCGGCAGCGACGCAGGCCAGCGCGCCGTATGCGCGTGGTCGCCACCTGCAGCTACGTACACTGCGCGGTTGTCGCTGTAGAATTTCTCGTTGTCGAGATAAAGCTGCTTGTGGTCGGCACGTTCGGGTTCGGCGAGCGACAACGACACCACCGTCGCTCCATGCTCGAGCGCTGCTTTCACGCACAGGTTGTAATCGGACCACGAGCCCGTCATGCCTTCTACAAGCATCAGGTGCGCCGCAGGAGCCATCGCATGGGCCCACTCCATGTCCATCTCTTCTTCGCCGTAGCTATGCGGCTTGCCGTCGTCATTCGGCGTCGCACCGAGCGTCGGCTTCCAGTGGCTTGGATCGCCGCTCTGCACCGCCACCTGCGTAAGGCACTTGTTCTTGAAGCTGCACTGCGGCAAACCGAATCGCGACGAAAAGACCATCAGGTCATGCTCGATCACAGGATTGTGATGCGCGCCGATGATCGCAATCGTCTGCCCTTCGCCCATATTGCGCACGCCGTTGAAGTGATAGAACGCCCGCATCTGTGCAGGACCCAGCAGCATGTGCTCCGGATGCTTCTTCGAGTACACAACATCCGTGATGCGCGCCGTGGGCTGCGCTTCATCCACCGTGATGACAGAGGGAGCTTCCTTCTGCGCAAACGCAGGCAGACACACAACGGCTAACGCCAGGCCACAACGTACAAGCAAGGAATTCATGCGTCCAGCGTAAATGATGCTCTAGCTAATCGACACCAGCTGCGGCTGCTCTTCCGCCACCGTGCGCTTCAACTGTCCGCACGCCGCGTAGATGTCGCGTCCACGCGGACGGCGAATGTACGTCGCGATGCCGCCGTCGATCAGCATCTTCTGGAAGACCGCGACATCCTCAGGCTTGGGCTGCGTGTATGCGATGCCCGGGCCCGGGTTCCACACGATCAGGTTCACCTTCGCGCGTATGCCCGCGAGCAGCGCCAGTACCTCACGCGCGTGTACCGGCTGATCGTTCACGCCGCCGAGCAGCACGTACTCAAACGTCACCCACTCGCGCGTCTTCAGCGGAATCTTCAGCACCGCTTCGAGCAACTGCGCGATGTTCCACTTGCGCGTGATCGGCATGACCTCTTCACGCACCATATCGTTCGACGCGTTCAACGAAAGCGCCAGCTTCGGGCGCACTTCCTCAGCGGCGAAACGTTCGATGCCCGGCAGAATGCCCGAGGTCGACACCGTCATGCGCGACTCCGGAATACCGATGCCCTCGACCAGCAAACGCACGCTCTTGATGAAGTGGTCGTAGTTGAGGAACGGCTCGCCCATGCCCATGAACACGAGGTTGATGCGGTCCTTGCCCATCTGAATGCCGTGACGATTCAGCACCGCCGCCACCTGCCCGGCGATCTCGCCAGCGGTCAAGTTGCGCTTGATGCCGAGCTTCGCCGTCAGGCAGAACTGGCAGTTCACCGCGCAGCCTACCTGCGACGAAATGCAGATCGTTGCACGGCGGAATCCATTCGCCGCCAGCGTGCCGAAGCTCGACCGCGGCCGTCCCGCAGTCATACGGCGATCCCAGAAACCCTTCGACTCCTCCGCAGTGACAGCCTCTTCGGCAGATACATCTTCGCCCTGCTCTTCTTCAGCAGCCTCGGAGCCATCGCCGCGTTCGCCGCCATCACCGTCGGGCATCCACACGGTCTCTACGGTCTCGCCATCTGCCATGCGCATCAGGTAGCGCTCGGTGCCATCCACGGACTTCGCCGTCTGCACGATCTCCGGCAGGCCAATCGTCTGCTCGTCGTGGATCAGCCGATCTCGCAGCGACTGCGAAAGCGTGGTGATGTCTTCCACCGACGCCACGCGCTGCTTGTAGAGCGCCTCGAACATCTGGCGCGCGCGATACGGCTTCTCCCCCATCGTGGAGAAGAGTTCCGTGAGTTCAGCCAGGTTCAATCCGAAAAGCGCGCGTGTGTCCATCTCTTCTAGGATAAACGGCTTCCTGCTACCCTCGACAAGGAATGTCCTCGCCCCAACAACCGCGCATCTTTCTCTCCGCCGGAGAAGCCTCTGGCGACGCCTACGGCGCGGCGATCATCCGCGAACTCGCCAGCCGCCTGCCCGGCGCCAGCTTCACCGGCCTCGGCGGCGTGCAGATGGAGTCCGCCGGCCAGCAGCGCGTCGTGCGCGCCGAAGACGTCGCCGTCATGGGCGTCACCGAAATCCTGCGCCACATCCCGCGCATCTACGCGAGCTACCGCCGCCTCGTCGCATCGATCAAGCGCCAGCGGCCCGATGTCGCGATCCTCATCGACTTCCCCGACGTGAACTTCCGGCTCGCCAAGCACCTGAAGCGGGCGGGCGTGCCGGTCATCTGGTTCGTCAGCCCTCAGCTCTGGGCATGGAAGCGCAGTCGCCTGCGCTGGGTGCAGCAGCGCGTCGCGAAGATGATGGTGATCTTCCCCTTCGAGCAGACCTTCTACGCCAAGCGCGGCGTGCAGGCTGAGTTCGTCGGCCACCCGCTGACGGAGTTGCCGCCGATCACCAGCACGCGCGAGGAGTACGCCGAGCGCTTCGGCCTGGACCCCGCAAAGACGTGGATTGCGCTGCTCCCCGGTTCGCGCTGGAAGGAGATTCGGGCGAACCTGCCTGCGTTGCATGAGCTCGCCATGAGCGACCTCATCGCCAGCACCGCCGCGCACACCACGCTCGGCTGGAACGGCGTTGAAACGCCCGAAAACCCCGCCGCCTACACGAGCTTCGAGTTCCTGCTGCCCTACGCCACGACCATCAAGCCTGACGATCTGCGCGCCTACATCGCGGAACTCAACCGCGAGCACCTGAAGTACTTCGGCCCCGAAGCCGCAACGATGCGTCTGACGCTCGTGCCGGACGCCCGCGAGGCGATGACGCATGCGCGCGCCTCCGTGGTCGCCAGCGGCACCGCCACAGTGCTTGCCGCGCTCGTCGGCAACCCATTCGTGGTTGTCTACCGAGTCTCGTCGCTCACCTTCGCGCTCGCGAAGAAGCTCGTGGAGTACCCGCAGGAGATGCGCACGCCGCTCGACGCCGCAGGCAACCTGCCTGTGGCGATGGCGAACCTCATCGCCGAGCGCCGTCTCGTACCCGAGTTGTTGCAGGGGCGCTTCACGGCGCAAAACGTAGCGCTCGAGCTTTCGCAGATCCTTCCGGACGGCCCGGCACGCGATCGCCAGATCGAGGGACTTACCGCCGTGCGGGAAAGCCTCACCACCACCGGCCCGACGGCCACCGAACGCGTCGCAGACGCTGTTGCGCGTCTGCTGAGTGCCTAAGCCCTATCTTTCGGCCCCGCTTGCGCACCAAGTAAGCCGTGTGCGACAAAGTAGCGTCTAACCTAGAAGTCGGCAGTCCAGGCTCAGGAACTTGCTCCGAGGATTCATGATCAAGCGACTCACCCTCCTTTGCACGCTCACCCTTGGTTCGTTCACAAGCCTGCACGCGGCCGTGCCGACGCGCGCGCAGGTCGACGTTACCGGATACGTCATTCACGCCGACCTCGACCCCGCCAGCGGCCAACTGAAGGCCACCGTCGCCGTCACCTTTACCGCGCTCGATGATCTGAACTCCGTCCTCTTCGGCCTGAACAACGGCCTGCAGGTCGCCTCAGTCACCGACGCCACGAACGCCGCACTCACGCCGCAGCGCAACGCCGCCGACTCCACCGTCGCCATCGCACTCACGACGCCCATGGCGAAAGGTTCCTCGACCACGTGGACCTTCACCTACGCGGGCGCGCCCAACGCCGACACCAGCCC
The DNA here is from genome assembly GCF_025685575.1 of Granulicella cerasi. Taxonomy (NCBI): domain Bacteria; kingdom Pseudomonadati; phylum Acidobacteriota; class Terriglobia; order Terriglobales; family Acidobacteriaceae; genus Granulicella; species Granulicella cerasi. The sequence continues at coordinate 256,662 of NZ_JAGSYD010000002.1, forward strand.
TATCACCGGCATCAACTTCGTCTCGGTCAAAGACCCGATCAGCGTGCTGCTTTACCCTGGCCGCTGGTTCCCCATCGCTATGCCCGGCCTCTATACCGACCGCTTCACCGCAGAGACGCACATTACCGTCCCCAAGGACGAGCGCGTCGTTGGCTCCGGCTTCGTCGATCGCAAAGACGCAGGCAACGGTCGCACCGAGTACACCTTCAACTGGACCAAGCCCGGAATGCCCGGAACGATTGTCGCTGGTAAATTCCTCGCGCCTGTCACGCCTACGGGCATTCCGAATGTCCGCGTCTACACCACCGAGGCCAGCAAAGATCGCGCGCAGGACCTCGGCATGAACACCGTGAAGGCCTTCGAGTTCCTCTCGAACGCCTTCGGCCCCGCTGAGTCCGGCAAACTCGAAGTGGTCGAGCTGCCGACTGACTCCGTCAGCGCGAACTGGGGTCCTGAGGTCGTCGCGCTGCGCCCCACCGCCAGTCAGCGCCTCACCACCAACATCGTCGCGCACCAGTGGTTCGGCTCCATGATCTCGCCCCAAACGCTGAACGACGCGTGGATCACCAACGGCCTCTGCCGCTACTCGGAGCTACTCTTCCTTGAAGATCAGAACGGCAAGTCCGCGCTGCAGGCAGCAATCACCGACACCTCCGCCGCTGCGCTGGCGTACGATACCGACCCGCTGACCACACTCGCGCGCGTTGATCCCTTCTCGCCGCAGTTCCAGGACGCCACCTACGACAAGGGAGCGATGGTCTTCCACATGCTCCGCCGGGAACTCGGCGATGACGCGTTCCTGAAGTTCGTGCGGGGCATGCTCACACAGTTCACCGACAAGCCCATCCGTACCTCGCAGGTGCAGCGCGTCGCCGAAGATTTCACCGAGTTGCCGCTCACGGCCTTCTTCTCGCAGTGGCTGGACGGCACAGGTGCGCCGGAGTTCACCAATAACTACTCGGTCTTCCGTCTTGGCAAAGGCAAGGGCTTCCGCACCGTCGGCTCTGTCACGCAGGACCTTGATCTCTTCTCCATGCCCGTGCAACTGCGCGTCGAAACCGAGGGTAAGAGCGAAGACCGCCGCGTGGACCTCTCCGGCACCGATGCAAAGTACTCCATCGAAACCTTTGGCAGACCGCGCCGCATCATCCTCGACCCGGAGAATTGGCTGCTCAAGAGCTCGCCTGATCTCGCGGTGAAGATCGCCATCCTGCGCGGCCAGCAGGACCTCGCACAAGGCGATCAGGCGGGCGCGATCGCGGAGTATCAAAAAGCTCTGCAGAATAACCGCGGCTCTTCGCTCGCAAACTATCGCCTCGCTGAAGTCTTCATGCAGCAGCACAACTACCAGACAGCCGCGAACAGCTTCCGCGACGCTCTACGCGGTGACGGAGATCCGCGCTGGGTCGAGGTCTGGAGCCACGTCAACCTCGGCAAGATCTTCGACATTACCGGCCAGCGCGAGCGCGCTGTGAACGAGTATCGTCAGGCCATCCAGACGAACGACAACACACAAGGCGCCATCAACGAGGCCCGCGCCTACTCGCAGAAGCCTTACAAGATCGCCAACGACGAGTAGTCACTTCACATCCGTATCCGCCGCTACAAACGCCAGCGCTGTCATCCCCTGCTTGATGATGGCGTTCTTTCCGCCCTTCGCTTCCATCGTTTCTCCGCCAAAGAGCGGCACGACTTTCTCGCCAACCTGCACACCATGCACCTCGAAAACGAGGTCTCCGGGCGTGCTCAGTCCGTGCCCCTGATCGGCGTTCGTCAATTCTGCGACAACCTTTGAGCCCTTCGGCGCGATCACCTTACCGCCGAACTTCAAGTCATCATCCAGCACAATCGCAGGGTCATCTCCCACGGCCGCTTCTTTGCTGCTGAGCTCCTTGCTGAAGGACACACGTAACGGCGTTCCCGCTCGCAAAATGCCGTCCGTCGGCACCTGCGTCGTCGTCTCCATCGGCTCAGACTTCGTGCCGTTCACCTCGTAGTCTGCGATCTCGACCGAGCTCCGCATGTAGTTCGGACCAATCGCCATGACTTGCAGATGCGTCGTGTTATTGATCGTGATCGGCCCGCGATACCTTGCAGAGTGCGTCGTAGGGGTCCAGCCGTTCGTCGTGTAATACAGCGTCGCGTAGTGCGTATCGCTCTTCAACTTGATCTTCGTACCCTTGTTTACCGTTCCCGGCTCTGCGGAGAACGTCGGCTTTTCCACGCCGAGCGCATTACCGAAGGTTGGCCGAATCATCATCGGAGGCGGCTCACTCGCTACAGTCGCCGCTGAGACCTCCGCGGAGGACGTCGAGTTCTTCTGCGCAGCTTCCTGACCTCCTGAGGCGAGCGCCGCTGTGCGGTAGAGTCCGTTCATCCGCTTCAGCGCCGCAGGGCTCGATGAGAGCGAAGCCATCTGCATCACACCCTGCACCTTCGACGCATCCGTGATCGAGAGGTTCCTCGCGCGCACCAGCGCGTTGAGCATCGCACGCTCATGCTGGATGTTGCTCATCTGCGTGATGAAAATCATGTTCTGCTGATTGGCCAAATGCAGCGAGGACATCTGCGACATGAACACCATCGACGCCTGCATGTTCATACCAATCATCTGGTTCATCGCCATGGCCATCAACTGCGCAGAGTTTTGAATCGTCATCGCCTGTTGCTGCGCGGCCATCATGGCCATAGAAGCCTGCGCTTCAGGCGGGATCCCGGGAGTGGCACTGAACTGCGCAGTAGCAACGGCAGAAAACAGGAATGCGAGAGCCACAGCAGGCTTCATCGATGGAACCTCTCTCAGCTGGAAGAATGATCCAACATAGCATGAAGTCCGCTCTCGACTAAAGTTCCGGCCGCAGCACGTTCTTCATCAACTGCGGCTGTTCCACATCGGGGGAAAGAGTCGCCGTGAGCCTCATCTGCTGCGCGAGAACGATCACGTCCTCCAGCACAGCCTGCTCCACAAAGCGCGAGCGCATCACGAGCACTTCCCCCTGCAGCAGGTCGCCGCTCTCCGCACGCAAGCCAACGCATTTCCCTTGGCGATAGGTGCAGCTTGCGAGGTCCGTAATGCTCAGCGTCTGTGTGGGAGTTACGAGCACTGTACGCGGAGGGGCCATGCGGTCGAGCAGCGAGAAGATCTCCAGCTTGGACTCAAGATCATCCGGCACAAAGTCGATCGCCACGTCCGCATCGGCGACAGCTTCTTCCACCGTCAATGCGAAACGCACACCGCTCACGCCAGCTTCGGCGTACTCGTCTTCCGCGCGGCGAAGCTTGGAGGGCATCACGTCTTCGAGCACAACGTCGAAGCCCGACTGCGCGCAACGCAAAGCGAACGCGCGTCCGGCCACGCCGGCGCCGATCACCGCAACCTTCTGTACGGGCATGGAGCTACTTCAGCGCTTCGAGTACCGAGTTCACGCTCGGGTCCGAGTTCTTGATGTACTCGCTCACGCGCGCCTTCTCTTCAGGAGTCAGCACCTGGATCGTCGTCAGAATGCGACGCAGAGTGACAGCCATATCGTCAACGTAATTCATGGTGCGGATTGCTTCACCGGAAAGAGGCACGCGGTTGGTTCTCCTGGAACAAGATACCGCCAGTCTACTCCTTCATCCGCGCGGAGTTCTGCACAGGACGCGCAATGAAAGCTACTTCGTCGCGCCCTCTTCCACCCGCAGTGCGGCCTGGTCCGTGGGCTGCCCTGCCGTGTCGCCCTCGATCGGCTTCTGGTAGCCATCGCGGTCCGTCATCTCCATGATCGCCGCCATCTGCGCCGCGAAATCCGGGTGCAGCGCGTCACGATGATAACGCCATGACCAGTTCCCCTCCGGCAGCGACGGCGTGTTCATGCGGCCATCCGAGCCGAGGTGCAGGATGTCCTGCAACGGGAAGATGCAGGTATTGGCGACCGATGAAGCCGCGCACTTGATCATCGCCCACACGATCTGCCCGTCGTGCTCGATGGGATGCAGATACGTCTGCACATTCGCGCGCTCGATCTCGTTCACGTCATCGCGCCACCAGCCCAGCGTCGTATTGTTGTCATGCGTGCCGGTGTAAACGACGGTGTTCGGCACCATGCGGTGCGGCAGGTAGAGATGACCGCCGCGATCGCCGAATCCAAACTGCAGGATGCGCATGCCCGGCATGTTGAAGAACTCGCGCAGCTCGTCAACCTCCGGTGTGATGAGACCGAGGTCTTCCGCAAGGAACGGAAGCTCGCCGAAGATCTCTCGCAGGCGATTGAACAACGCATGACCGGGGGCCTTGATCCATTGGCCGTTCAGCGCGGTCTCTTCCTCCGCGGGGATCGACCAGTACGCCTCGAAGCCACGGAAGTGATCGAGGCGAATCGCGTCGTAAAGCGCCAAAGCACGACGAATACGCGCAACCCACCAGTCGAAGCCACGCTCTTCGAGAAGCGACCACTTGTAAAGCGGATTGCCCCAACGCTGGCCGGTCACCGAGAAGTAATCCGGCGGCACGCCTGAAACCCGGATGGGCATGCGCTTCTCGTCGAGTTCAAAGATCTCAGGATGCGTCCACACATCGGCGGAATCGTACGACACAAAGATCGCAACATCGCCGAGAATCTTGATGTCCTTCGCCTCGCAGTAGCGACGCAGGTCACCCCACTGCTGGTCGAAGAAGAACTGCACCACCTCTTCGGTCGCGATCTCGCGCGAAGCCTCATTCATGAACTGCGTCATCGCATCGGCCTTGCGAAGACAGAACTCCTCGGGCCACTCATTCCAGCTCTTATATTCGAACTTGCGACGCAGCACGTTGAAGAGCGCGTAGTCCGTCAGCCAGGCAATGTTGTCCTGCTTGAACCGCTGAAAGCGCTGCTTCTGCTCGGGACTCGCGTTGTCGAGAAAGTTCGCCGCAGCTTCTTCGACCAGCGGCAGCTTCTCGTTGAAGACGCGGCCGAAGTCGCAGTTGCCGTCATGCCCAGCAAGGCCGGCGATGCGCTCCTGCGTGAGAAAGCCGTCGCGCACCAGGAACTCGAGCGAAATCAGCTGATAGTTGCCCGCGAACGCTGAGAGCGCGGAGTACGGCGAAGAACCGTAGCCCGTGGGCGAGAGCGGAAGCACCTGCCAGAGTCGCTGTTTCGCTGAGACGAGGAAGTCGGCGAAGTCATATGCCGCAGGGCCGAAGTCGCCCACGCCACCATAGGACGGAAGGCTCGTAATGTGGCACAGGACACCTGAAATTCGTTCGCTCGTCAACGTCTGCTCCCGCGCGCTCCGGGCGCGCTGCTCTCAGCATAGGACGTAAGACATACCTCACAGGATGGATGAATTCTCTGACGTATCTTTCGCAGCAATGGAGCTTTTCACCGCACCGAAACGAACGGGTGCTCCCTGTCTCGATTCTGAGACAGGGGTTGGCCGGCATCATGCGCACCCAGACGCAAAAACGCGACGCCGAAGCGTCGCGTTCGTTGTCTTCTTGCGAAGAGGTTAGTTGCCGAACGGTCCACCCGGCATTTGCTTCTTCGAGTAGACGATAGCGCCACCCTTTTCGTACTTCTGCATCAGGTCGCCCGCGAAGATGCCGAAGACTTCCTGCTGCTTCTGCTGCAACAGCTTGTCCTTGGTCGCCGCGAAGTTCTTCGCGATGTCATCATCGGTGGGCTGCTGCTTGTCGGTGATCTGCAGCACTGCCGCGCTTGCACCCGAATTGATCGGACCGGAAACCTGGCCCTTGTTCAGGTCGAATGCGACAGCAGCTGCGCCGTTCATCGCGCCAATGCCCTGTACCTGGCCATCGCGGCCAACAAGGTCGGAGCTCTTCACGTCGAGGTGCATTTCAGCAGCGGCCTTCTTCAAGTCGCCCGAAGCCTTCGCTGCGTCCGCCAGCTTCTTCACCTGCTGGTTCAGCAACTCAGGAGCCTTCTGCTCCTTGTAGTCGTCCAGAACATGCGACTTCCAGTCAGCGAACGCCGGTGCGTGGGCTGCCTTCACATCTTCCACCTGGAAGATTGCGAAACCTTCACCGGTGGAAGCGGCCTGCGGAGCTGCACCCTTGGTCGCGGCAAACGCGGCCTTCAACACGCTCGTCGAATCGGCGAGCACACCGATCACGCCGTCCGCACCGATGTAGTCGGTGGTTTCAACGTGCAGATTGTGCGCAGCAGCGGTGGCGTCGAGGCCCTTGGACTTCGCTTCGGCAGCGAGCTGCGTAGCGTAAGCCTGAGCTGCGGTCGCGGACTTCTGCGCGGCAAGCTGTGCGGCGATCGTGTCATGCACTTCGCTTAGCGGCTTTGCATGAGCGTTGTCCTTCGCGATCGTCTGGATGATGTGGTAACCGAACTGCGAGCGAACCAGATCAGAGGTCTGACCGGGGTTCAACGCCATCGCAGCCTTTGCGTACGCCGGATCCAGCGAGCTCGTCGGGATCATCGGCAGTTCGCCGCCCTTGTCCTTCGAGCCGGGGTCAGCCGAGTACTTCTTGGCGAGCTCCGCGAAGTTGCCGCCGGCCTTGAGCTGCTTCAGCACATCCGCAGCCTTTGCCTTCGCGTCAGCGTCGGTCTTGGCATCAGCACCCTTGGGCGCAGTGATGAGGATGTGGCGCGTCTGCACCTGCTCCGGAACCTTGTACTGGTCCAGGTGGCCGTTGTAGTACGCCGCAATCTCTGCGTCCGTCGGCTTTGCAGCAGCATTCGGTACATCCGAGTTCGAGAACGCAAAGAGCTTGATCTTGCGCTGCTCGGGGATCGCCGTCGCGTAACGCGATGCGCTCTGCTTGAAGAACGCTTCGAGCTCCGAGTCGCTCGGGTTGATGGTCTTCTTGATGTCGTCAGCCGAGATCGTCGCGTAGTCAAACTTGATCTTCGTACCGGTCTTCAGGTACTCCGTACGCACGGCAGCGTCCGCTACCGAAACACCGCCGCTGACGAGGGCCTGCAGGCGCTGAATCTCGAGGTCCGACTTCACTTCCTTCTCGAAGTCGGCCACCGAGATACCGAAGTACGTCTGGACGAAGTCCATGTACTTCTGGTCGCCGATGAACTGTCCGCTCGGGAAGAGGTACTGCGCGAAAACGCCCTTCTGCAGCTCGCGACGAAGATCGTCGTCGGAAACTTGCAGGCCGAGGCGGTCAGCTTCGCGGAGCAGCACAGCACGCTCCACCTGCTGCTGGCCCACACGCGACATCAGGAACGACGCGTAGAAGCTCGGCAGGTTCTGGCGGCGCATCTGCTGCTGCACTTCGCGGTCGACGTCCGCCATGCGGATCGGCACGGCTTCGCCGGTCAGGCGGCCCCACAGTCCCGGAGCACGAACCGTCGCAAACACCGTGGCGTCGTTCGCTGCGTTGTTATCAAAGATGCCGGGAACGAGCGTAATGACCATCGTGACGATGGCAGCGCCGATAATGAGCCACCAAATTGCTTTGGTGACACCGTTGTCCTTCTGCAGAGTGCGAATCATGCTGGGCTAACAACCTTCAGTAGGGCGCACATACGCCGCGTCGCGAGCGGGTACGCCGGCCTCATGGGATTTTGGGAGCGAACAAACGAACGCGATCAAGTACAAACGACCGGTCGCTATGTCCGCAAGAGGCTCACACCAGAGTATAAATCAGGCGTTTGCGGGAATGTTGCCGAGCGTCACGCCAAAATACGAAGGCCGCACCCATTTCCCGGGTGCGGCCTGCATTTTCTTTTCGCCGAAGCTTAGTACGGGTACGGCGAGTAGTATCCGCGACGATAGTACGCCGGCGGAGGCGGCTGCTGCGGTCCCGGGCCCGCGCCATACGCCAAACGCTGCATCTCCGCCTGCGATACGGTCCGAACCTCCGCCGGAGCGGCCAGCGTAAAGCTCAGCACGGCTTCCGGTGCGACCAGCACGCGTCCGCCAGGGCCGCCCGCCGAAGCCGCAACGCCTGCGCCGGCGCCCACCGCTCCACCGACGACGGCACCTGCCCCGCCGCCAACCGCTGCACCGAGAAGCGCGCCGAATGCTCCAAGGCCGACCGCGTTCCCCACCGTGTGGCCGGTCTTATCCCGTCCCTGACGCATCCAGATGCTTGACTGGATCGGATACACCTGCCCGCCGAGAATCACGCTGTTGATTTGTAGTGCGAGCTGCCCCTTGCCCGAAAGCGCCTTCGCCTTCTCCGCATCGACGACCACGCCGTTCACTTGTGCACCGCGAGGAATCGCGACCACATTCGGACCGAGCACATCATTCATCAGGATGCCGGTAAACGGCGTGCCCGGAGCGATGTGGTTCGAATCGATCCCGCGGTTGATGCGCACCGAAATCAACTGCCCTGCCGGAACCGTCACCGGCTGGCCGCCAACCTGACCACCTTGGGGCGCGTTAGCGTAGTAACCGTTGCCACCGTTGCCGTTGTAAAGCGGGCGACGACCCGAGGGCGGCGGAGGCGGAGGAGCCGAACCGTCCGCAGGCATGTTTTCAGCCATGCCGGTCTCCGAGGAGGTCGAAGGTGCTCCCGGAGCGTAGCTGCCATCCTGCTGCGGCACGAGCGGCTGTCCTTGTGCGTCTACCGGAGGGCCATCTGGAGCGGGCTGCCCCGGAGCCGCAGCGTCTGCGGTCTGGGTTCCGTCGGTCGGCGGCGGGGTGTCGCCCAGCGCGAGCTGATCGACGACCTTCTTCACGCCCGACACGCGGGCCACAATGTTCTCTGCCTTCGAGCGCAGCGCTTCATCATGCACATTGCCCGAAAGCGTGACGACACCATAAGTCGTCGAGCTCTGGATGTTCTGCGAGGCCAACTCCGGCGCATCCGCCAGCGCCTTCAATACATTGGCTTCCACCTGCGCATCGGGCACGGCAGTCTTGCTCTGCGCACCTGCCACTGCGGCAACCATCAGGGTCCCCACCAATACTCCGGACCGTAAACGAGTCATGGACGTAAGCCTCCAACTTTCAGGCGCGCGTTTGCCGCTGCGCCATCTGCTACTTCAGACGCTCATTCACCGAAAAAGTTCCGGTGCAGAAACCGCCGCGGAAAACAGATGCGCCTCACCGAGGTTCGATGAGGCGCATCCGTTGCCGTGTTGGCTGCTACTTCGTAACGCTGAACGTGAAAACCGTGCTCGAGTGCATTGTCTCGCCCGGCTTCAGCTCCGTCGAAGGGAACGACGGCTGGTTCGGCGAATCCGGGAAGTGCTGCGTCTCCAGGCAGAAGCCACCGTTCTTCACGTAGGCCTTGCCGCTGATGCCGGTGAGCGTGCCGTCGAGGAAGTTGCCGGAGTAGAACTGCACACCCGGCTCCGTGCTGGTCACGGTCAGCGTGCGGCCCGACTTTGGATCGACCGCCTTCGCCACCAGGTGCAGCGTGTTCGTCTTCGCGCTCAGGACAAAGTTGTGATCGTACCCACCAGCGGTCTTCAACTGCTGATCAGCTGCATGGATGCGCTCGCCGATTGTGTGCGGCTTGTTGAAGTCAAACGGCGTTCCGGCAACCGGTGCCAGCTTGCCGGTCGGAATCAGCGTCGCGTTCACCGGCGTGGTGGCGTCGGCAGCGATCATCATCTGTTCATCGAGCACTGTTCCACTTCCCTCGCCGGCGAGGTTGAAGTAGGAGTGGTTGGTCAGGTTGACCACGGTGTCCTTGTCGGTCGTGGCGGTGTAGTCAATGTGCAGGCTCGACCCGACCAGCGTGTACTTCACGTGCGCGGTCAGCTTACCCGGGAAGCCCATATCGCCGTCCGGGCTGACCAGCGTGAACTCCACACCGTTCGGCAGTTCCTTACCCTGCCAAACCTTCTGGTCGAATCCCACCTTGCCACCGTGCAGCGCGTTGCCATTGTTGTTCGTCGGAATCTCATACGACTTGCCGTCGAGCGAGAACCTGCCGTTCGCGATACGGTTGCCATAACGGCCCACGATCGCGCCCATGTAAGAGGTGTTCTTCGGGTTCTCGTACCCGGCAACATCCTTGAAGCCGAGCACCACATCCGCAACGTTGCCGTTCTTGTCCGGCGCGTCGATGCTCACCACATGTGCGCCGAAGTTCGTCAGCTTCACGGTGAGCTGCGCGTCGTGCAGCGTGTAGAGAAACAGCGGCTGCCCGTCGGCGGACTTGCCCCAGCTGTCCTTCTTGACCTCGCCCTGCGCCATCGCACTCGTCAGCACAAGACCCGCTGCCATCGCCATCGATACTGCCTGCTTCATTCTCTGCATCTCCTCGTTCCCGTGCCGGACTTAGCGCAGCTTGTAGGCCGCATCGCTCCAGTGAAGCTCCTGCCGCAGACGATGAATCTGCGTCTCGCTGTCGATGCGCACAAACTCGATGCCCGCAATCTCGGCGAAGTCCGCCAGATGCTCCATGCGCAGCGCCTGGCTGAAGCCCGTATGGTGCGCGCCGCCTGCGTAAATCCACGCAGAGGCCGCAATTTTCAGGTTCGGCTTCGGCACCCACAAGGTACGCGCCACAGGCAGCTTCGGCAAGTCCTGCTCCACAGCCACCACGTCGATGTCGTTGGCGATCATCCGGAAGCGATTGCCCATGTCCACCACCGTCGCGACCACACCTGCGCCCGGACCCGAGGTGAACACCAGACGCACCGGATCAGCCTTGCCGCCGATGCCCAGCGGATGCACTTCCAGCGTCGGCTTGCCGACACCGATCGTCGGACAAATCTCCAGCATGTGCGAGCCAAGAATCTTCGGCGTGCCACCGAAGTCATAGGTGTAATCCTCCATGAACGACGTGCCGCCATCCATGCCCTCGGCCATCACCTTCATCACGCGCACCAGCGCGGCCGTCTTCCAGTCGCCTTCACCGGCAAAGCCGAACCCATCGGCCATCAAACGCTGTGACGCGATGCCCGGCAACTGTCCCATGCCGTGCAGGTCTTCAAACGTATCGCTGAAAGCACCGAAGCCGCCATCGACAAGAAACGCTCGCAGACCAAGTTCGATGCGCGCCGCGACAGCGAGCGAGTCCGGACGATCATGCTCGGGCTTGATCGTGTAGCTGTCGCGATACTCCTCAACAAGCTTCGCCACGTCCGCATCGGTGAACTCCGCCATGCGGTCAGTGAGATCGCCAATGCCGTAGCCATGCACCTCATAGCCGAAGACCCGCTGCGCTTCGACCTTGTCGCCGTCGGTCACGGCGACGTTGCGCATGTTGTCGCCGAATCGCGCCACCTTCAAGTGCTGCGACTCATGCCAGCCCGCAGCCGCACGCGTCCATGCACCGATCTCGGCAAGCGTTTCGTCGTCCTGATAGAAGCCCACCACCACCTTGCGCGCCAGGCGCAGACGCGCCGTGATGAAACCGAACTCGCGGTCGCCGTGCGCGGCCTGGTTCAGGTTCATGAAGTCCATGTCGATGGTGGAGTAAGGCAGCTCGCGGTTGTACTGCGTGTGCAGATGCAGGAACGGCTTGCGCAACTGTGAAAGCCCGCTGATCCACATCTTCGCTGGCGAAAACGTGTGCATCCACAGCACCAGGCCGATGCAATTCTCATTGCTGTTGGCCTCGATGCAGAGCTTCGTGATGCTCTCCGCAGAGACCATCACCGGCTTTGCCACAACTTTCACCGGAATGTGCGAACTCTTGTCGAGCGCCGCGGCAATTTCCTGCGCGTGCTCGGCCACAGTTGCCAAAGGACCGGGACCATACAGGTGCTGGCTTCCGGTTACAAACCAAACTTCACGAGAGCGGGACGAGGCAACGGCGGTAGTCATAACGCTCACGAGATTACATGCCCCGAGCAAGGACGTGCCACCATATTTTCCGGCGCGAAAGATATTTGCCAACCGTCCTGCGGAACCAGTATGTTTGCGCGAAGGATTATCTCTGCACATGCTTGAAAAGCTGAAAGAAGAAACGCTCGAAGCCAACCTTGACCTCGTCCGCCGCGGACTCGTGCTCTACACATGGGGCAACGCCAGCGGCATCGATCGCGAGCAGGGTCTGGTCGTCATCAAGCCGAGCGGCGTTGACTATGACTCGCTTCGCCCTGAGCAGATGGTCGTCACCGACCTCGAGGGTAAGGTCGTCGAAGGCACGCACCGCCCTTCGAGCGATCTGATGACCCACGTTGCGCTCTACAAGGCCTTCGAAGGTATCGGTGGAGTCGTGCACACGCACTCCGAAAATGCTACCGCATGGGCGCAGTCCGGCCGCGACATCCCCGCACTCGGCACCACGCATGCGGACTACTTCCACGGCCCCATTCCCTGCACGCGCGAGCTCACCGATGATGAGATCAACGGCGAGTACGTCCTGAATACCGGTCTCGCCATCATCGAGCGCTTTCAAGAGATCGACCCACTCGCTGTTCCCGGCGTCATCGTCGCAGGTCATGCGCCCTTTGCCTGGGGCAAGAACGCCATGGACGCAGCGCATAACGCGGTCGTGCTCGAAGCCGTCGCCAAGATGGCTTTCATGACCGTGATGCTCAACGAAAAGGCAGGCGTTTCGCAGGCCCTGCTCGATCGCCATTACTTCCGCAAGCACGGCGCCAACGCCACCTACGGGCAGAAGTAGCCCCCCCTTATCGATCCGCGCAGAAGACCTGCGTTTCGTATCACCACCGCTCTCTAAGGAACACACGCACCATGGCCATTGCAGCAGGAGCAGATTTCGGCACCCTCAGCGTTCGAGTAACGCTGCTTGACTCAGAACGCGGCCGCCTCGGCACCGCCACCGCGCCGTATCCGCTGCATCGCCGCCGCGAAGACCCTGACTACGCTACGCAGTCTCACGATGACCAGATGAATGCGCTCGTCGCGGCAACCAGGCAAGTCATCGCAGACACCGGCGTCAACGGCCAGGAGATTGTCGCCTTCGCGCTCGATACCACCGGCTCCAGCGTGCTCATCGTCGACGAAGCCATGCAGCCGCTCGGCGAGTACTACCTGTGGTGCGACCATCGGGCACACAAGGAAGCGCGCCAGATCACCAGGCTCGCGCACGAGACCAACCTCGAAGCCATCGAGTGGTGCGGCGGCGTCTATTCGCATGAGTGGGGCTGGGCGAAGCTGTTGCATTGGCTGCGCAACGCTGCACCTGAAGAGCGCGCAAACTTCGGCACTGCGCTCGAGCACTGCGACATGGTCGCGGCCACGCTCACCGGAGTGCAGAGGCCCGCAGACCTGAAGCGCTCCGTCTGCGCGATGGGCCACAAATGGATGTGGAATCCGAAGTGGGACGGACTGCCCAGCGAAGAGTTCCTCACGCAGCTCGATCCCCTGCTCGCGGGCGTTCGCGAAAAGATCGGCGGCGAATACCTCACCTCCGATCACCTCTATGGCGGCATCAGCGAAGAATGGGCCACAAAGATGGGCCTCAAGCCCGGAACCATCGTCCCCGTCGGCGCCTTCGACGCACATTGGGATGCGCTCGGTGCAGGCTGCAAGGAAGGCGATGTCGTCAACGTCGTCGGCACCTCCACCTGCATCATCGCAATGGCGCAGAAGACCGAACTCGTCCCCGGAGTCTGCGGTGTCGTGCCCGGCAGCGTGCACCCGCAACTCACGGGTATCGAAGCTGGGCTCTCGGCCGTTGGCGACATCTTTGAAGCCATCGCCAAGCGCGCCAATACGACGGTGAAAGACCTCGCCAAGGGGCTGGAAGATTACCGCGCCGGACAAACAGGCCTCCTCCGCCTGAGCTGGGACAACGGCGACCGCACCGTGCTCGTGAACCCGGAGCTCGGCGGCGTCACGCTCGGCTGGAACATGATCCACACGGCGCAGGACGAGCTTCACGCAGCGATCGAAGGCACCGCCTTCCACACACGCATCATCCTTGAACGCATGGCCGAGTACGGCGTGCCCGTCGAGCGCGTCATCAACGGTGGCGGCATCCCGCAGAACAACCTCACACTCAACCACATCTACGCCAACGTGCTGAACAAGCCCGTACTCGTTCCCGACGGCATCCCCACCAGCCTCGGATCGGGCATCGTCGCGCTCACTGCGGCGGGTGTTTATCCGTCGATCGAAGCTGCGCAGGAAAAGCTCTGCCTGCCCTTCCGTACGTACATGCCGCAGCCTGAGGCGGTTGCGATCTACGAGCGCTTGTATCAGCTCTATCGCAAGGTGTACTTCGGTCTCGGCTCAGCCGATGCGCCCGCCGTCGCGCTCGGCGAAGTGCTGCCGGAACTCCGCCGCATTGCGAAAGACTCGCTCGCACAAAGCGCGTCGGACTAGCGCACATCCTCACGGCGCTGCGCGGCCACCAGCCCCAGCGCCAGCACGACGCCCGCCACGGCCATCGATCCAAACGCCGTCCGCAGCGACTCCGTACGCAACGCGATGCGCCCGATGATCCACGGCAACAGCGCGCTCCCGATTCCTGCTGAGACAAAAACCACGCCGCGTCCGCGCAGCGTCATCGCCTCCGCCAGCACAGCCGGATAGATCGCCGACACGCCCATCGCCGCGACGCCTGCCGCAAGCACCATCAACATACCGCTCTGCACCACGACCAGCGCCCATGTGCTCAGCGCACACATCGCCATCGTCAACGGCAGTAGCAGCCAATGCGGCTTGCGATCATGCAGGACCTTCGCAGCGACTACGCGCCCGAGCAAAATGCCCGTCCAAAAGACGCTTCCAAGCGGAAGCACGCCAAGCCACCACGAGCTCTGATACCGCGCCGCGTAGCTGGGCAGCCAGTTGGCCAGCCCCGTCTCGATGCCTACGGCCAGCAGCGCGAGGAACGCCAGCCCCGCGAGCAGACGCGGCCTCGCCACGGCCTCCCGCACGTCTTCACTCGCCGCCTGCTCCGCTCCTCCGCCTTGCGCAAAGGCGTACATCGCCGCGATCGCAAGCGCGGCGGCCAGACATTGCCAAGGCAGGATCGCCAACCGGGCCTGCGAGATGTGCGCGGTCCACCATCCGGTGCACGCTGCGCCGATCGGCCAGAAGATGTTCAGCAGCTCCAGCCGCGAAGCGCGCTCATGCTCCTCGCACCCTTGCCCCACGAGCACATTCGCCATCGTCATCGCGATGCCGAGCCCGAGGCCATAGACCGCCAGCCATGCGAGCATCCACGCACCGCCGAAACTCAGCAGCGCGGCGGCAATCGCCGTAATCAAGCCACCCCAGGCCAGTCCGCGCATCGGACGCCGCCACGGAATCATCGGCCCTACGAGCTGCCCGCCAAACTGCACGGCCAGCCCCGTCGCGGTGTTTGCCAGATGCAGCTCATGTCCCCGCGCCAGCGCCGGCAGCAACACGCCCTGCAACACAGTCGCAATCCCTGTCACGAAAAACAGAGGATAGAGCCACAGGATTTTGCGTGCGCTGGAGTTCATAGGACGTCCTCTATTGTGCGCTAAAACCCTGCATACTCGCTGGCTATTCCGCGCCGAGGATCGGGCCTGTGCGTGATATTCTGAACGCTGAAATCACCCTGAAAAACTAGGCCAGACGAGCAGAGCAGTAAGCGGCAGAAAGCCGCTCCAGGTGCGTTTCTCATCAGCTTCCATCTCTCCTGATAAAGCAGGCTTCAAACACGATGTTTCGTCACAGCCGTTTTGCCGTAGCCCTCTTCGCGTTCATCACCTCTACTCTCCTCGCAGGATGCGGTAGTGGAGTGGTCCCCTCCAGCGGCACGGCCACTGACGTGCCCATCGCGACGTTGAACACCTCGTCGCAGATCTCTTTCGGCACGGTTGCCGTGGGGCAAACGGGAACCGCCCAGTCGATCACGCTGACGAACTCCGGCAAGGCGACGCTGGTCATCTCCGGCGTGGTGCTCAACGACACGACAAACTTCAGCATGGCCAACAGCTGCGGAGCCTCGCTCGCCGCTGGCGCGAGCTGCCAGATAGCAGCTAACTTCAAGCCGTCAACCGCAGCCACGTTCTCCTCGACCATCGTCATCACCGACAACAGCAACAACGTGTCCGGCTCGACGCAGACCATCACGCTTACCGGCATCGGTGGCAGCACCACATCCACCGCCCCGGTCGCCGAACTGAGCGCGACCACACCGCTCGACTTCGGTTCCGTCTCTGCGGGGTCCACCGGCACAGCGCAGTCGTTCACGCTCTCCAACACCGGAAACGCCACGCTGAACATCGCAAGCATCGTCCTCAGCGATACGACGAACTTCACATGGACCAACGCTTGCGGCGCTACACTCGCGGCCGGCGCAAACTGTCAGATCACGGCGAACTTCAAGCCGTCCTCCACCGGCACCTACACCGCGACCATCACGATCACCGACAACAGCTACAACATCACCGGCTCAACGCAGACGGTGGCGCTCAACGGCGCGGGCACTGCCGCAATCGTTCCACAGGCCACTCTGAGTCCCACCGCACTTACCTTCCCCGATACCGACGCTGGCGTGACCTCCTCGCCGCTCACCGCCACGCTCACCAACAGCGGCAACGGCCCGCTCACCATCTCGAACATTGCGAGCACCAACACGGCGAACTTCACGGTGACCAACACCTGCGGCGCTACGCTCGCAGCCGGAGCAAGCTGCACGCTCTCCATCACCTTTACGCCGACTACCTCAGGCACGAGCTACACGGGCAGCGTCGTCATCACCGACAACGCAGGCAACGTCACCGGGGCAACGCAGACGCTTTCTCTCGGCGGCAAGGGCACAACGGCTACGGGCGCGGTCCTCACATTGACGCCCTCTTCGCTCACCTTCCCGGCGACCAACGTCGGCTCCAGCTCGACGCCACAAACGCTGACGCTGACGAACACCAGCTCGACAGCATCGGTCAACATCAGCAGCATTGCCGTCACCGGTGGCGCTACAGCAAGCTCCTTCTCGCAGACCAATACCTGCGGCACCACGCTTGCGGCCAATGCGTCCTGCACCATCAGCGTTACCTTCAGCCCGACGATCGCAGGCACCTTCCTCGCCTACGTCACCGTCACCGACACCGCGACGAACTCGCCGCAGACCGCTACGCTGAATGCAACCGGCGCCGCTGCAACGCTCGCACTGTCGTCAAACGCCCTGAACTTCACCTCCACGAAGATCGGCACGACGGCCACGCTGAGCACCACGCTCTCCAACACCGGTGCGGCCACGGCGAATCTCTCCAGCATCACGCTTGCAGGCAGTTCGAACTACGTGAAGTCCACCACCTGCGGCACCACGCTCGCAGGCGGCGCATCCTGCACCCTCTCCGTCGCCTACACTCCCACGTCCACCTCGACGGACACGGGTACGATCACCATCACGAGCTCCAACGCCACGAACTCGCCACTCACGGTCTCCATCACCGGCTCTGGCACCAACGCGGCGGTGACGTACAACCTCTATGAGCTGCCAGATCCCGGCACCGGCCAGCCTGGCGCTGGCCTGCTCACCGCTGTTTACGGCCTCATCGACAACGCGCAGTCAACGCTCGACATGACGATGTACGCCCTGAACGACGCGACCACGCTTTCAAAGCTCGTCTCCGCCTGCGGTCGTGGTGTGAAGGTGCGCGCGGTGCTTGACCAGAACAGCGAAAAGTCGCAAAACGCAACCTCCTACAGCACGCTGAACTCAACGACCAACTGCGCTGCCGTCTGGGCAAACAAGGCCTTCAGTGTGACCCATGAGAAGAGCCTGGTCGTCGACAACTCCAAGATGGCGCTCATGAGCCTCAACCTGCAGTCGGCCTACTACAGCACGACGCGTGACTTCGCGATGGTCTACAACGACCCCGCCGATATCGCCGCCGTAGAGGCCACCTTCAACATGGACTACGCCGCAGGAACGCCGTCTTCTGGCGTCGCGGGAGCCAGCGACTTCAGCTACTCCCCCGGTGCGGGCACCGACCTCATCTGGAGCCCGACCACCGCGAAGCAGAAGATGCTCGACATCATCAACAACGCCACCACGACGCTGGTCATTGAAGCGGAAGAGCTCACGAACTCCGCCAGTTACATCACCAGCGCCGTAACCTCGGCGTGCTCGCGCGGAGTCACCGTCAAGATCATCGTCGAGAACGTGAGCCACGCTTACGACACGCAGATGACCGCGCTCAAGAGCGGCGGGTGTGCCCCGCGTCAGTACACCTCCAGCTCAGGCTTCTACGTCCACGCTAAGGCTGTCGTAGCCGACTACGGGCTGCCCACGCAGACCGTCTACCTCGGTTCGATCAACTACTCGAACGCCTCCATGACCGCGAACCGCGAGCTTGGCATGAACATCTCCGATCAAGCCAGCGTCACGATTCTGTACAACACCATGACTACCGACTGGAACGGCGCGGCAATTTACTAGCCGAACTTGATATCCTCTCTAACGACAGCAAGTCCCGAGGAGTTTTACCGCACCATGATCAATCTCGAAGGCAAAGTCGCCGTTGTGTTCGGCGTCGCCAACAAGCGCTCCATCGCTTACTCCATTTGCGAGAAGCTCGCTACCGCAGGCGCGACGCTCGTCATCAGCTATCAGTCCGAGCGCCTACGTAAGGACTCCGAAGAGCTCCTCGCCTCGCTCGGCCAGGCGGAGAAGGGCCTGCTCGTGCAGTGCGATGTCGCCGACGACGCGCAGATTGACGCAGCCTTCGAACAAATCGCAGCGCGCTTCCCCGTCGTCCACACGCTCGTGCACTCCATTGGTTTCGCTCCGGCTGACGCCATCAAGAACGACTTCCTGCTGACCAAGCGCGAAGACTTCAAGATCGCCCACGACATCAGCGTCTACTCCTTCATCGCGCTCGCACGCGCTGTGGCTCCGCTGATGACCGAAGGCGGCTCGCTGCTCACGCTCACCTACTACGGTGCAGACAAGGTCTTCCCAAACTACAACGTGATGGGCGTCGCGAAGGCTGGCCTCGAAGCTTCAGTGCGTTACCTCGCGGCATCGCTTGGCACCAAGAACATCCGCGTCAACGGCATCTCCGCTGGCCCCATCAAGACGCTCGCCGCACGCGGCATCGGCGACTTCACCACGATCCTCGATGAAGTCACCAAGCGCGCACCGCTGCACCGCAACGTCGAGCAGGCAGAGGTCGCCAACACGGCGCTCTTCCTCTCAAGCGATCTCGCCAGCGGCATCACCGGCGAAATCACCTTCGTCGATTGCGGCTTCAACGTCACCGGCATCTAGCTCCACACATCTCAGCGCACCACCAAGGCCGTCCTCTTCGGAGCGACGGCCTTGTTCTTTACCTGCGATATGCTGCAAACAAGATGACTCTTCGCCGCGCCCTCACGCTCGCACTCGTCGTTGCCTCCTCTTCAGCCTTCGCGCAACAGCCCATCGTGCTGCACGCTGCGCATCTGCTCGACGTCGCCGACGGCAAACTCCTCACTCCCGGCGAAGTGCTCGTCGAAGGCGAACGCATCAAGGAAGCAGGCGCGCACGTCACGCATCCTGCGAATGCCAGGACGATCGACCTCGGCAACAGCACGCTGATGCCCGGCCTCATCGACGCACATACGCACCTCTTCCTGCATCCCGGTAACGAAGGCCTACAGACAGTCGAAGAGTCGATCCCGCAGCGCACACTCACTGCGGCCGCTGCTGCGAAAGCTGACCTCCTCGCGGGCTTCACCGCGGAGCGCGACATGGGCACCGAAGGCGCGAAGTGCGCCGACGTGGCCGTGCGCAATGCCATCAATCACGGCGAGATCCCCGGCCCACGCATGCGAGTCTCGTGCAACGCCATCGACATCCTCGGCGGCCACGAAGACGCCATCGGCTTCAACCCCGAACAGCATGTGCTCTCGAACGCCGACTTCGCCAACAACGAAGCCGAGCTCATCCCGCTTATGCGCGAGCAGCACAAAGAAGGCTCCGACTTCTTCAAGCTCTACGAGACCGGCAAGGACTCTCTCGTCGGCGATGAGTTCCACTCGCCGTATCAGTACACCGAAGCAGAGCTCGCCGCCGCTGTTGCCGAAGCGCATCGCATGGGCACGACCGTCGGCGTGCACTGCACCAGCGACCCCGGCGCGCTCTACGCCGCCAGAGCAGGCGTCGCGTCCATCGACCACGCCGACCAGCTTTCGCCCGAGACCATGAAGCTTATGCGTGAGAAGAACATCTTCGCCGTGCCCACCTTCGCGGTTGTCGAATACTTCGCCGCGCACGCCGAGAAGCCCGCCTCCGCCGCGCGTCTCAAGGCGATGGACGCCTATCACCGCGAGCAGTTCAAGAAGCAACTCGCCGCAGGTGTTCCCTTTGCGGTCGGCTCCGATGTTGGCCCCTTCCCGCACGGCACGCAGGCGCGCGAGTACGAACTGATGGCCGAGTACGGCATGACAAACGCGCAGGTGCTGCACGCGGGCCTCATCAATGGCGCCAAGCTCCTCGGCTGGGCCGACAGCATCGGCCAACTCAAGCCGGGCTTCTACGCCGACATCATCGCCGTCCCCGGCGATCCGCTCACGAACATCCACGTCCTCACCACACCCACCTTCGTAATGAAGAACGGCGACGTCATCCGCGATAAATAACTGACATTCTGACTTACAGGCACGCTGACAGCCTGAATGGATCACACAACGTCAGCGTGCCGCAAAGAAAGGGTTGAGCCTAAACGCCAGCCTTTTCGCTCAGCTCTGCCCAACGTTCGTAGATCGCATCGTGCTCGGCCTGCGCGGCTTCCAGCTCCGCCAACGCAGTCGTCAGCTTCGCCGCGTCGGTCGCCACCGCGGGATCTTCCACCGCGCCGCGCGCCTTGTCCAGGCGCTCATCGGCCGCTTCCACCTTCGCTTCAATGCCATCGAACTCGCGTTGCTCCATGTACGAGAGCTTCTTCTTCGAGCTGCTTGCCGCAGGCTTTGCCGAGGCTTCCTTCGGCAGATCGCCGCTCTGCGTGCCGGTCAACTCGCCGCTGCGTTCCTTCCACTCTTCCCACTGCATGTAGTCCGCAAAGACCTGCGCCTTGCCCTTACCATCCAGACCCAGCACCGTGTTCGAGACGCGATCGAGCAGATAGCGATCATGCGTCACCAATACGAGCGCGCCCTTAAACTCCAGCAACGCCTCTTCGAGAATCTCGAGCGTCGGGATATCAAGGTCGTTCGTCGGTTCATCAAGCACCAGCACATCCGCAAGCTCGAGCATCAACTTCGCCAGCAACACGCGCGCACGCTCGCCACCGCTCAAGCGCGCCACAGGCTGGTTCAACTGCTCGCCGGTGAACAAAAACTTCGCCGCATAGCTCGCAACATGCACCACCGCGCCCTGATACACCACACCATCGGAATCCGGTGCGAGCGCACGACGCAACGTCAACGACTCGTCAATCTCGCGGCGCTGCGAGAAGTACACTACGCGCAGATTCGCCGCACGCTTCACCGTGCCAGCGTTTACGGCAAGCTCGCCGGTCATCGCGCGCAAGATCGTCGTCTTCCCCGAGCCATTCGGCCCGACCAGCCCAAGCTTCATGCCGTTGGACAAGCCAAACGTCAGTCCTTCGACAATCTTCTTGTCACCCAGCGTGATGTTCACGCCCTCGAACTCAACGAGTCGCTTCGTCTGGCGATCCGTGGCATCGAACGCAATGCCTGCGCTCGATGTGCGCGTGCGCGAGTCCACCTCTGCGAGTTTGCCGATCAACTCATGTGCGTTGTCGATGCGCGCCTTGGCTTTTGTCGCACGCGCCTTCGGTCCGCGACGGAGCCACTCGATCTCCGTCTTGACGCGGTTGCGCAAGCCTTCCTGCATCTTCGACTGCGCTTCCATGTACTGCTCGCGGCCTTCGAGAAACTTCGAGTATCCGCCACGCACGCGCAGCAGCCCCTCGGCGTACACGCGGCTCAACTCGATGATGTCCTTTGCCACGTTCTCGAGAAAGTAGCGATCGTGCGAAATCACGACGACGGCCATGTTGCTCGTCTTCAACACGCCTTCAAGCCACTCGATGCCTTCAAGGTCAAGATGGTTCGTCGGCTCGTCGAGCAGCATCACGTCAGGCGCAACAGCCATCGCTTCTACGATCGCAAGACGCTTGCGCCAGCCACCGCTCAGCGTCGCCGCCTCTGCGGTGAACTCGTCAAAACCCGCACGGCCCAGCGTCTCGCGCAAACGCTGCTCGCGCTCTTCGCTGGGCACATCGGCTTCGGCCAGCGCGCGCTCAACCACCTGGCGAACACTCTTGCCTGCGGCATACTCCGAGATCTGGCGAACGTACGCGACACGCGCACGCTTGCGGCGCGACACATCACCGCTGTCCGGCTCCATCTCACCGCCGAGCACAGCCAGCAGCGTCGACTTTCCGGCACCGTTCGGGCCGATCAGGCCAATGCGATCGCCATCCGAAACGGTGAACGAAACATCGGAAAACAGGGGCGTGGCCCCGAACTTCTTACTTACACTCTGGGCGCTGAGAATGGGAGGCATACATCTCTAGTCTACCGGCTTTATTCTTCGGCCTTCGCAGCAAGCGCCTCCGGCAACTGCTTGCCCACGCCAGCACGCTGCGCGTGGTAGATGCCTGCACGTCCGGAGAAGAGATACGCGCCCACGCAAGCGATCGCCGCGAACGCTCCAGCGTCAGCACCGAACAACTCCACAGCCATCAACGCCGAGGCGATCGGCGTGTTCGCCGCGCCCGCAAATACGGCGACAAAGCCCATGCCTGCCAGCAGAGATACAGGAAGCGGCAGCACATGCGAGAGCGCGTTGCCCAACGTCGCGCCAATGTAAAACAGCGGTGTCACTTCTCCGCCTTTGAAGCCCGTACCGAGCGTCAGCGAGGTGAACAGCGACTTCGCCATGAAGTCCCACGGATGCACCTGGTGCAAGAAAGACTCCTGAATGACCGGCACGCCGAGGCCGATGTAGCGCGTCGTTCCCAACGCGAACACGGCGCAGCTCACAATGGCTCCGCCGAGGAACGGTCGCAGCTCGGGACGCGTGATGTGCTTCTTCGCAAACGCCGAGATCGCGTGTGTCGTGCGCGCGAAGAACATTGCCATCAACCCGAACACAGCGCCTGCAGCCATCGCCATCAGCAGATTGCTCGCCGCCAGCGCAGGTACCTCGTCCACTTTGTAGATCGTGTGACCCATGTGCACGAGCTGCAGCAAGTGATGCGTTGTAAGGTCGCCGACGAAGGCCGCGAGGAAACATGGAGCAATCGCGTCATAGGACACCGCGCCAACCGCCAGCACTTCCAGACCGAAGATCGCGCCCGCTAGCGGCGTTCCAAACACTGACGCAAAACCCGCGGAAATGCCCGCCATCAGCAACACGCGACGCCCCGCTGCATTCAAGCCCAGCGGTCGTGCAAGCTGATCAGCCAACGACGCGCCGGTCTGGATCGCCGTGCCTTCGCGACCGGCAGAGCCGCCAAAGAGATGCGTCAGGAACGTGCCGATCAAAATGAACGGCGTCATGCGCAGCTTGATCGTGCGCTTCGGATCATGCACCTCGTCGATGATGAGGTTGTTCCCAGCTTCAACGTCTTTGCCGAAGTGCTTGTACAGCAACCCCACGCACAGCCCCACCGGTGCCAGCAGCCAGATCATCCAGCGATGCGCTTCGCGGATCGCTGTCGCCACGTTCAGCGACCACAGCAACAGCGCAGAGGCCGCGCCAGCCATCAAGCCCACGGCGATCGCTACGGGCGTCCAACGAAAAAGCTCCCACGCCAGTGCAAACTGCGAAGGCTTCACCTGAGTTGTTTGATCTTGAGACACACTTCCTCCTACGAGTAGAAATTCGTAGGAGTCATCAGCGTCCGAGTCTTCTTCGCAAACACTCGGAGCGGTTAGAGGCGGAACCCCATCGCCTTCTGGATTACCTCCAGCTTACCCCAGCCAGGCACCAACGACAAAGGCCGCCTCTCTCGAAGCGGCCCTCATGGTTATTAAGTGCTTAGTCGATCGAAATCTTACGCAGCAGGCGGAAATCGCTGAGCATCTTGCCCGTGCCCAGCACCACCGAGGCCAGCGGATCATCCGCCACGGCAACGGGCAGGCCCGTTTCTTCGCGAATGCGCTTGTCGAGGTTCTTGATCAGCGCGCCACCGCCCGTCAGCACGATGCCGCGGTCGGAGATGTCCGCCGAAAGCTCCGGCGGGGTGCGTTCCAGTGCGACACGAATCGCGTTCATGATCGTCGCAATGCACTCACCGAGCGCTTCACGAATCTCGGAGTCATCGATGGTGATCGTCTTCGGCACGCCTTCGATCAGGTTGCGGCCCGTGTACGTGCGCTGCTCGGGCTTGTCCAGCGGATACGCCGAACCCAGCTCAATTTTGATCTGCTCCGCCGTGCGCTCGCCGATCAGCAGGTTGTACTTGCGCTTGATGTACGTGATGATCGCCTCGTCCATCTGATTGCCGGCCATGCGGACCGAGCGCGAGTACACGATGCCCGCCAGCGAAATCACAGCGATGTCCGTCGTTCCACCACCGATGTCGACGACCATGTTGCCGCCCGGCTCGGTGATCGGCAAACCCGCGCCAATTGCGGCCACCATCGCCTGCTCGACGAGATGCACTTCGCTCGCCTTGGCGCGATAAGCCGAGTCCATCACAGCGCGCTTTTCTACCTGCGTAATCTCCGAAGGCACGCCGATCACGATGCGCGGATGCACCATCATCTTGCGGTTATGTGCCTTCTGGATGAAGTAGTTCAGCATCTTCTCGGTTTGCTTGAAGTCGGCGATCACGCCATCCTTCATCGGCTTGATCGCGATGATATTGCCCGGCGTACGGCCCAGCATCTCCTTCGCTTCCTTACCAACAGCTTCCACCTCGTTCGTCACACGGTTCACAGCGATGATCGAGGGCTCATTCACGATGATGCCCTTGCCGTGTGCGTAGACCAGCGTGTTCGCCGTTCCGAGATCGATCGCCAGATCGCTCGAAAACAGGGAAAAAATCGACCGCATGTTGCCGCGCCCACTGCGCGATGAGAAATTCGAAGACATGGACTAGCTTTTCCTGGAGTCCCGGTCGTTCTTCCCCCGGGGAGTCATACTCGATTGTAAAGGTCAAAGGGAACCAAGGCGAATACGGTCACCCGCTTCGCCATTGCCTAATGAACAAACAGTACTCCTTCCTTCGAGACTTGGTACTCTGATGCGAAGAGGTCTATACAAGACCCCACCGCAGTTATCGAACCACAGGAGCTCTCCAGCATGATCATCGGCGTCCCGAAGGAAGTAAAAGACCACGAAAGCCGCGTAGGCATTACCCCCGCAGGCGCCAAGGCGCTCGTCGAAGCCGGCCACAAGGTGCTCATCGAGCAGAACGCTGGCGCGCTCTCCTCCTTCCCCGACGACGAATACCAGGCCGTCGGAGCCGAGATCGTCGGCGCAGCCGCCAATGTCTGGGGCAACGCCGACATGGTCGTCAAGGTGAAGGAACCGGTCGAGCAGGAGTACTGGCACTTCCGCGAAGGCCTCACGCTTTTCACCTACCTGCACCTCGCGCCGCTCAAGGACCTTACCGAAAAGCTGCTCTCCAAGAAGGTGCTCGGCATCGCCTATGAGACCGTGAAGGACCGCGCGAACACGCTGCCGCTGCTCACCCCCATGAGCGAAGTCGCTGGCCGCCTCAGCGTCCAGGTCGGCGCAACGTATTTGCAGAAGGAGCACGGCGGGCGCGGCCTGCTGCTCGGCGGCGTCCCCGGCACGCTGCCTGGCAACGTCACCATCATCGGCGGCGGCATCGTCGGCACCAACGCCGCGAAGATGGCACTCGGCCTGGGCGCCAGCGTCACCATCGTGGACCTCAGCCTGAACCGCCTGCGCGAAATCGACGACATCTTCAACGGCCGTATGAAGACGCTCGCCTCCAACAGCTACAACATCGAGAAGGCAGCGGCCGAAGCCGATCTCCTGATCGGCGGCGTGCTGATCCCGGGCGCGGCCGCACCGAAGATCGTCACTGCCGCGATGGTGAGCAAGATGAAGAAGGGCGCGGTCATCGTCGACGTGGCGATCGACCAGGGCGGCTGCATCGAAACCGCTCGCCCCACCACGCACTCCGACCCCAGCTACACCGTCGACGGCGTCGTCCACTACTGCGTCACCAACATGCCCGCAGCCGTGCCGAACACCTCGACCCTCGCGCTGACGAACGCCACCTTCCCTTACGTACTGAAGCTCGCCAACCAGGGAGCGATCGCGGCGTTGAACTCCGACGCGGGATTCGCCGAAGGCGTGAACACCTACAACGGCAAGCTCACCTACAAGGCCGTCGCCGACGCGCAGGGCGTGGAGTACACGCCGGTCGCGTCGCTGCTCGGCTAACCACGCTCGCCATACGAACGCCCCCTCGCCATGAGGGGGCGTTTCTCTTTTCCCGAAGCCATTCGAGCGAATCCGTGAAGCCGCGTCCAAACCTTCGCTTATTCACCACAATACTGTGGCAAAACGGATACACTCATCCGCATGGGCACGAACGCGACTCGCCGACGCATCGCCATCATCACGCTTGGCGTCTGTTTGCTCCTCCTCTTCCTCGGCCTCGCGACGCTCAACGCCTTCAACCTCAACTTCCTGAACCCCGCGTCGGCGAGCCAGACCCTCGTCTTCATCGCGCTTTCGACCGTCGCGTTCATCCTCTTCCTCGCGGTCCTCTTCGCGCTCGTTCGCAATATCCTCAAGCTCTACGCAGACCAGCGCAGTCGCGTGCTTGGCACACGCCTACGCACCCGCATGTTGTGGGGAGCCGTGCTTGTTTCGGTCATCCCGCTCGTCTTCATGTTCGCGTTCAGCTACCTGCTGATGAACCGCGCGCTCGACCGCTGGTTCTCGCAGCCCGTCACCCAGATGCGCGACGACGCCAATCGCCTCGCCGTTGAACTTTTCCGCTACGCCGCGGCCAATGCCCGCTCGGAAGCAGACTCCATCGGCGTCGAGATTTCCGCCGCGCGCACGGACAACACTGCGGCCATCAACGACGTCTTCGCGCACCATGACCTCACGCTGCAGGGCGGATTCGCCGTCATTTATCACGACAATCATCCCATCGCGTCACTGCATCTGCCGACCGGAAGCTCCGCGCAGATCCATGCGCTACAGCCGCCCGACGAAGCCACCGACGAAGACCCCACGCACCTTCCGCCGGTCATCTCCACCACGCTGAACGCGCCCGCGCCCGAAGCGATCCTCATCGCCGCGCGCCGCAACGATGAGCCGTTCTACAACGTGGCGGGCACCGACTACACGCTCGCCACTGCGGGCCTGAAGAACGGCAATATCCTCGTCGTCGGACTGCCCATCCCGAACGGCATTTCCGCGACGAGCCTTCGCCTGCGCTCCGCCGCCGACGCCTACTGGACGCTCTTCCGCGAGCGCCGCGTCGTGCGTAACCTCTACATGTTTCTCCTGCTGCTCATCACGGTGCTTGCGCTCTTTGCCTGCTGCTGGCTCGCGCTCACCTTGGCCAAGCAGGTGACCAAACCCATCGAAACACTCGCTGACGCGATGGAAGCCATCGCCAGCGGAGATTACGCGCATCGCGTTGACCAGACCGCCACCGAAGAACTCGGTGAACTCTCCGCCAGCTTCAACGCGATGGCATCCGACCTCGACAATGCGCGACTCATCGCAGAGCAATCGACGCAGCAGCTTTCGGAGTTGAACATCGCGCTGCTTGCGCGTCGTCGCGAACTCGAAACCATCATCGAAACCATTCCCAGCGGCCTCGTCACGCTCTCTGCAGAACGTAACGTCGTGCTCGCGAACCGCGCCTTCTATGAACTGCTCGACCCCGGCGGCCAGCGCAGCTTCGTCGCGCTCACACTCGACGCCATCTTCCCTGCCGAAGTCGTCGAAACGCTCGATCGCCTCTTGCGCCGATCACATCGCATGGGCTCGGCCGCAGCCGAGCTTGAAGTCGCCACCACCGCTGGCACCAAGCAACTCTCTGCCACCATCGCCGTCATCGACGACGGCCCGCAACACGACGTGCGCGGCTACGTGCTCGTGCTTGAAGATGCGACTGAACTCCTCCGCGCGCAGAAGCAATCCGCGTGGAAAGAGGTCGCCCGTCGCGTCGCACACGAGATCAAGAACCCGCTGACGCCCATCGCGCTCAACGCTGAACTGATTCGCCGCCACATCGATCGCCTCGAGCCGCTCATCACCGAGGCCAGCATCGACACGCGCTCGCCCGCGGTCATCCAGCGCTCCACCGAGGTCATCTCCTCCTCGGTCGAAACGATGCGTCAGCTCGTCGACCAGTTCTCCGCGCTCGCTGAGTTTCCCACCGCGCGCCCGCGTCCTGCGGACATCAACTCCATCGTCGAAAATTCGCTTGCGCTCTTCGCCGGACGCCTTGGCAACATCCGCGTCCACAAGCAGCTTGCGCGTGAGCTTCCGCTCGTCCTCGCCGACCCCAACGCCCTGCAGCGTGCGCTCTCGAACCTCATCGACAACGCCGCCGAAGCCATGCAGAATTCTCTGCTTCGCGAGCTCACGCTTTCCACTCGCCCGCTCGAAAGCGGCATGGTTGAACTCTGCGTTGCCGACACTGGCTCGGGGCTCACCGACGAACTCCGCTCGCGCCTCTTCCTGCCTTATTTCTCCACCAAGCAGCGTGGCACCGGCCTGGGCCTCTCCATCGCAGCGAAGATCATCCAGGAACATCAAGGCAACATCCGGGCCGAAAAGAATGTGCCCTCCGGCGCACGCTTCATCATCGAGCTGCGCCCCGCCAACGAGACACAGGAACTCCCGGAACAACGGCCGCTCATCTCAGATTTTTAGTCCTCGCATCTCGAACCTTATATCTCGGACGCTTTTTATGACCCACGTTCTCATCGTTGACGACGAAGCCGACATCCGCGAGTCCCTCGAAGCCATCCTGCGTGAAGAGGAGTACTCGATCACCACCGCTGGCACCGCCGCCGAGGCCATCGAGCTCGTGCGCGACGTTGATTTTCAGGCCGTGCTGCTCGACATCTGGCTGCCCGACGGCGACGGCCTCGACGTGCTCGAGCGCATGCGCGAGGTGACCTCGAATCGCAGCAATCCGCCCGAAGTCATCATGATCTCCGGCCACGGCACGATCGAAGCCGCCGTGCGCGCCACCAAGCTTGGCGCCTACGACTTCCTCGAGAAGCCGCTCTCGCTCGACCGCACACTGCTCGTGCTGCGCAACGCCGTCGACGCACATCGCCTCCGCGAGGACAACCAGGAGTTCGCACGCCAGCTCACCACGCAACAGTCGCTCACGGGCGACTCCGTGCCAATGAAAGCGCTGCGCCAGCAGATCAAGCTGATGGCCCCGACCAATGGCCGCGTGCTCATCTTCGGCGAGTCCGGCGCAGGGAAAGAACTCATCGCGCGCACGATTCACTCGGAGTCTCAGCGCGCCGATCGCCCCTTCGTCGAGCTCAACTGCGCGGCCATCCCCGAAGACTTCATCGAGGCCGAACTCTTCGGCTTCCGCCACGGTGCAGGCCCCAACTACGGCACGCGCGGACCGAACCATCCCCACGAGCAGCGCGGCACCTTCGAGCGCGCCGATGGTGGCACGCTCTTCCTCGACGAAGTCGGCGACATGAGTCTGAAGACGCAAGCCAAGGTTCTTCGCGCGCTCGACGAACAGCGCTTCTACCCTGTCGGCTCCTCGACGCCCGTCTACATCGACACGCGCGTCATCGCTGCTACGAACAAGGACCTCGAGGAAGAGATCGCCCGCGGCAACTTCCGCGAAGACCTCTTCTATCGCCTCAATGTCATCCCGTTCTTCGTCCCGCCGCTGCGTGATCGCAAAGAAGACATCCCAGCCCTCACGCGTGAATTCCTCGCCGAGTTCGGGCAGCAGTACGGCCGCCCGCGCGTCGACATCTCGGACAGCGCGCTCACCTCGCTGAAGCAGTACAACTGGCCCGGCAACGTGCGCGAGCTGCGTAACATCATCGAGCGCGTCCTCATCCTCAATCCCAAAGCGCAACGCATCGACGCCAAGCATCTGCCGATGCTCGTGCAGCGCACCGATGGCCGCTCCGCCAACGCGCCGCGCGAGGAGTTTTCCTCGCTCTCGGCCGCGCGCGAAGCCTACGAGCGCGACTACATCCTCAAAGAGCTCGACCGCCACAATGGCAACGTCACCCGCGCCGCCGAATCACTCGGCCTCGAACGCTCGCACCTCTACCGCAAGATGAAAACTCTCAGCATCAACGTAGGCGAATAACTCATGCGCATCCTCATCCCCGGCGGCTCCGGCCAGGTCGGCACCATCCTCGCGCGACACCTTACGCACGTCGGCCACACCGTCACCGTGCTCTCGCGTACGCCCTCCTCACAGCCTTGGAAAACACTCGCCTGGGACGGCCTCACGCCCGGCCCGTGGGTCGAGGAGCTGCACCGCAGCGATGCAGTGATCAACCTCTCCGGGCGCTCCGTAAACTGCCGCTACAACGCAGAGAACCGCCGCGAGATCTTTGACTCGCGCATCAAGCCAACGCTGCTGCTCGGCGAACTCATCGCCGCCTCGCCGACACCGCCGCGCATCTGGATGAACGCCAGCACCAGCACCTTCTACCGCAACGCATACGACCGCCCGCAGGATGAGTTCACCGGCGAACTCGGCGATCTGCCCTCCGAGCGCGGCACACGCGAGCCTGCGGACCAGCCTGAAACCTGGAGCTTCTCCATCGACGTCGCGCACCAGTGGGAGGCAGCCTTCGCGGCCATCCCCACGCCGCAGACGCGCAAGATTCGCCTGCGGTCTTCGATGGTGATGAGCCCCGATGCCGGTGGCGTTTTCTCAGTGCTCTCGCGCCTCGTGCGGCTCGGACTCGGTGGCAGTGTCGGCTCAGGGAAGCAATACGTTTCGTGGATCCACGACATCGACTTCTGCCGCATCACCGACCTCCTGCTGGAGCATCCCGAGCTCGCCGACGCCACCAACGGCATCGTCAATATGACCGCACCTAATCCGCTGCCCAACCGCGAGTTCATGCAGATTCTTCGCCAGGGTTGGGGCGCGCGCATCGGCCTTCCCGCAACGAAGTGGATGGTTGAGATCGGCACCTTCCTCATGCGCACCGAGAGCGAGCTTGTGCTGAAGAGCCGCCGTGCCGTACCTACGCTGCTGCTCAACGAGGGCTACGACTTCGTCTACCCCACATGGTCCAGCGCGGTCACGAACCTCGTGCGCCGCAGCAACCCCAAGTAAGCGACCCCAAGCACAAAGGCCTCGCATGGATTGCGAGGCCTTTGTGCGTCTGTCGTTGCGGTTTACCTCACCGGCATCAAGGTCGCCTTGAACTCCGGCGTCTTCGCTTCCGTGCCGAACTTCCACGTGCTCAGATACGCGAGTTCCAGAATCTTCCGCATCTTCACGTAGTCGATCTTGTCGGCGGTGTCCGTAGTGTGGTGGTAGTCGGGATGGAAGCCCGTGAACCACCACAGCGCGGGAATATCATGCAGGAGGAACGGAAATTGGTCGGAGCGGAAGAGCACATTCAGCGCCGACTCGTGATCGAAGCGATCGTCCAACACCAGGCCCACAGACTTGTTCGCTTCCTTCACTTCGCGGTCGTACTCCGGAGAGTACAGCGCTCCCACAAGGTTCAAGCGGTTCGTCGTATCCTTCGGGATCTCGATCAGACCATCCGTCTGCGGGCTCGCCGTCTCATCGCGACCGATCATGTCGAAGTTGATCTGCGCCTTCGTTCCGGCCAGAGGACGCAGCGGATGTGCAGCCATCCAGTACGCACCCAGCAGCCCGCGCTCTTCGCTCGCAAACACGCTGAACAGGATCGAACGCTTCGGCTTCGCAGGGTTCGCCGCGAAGGCACGCGCCAGAGCCACCACGCCCACCGTGCCAGAACCGTTGTCGTCGGCACCGTGCCAGATCTGCGGGCAAGGATGCGGGTCCGCAGGCACCTGCACTGGAGGATGCTTCTCATCCGCACACGGCGAAATGCCGTCATGGTCATGGTGCGCGGAGATGATGACCGTCTCCTGCGCCAGCTTCGCATCGCTGCCCGGCAGCAGCGCCACCACGTTATACGTTGTGCCTTCGTGCTCGTAGAGGTTCTTCGAGTGCAGCGTCAGCACTGCATCCACCAGCGCGCGCGACTGCGGCTTCAGGTCGCGATCGATTGCAGTCTGCGCTTCGCCTGGCGTTGTGCCGGAGCCTTCAAACAATGTCTTCGCCACATCGTCCAGAACCATGCCCAAAGGGATCTTCACTTCATCGTCGGCGATCATCTGGACTGGCAGCGGCTTTACGCGGGCAGCCGATCCGCCGATGCGCGCATAGCGCTCCGCGTTCGTCAGATGCTTGCGGTTCGGCTCGGCCACAATCAACACCGCCAACGCGCCATGCCGCTGCGCGTTCAACACCTTCACGCGTGAGGTCGCATAGCGCGTATTGCCCGTGCCGTTGAAGCGCGAGTGAGCGTCATCTTCCTGCGGCTCGTGGTCGAAGATCAGCACGATCTTGCCCTTCACATCGAGCCCCGCGTAATCGTCATAGCCGAACTCCGGAGCGGTGATGCCGAAGCCCGCGAAGACCACCGGCGCGGTAATGTCTACCGCATGTTTGAAACCCACACCAGCCTTCGGCAGCGCCCAAGCCGTTTCCTTGCCGCCACGCTGCAGACTCACGCGAACGGATGCGCGGTCCGGCGCAAACTCGATCAGCGGCACCGCCTGCAGATAACTTGGCTTCCCCGCAGCGTCCGTGGCTGCCGGCTTCAACCCAGCCGCGCGAAACTGCTCTTCCACCCAGTGGATCGCCTTTTCGTCACCAGGCTGCAACGAGAGACGCCCTTCCATCTCATCCGACGCGACGTAGTAGAGGTCCTTCTTCAACTCGTCCACGGTGATCGAGTCGAAGCCGACCTTCTGCTTCGGCGGCACCGGCGTCTGCGCGAACGCAGCCGCGCCCACCGTCATCGCCAACCCCATTGCCCAGAAACGCACATGCTTCATTGCGGAGTTCTCCTTCGCTTGCATCATTGCTGCCCGGTGGATGGCGATCCTGAGCCGCCTATTTTTCTTCAGCCCCGTCCTCTTCACCGAAGTCCGGGAAGTCCACCGCTTCCGCACTTTCGGCCAGCGACATCGAGCGACCCTGCTTCTCCGCGAGCTGCTCGAGCTGTCGACGCCAATCCAGATCGTCGACGAACACACGCTTCGTGCGCCAATCCTCTTCGACCTTCACAAACAGTTCGAGGAAGACACGCGTTCCCAGCAGCGACTCGATGTCCTTACGCGCCGCCGAGCCAATCTGTTTCAGCATCGTGCCCTGCTTGCCGATCAGGATCGCCTTCTGTCCCGCACGCTCGCAGTAGATCGCCGCGGCGATCTTCGTCACCGGCAGCTTGCCATCCTTGCCTTTGCGCATCGACGCCGGCTCTTCGTACTTCTCGATCACCACCGCCGCCGCGTACGGCACCTCTTCGCCCGTCAGCATCAGAATCTTCTCGCGGATCAACTCCGCCACCAGGAAGCGCTCTGGCTGATCGGTCAACTGGTCCTTCGGGAAGTAGCGCTGGCCCTCGGGCAGCTTCTCCACCACCTTGTCCAGCAGCAGCTCCAGACCGTCTTTCTTGCGCGCCGAAATCGGAATCACGTCCGCAAACTTGTGCAGCGTCGACCAATGTTGAATGATCGGCAGCAGGTCAGCGCGCGGCACAGAATCAATCTTGTTCAGCACGAGGATCACCGGACAATCTAGCTTCTGCACGAGCTGCAGTGCGAAGTCGTCCTCTGCCTTCGACTTGCGGCGTCGCTGCACGCCGGGTTTCTTCTCATCCTGCTCGAAGACCTCATCGCCGTGGATGCGATGCGTCGCGTCCACGATGAACAGCACGACATCGCGCGACTCCAGCGCGTCGTGAACTTCCTGCATCATGCGCTTGTCGAGCTGCGTGTCCGGCTTGTGCACGCCCGGCGTGTCGACCATCACGACCTGCGCCATCGAGCGTCCAGCGTCGGAGCTGGTCTTCTTGCGCAGCGGCAGTTCCAGCACGCCTTGGATGCGCGTACGCGTCGTCTGCGGTTTATGCGTGACGATCGCCAGCTTCTGCCCAAGCAGCGCGTTCAGCAGCGTCGATTTGCCCGCGTTCGGGCGACCCACAATAGAAACAAATCCGGAGCGAAGAGCCATAGAGGTCTATTGTATGGCGATACGTTGCCGCGATCTTACTCAACTTCACCGCGAGTGAGCTTCACGCGCACTTTCTCGATCAGGCGATCAGTCGACTCCATCACCTCGATGCGCAGCGGACCGTCCTCCACCACCTCGCCCGGCAGCGGAATATGCCCAGCCATCTCACTCACCAGGCCGCCCACCGTCGTCGCATCATACTCTGCCAGCAGCGGCGTCAGGCTCTGCTCGGCAATCTCCGCCTCGGGCGCCATATCCGCACCGTCCTCGTCGTCGCCGTACTCGCCATCATCTTCCGTTTCCTTCTCTTCCATGAAGAGCTCGCGCAGGCGGCTCACATCAAAGGACCCCGGCAGCACCCAGCTTCCGTCCTCTTCCTTCACCGGAGCATCATCTTCGGCCGTGTCGTGCTCGTCCTCAATGTTGCCGACGATCGCCTCCAGCAAGTCCTCAATCGTCACCAGACCGGCCACGCCGCCATACTCATCGATCACGATGCCAAGGTGCTGCTTCTTACTCTGCATCTCGCGCAGCAGCTCATTGACCTTCTTCGTCTCCGGCACAAACGCCACAGGCTTCTGCAGGCTCGCCACCGTACGACGCTTCGCATCTTCGTCCTGCACCTTCAGCAGATCGCGCGCAAAAGCCACGCCCGAAATCTTGTCCAGCGACTCGACATATACCGGCACGCGCGAGAAGCCGTGCTCATTCACCGCCGTTGTAAATTCCTCAAGCGACATGCGGCTCGGCACCGCGAAGATCTCCGGCCGCGGCGTCATCACTTCGCGCACGATCTTGTCGCCAAACTCCACGACGAGGCGCACCAACTCGCGGTCCTCTTCGTCCAGCACACCCTCTTCTTCGCCCGCCTCGAGTAACGCATCCACCGCTTCGCTCGGATGCTCGTCCTCTTCTTCCTCTTCCTCTGCGAGTGCCGCGATCGAGAGCACGAGGCTCAGCGTCAGCGTGATCGGCAACGCCAGATAGAAGAGCGCCTGCACGACCCAGCGAATACGGATAACCCATTCGCCACGCGTGCGCGTGAAGAAGATCTGCGGGATCAGACGATCGAAGATCACCAGCACCAGCAGCAGTTCGAAAACAGCCGTCGCGATCGTGCTCGTGGAACGCGCCTCCACGACACGTAAACGAATCGCCAGCAGGAACGCGATCGCCAGCAACAGCAACTGACGCAACACCGACGCCGACAACGCCGCAGACTCCGGCGCCAGCTTCAGCTTCGGCTCCACGCGCCGCTCCCACACGTCGATGTTCTCCGTGTACTCGCGCGAGAGGAATTTACCCATCTCGAAGTAAATGCGATCGATGTAGGCGGTCAGCGCCAGCAGGCACAACAGCACGAGAAAGACGATGCCGAAGGTCGCATTCATCGGCGTGCCGCCTTCTTCGCAGCGTCTTTCATAGCCTGCGTCTTCGGCGCTTCCACGCGCGCGATCAAACCGTTGGGTAGACGCAGCTTCTTGCGAAGTTCCGCTTCGCGCGCTGCCATCTCGCCGCTGTCCACCTCGTGGTCCATACCGTTGAGATGCAACATGCCATGCAACAGCAGCACGCGCAGCTCCGTCGCCAGATCATGCCCATGTTCGTCGGCCTGCTTCTGCGCAGTCTCGAGCGAAACCGCAAGATCGCCCGCAGTAACCTCGGCGAGCTCTTCCATCGCAGGAAAGCTCAACACATCGGTGGCTTTGTTTTTGCCGCGATACTCGCGGTTCAACCGCCGCAACATGCGGTCGTCGGCAAGCAGCACAGCGATCTCACCGCGCAAGCCGACCTGCGTTTGCGCTGCGCGAACAAATCGCGAGAGTCCGGCCTTCGACAGCCCGAGCTCCCGCCACGGATCGCTTGCTTCAGCAACGCTGCGTGGGGGTTCCAACGTAATCATGGTTGCCTTCGATGCTATCGCATCGAGCCGCCGCCCTACTGACATTCTGAGTCAGCGACTCGCTGACAGTCTGTAAGGAGCATCAGGACCGCTTCGACGATCACTCGCAGGCGGTCGATCTAAACTCGCCATCTCTACTCCGGCACGTTGAACTGTGCCAAACGCAAACGCCCCACTCGCGACGATGAAGCTGTCACGAATGGGGCGTCCGCAGTGGATTCTAGTGCTTGGTAAATGCGCCCGGCTTCGTCGGTTCACGCTTCGACACCGGCCCCGCGGCTTCGATACCCAGCGGCAACTGTTCGGCAGCCTTGTAGGTGTCGTAAGCGCGGACAATCCGCTGCACCAGCGCATGACGCACCACATCCACCGCTTCGAAGTGACAGAAGCGAATGCCTTCCACGCCGTCGAGCACATGCAGCGCTTCATACAGTCCGCTCTTCGACGCAACAGGCAGATCGATCTGCGAAAGATCGCCTGTGATCACTGTCTTCGAGCCATTGCCGAGACGCGTGAGGAACATTTTCATCTGCTCATTGGTCGTGTTCTGCGCTTCGTCCATGATGATGAACGCATCGTTCAACGTACGACCACGCATGAACGCCAGCGGCGCTATCTCGATGACATTCGTCTCCAGCATCTTGTCGACCTTCACCGGGTCGAGCAGATCATAGAGCGCGTCATACAGCGGACGCATGTATGGGTCGACCTTCTCCTGCAGCGAACCCGGCAGGAAGCCGAGACGCTCGCCCGCTTCCACCGCCGGACGCACCAGGATGATGCGCGAAACCTTCTTCGCCAGCAGCGCGCTCACCGCCATCGCCACCGCAAGATACGTCTTGCCCGTACCCGCCGGCCCAAGGCCAAAGACCATGTCGTTCGCCTCAATGGCTTCGACATACTTGCCCTGGTTCGCCGTGCGCGGGCTCACGAGCTTCTTCGTTCCCGCCGAGCGCTGCTTGCCGCTATCGATCAGTCCACGCAGCGTCGCCGTAGGATCGGCCACAACCATCTTCAGCAAGCCATGCAGCTCGCCGTTGTGCGGGTGAACGCCCGACTTTCGGAGCGTCTCAAAGTCGTTGAAGATGCCTTCCACACGCGCCACATCTTCCGCAGCGCCCATGATCTGAATCGACTCAGAACGCAGGTCGATCTGCACATGCAAACCATCTTCCATCAGGCGAAGGTTCTCGTCGCGCGTGCCATACAGCGGCTCAATACCGGGCGTAAGGGGAAGTGACTTTTTCACCAAAGGCGTACCTGACCTCCGTCAGAGGACTGCTCAATATTGGATGTGCGTGAATGAGATCGGATGCCCGCACCGCAGACCGGCCACGCGAAGAGTTTCGCGTTCTGCAGTACCGTCACCGAGTTGGCGTAGGTTGCCAATGGAGGAGCGATCTTGCCGAAACAATAACCCCCAGTACCTAACTCGTCAAGAGAAAGCTGTGTAAATACCGGCAGAAACCTGAAGAAGCCAGAGATCAACCCGTCAACCGAGCTGAATACTGCTAATCGATGGCAGCGGCGATGAAAAGGCGCTAAGTCACGCAAAACTCTTACAAATAAGCCTCGAAATCTTGTGACATACTTGGCCACAACCATGCCTCGTTGGATATCAAGTTTGCGACCTCCATTGATCTCGCTCATAGCGTGGTCGGTTTCTCTCCCTGCTGCATGGCTTCTGATCGGACTCCCTGGCTCTTGCGGATTCACCGGAAGGTTCGGCGATGCGGTGGCGAGTGTCATTGGGTTTGGCGCAACATTCATCGTTGCGATACTGCCACTTCCACTCATCTTCCTCAGCGCATTTTGGCTAGTTCTGGTTCTCGGCGTCCGCGTTCAAAAGAGAGGTCTCCGTGCCTCGAGTTAATTTCGACCCGAAGATGGCACTCAAGAGCTTGGCCACCTGCGTTGGCGCGCTCGTTCTGTTGACGCCCTTCTTCGGCACGCCCGGAATTTGCGGGCTCACTGGCGGCATCATGGCGAAGCTCTTCCCCACGAGCGATTTTGTAGGGATCAGTGGAGTGGTTCTCTTCTTCGCGACGCTGCTTTGCGCAGCCATTAGCATCGTTTGGCTCATCATCGCGCTGATCGTATACGGCATACGTGCCGCCAGAGCCCAAGAGCGTGACATTTCCCGCAAAACCCCATAGAATCAAACCTGCAGAGGCGCGGCTTGCACTGTCGTTGATTCCGCTCTCGCGGAGTCCGTCATCGGCCACCAGTCTGCATCCCATTTTCCCGACAACCGGGCAAAAAGAAAGTGTAGGAAACCCTACCCATGGCAAATCACGTATCGTCCCTGAAGCGCGCTCGTCAAACCGAGAAGAAGACCGCCGTTAACCGCGCCAACAAGTCCAAGCTCCGTGGCACGCTCCGCCTCATCCGCGAAGCAATCACCGCTGGCAACAAGGAAGCCATCGTGGCTCAGTACCGCGTTACCGTGTCGATCCTCGACAAGAGCGTGCAGAAGGGTGTCCTGCACAAGAACACCGCAAGCCGCTACAAGAGCCGCCTGAACGCACGCGTCAAGGCTGCTGTCGTCAAGGCATAAGCTCAGTTCCAAAGCATTTCGAAACGGTCAGCCTTCGGGCTGGCCGTTTTCACTTGTGCGTCACGTTCCGGCTCCGGCAAAATGTATCGCATCAGGAGACATTCATTGAACCGCGCCCTTGTGCTTTCCTTTTGCTGCGCTTTCCTTACAGGCTGTGGTGCCTCACCGAACTCCACCTCATGCGTGCCGCAGGGCTTCCTTATGGATGCGAAGCCCGTCGTTCTTCCGGAACAGATGCCGGACCACACTCTTCCGGCCCCCGGCAATCAGATCGAATTCGAGGCGGCGAAAGGCGCGACGTACGGCCCGAATTGCGTCACATCGATGCTTCTTCATGTCGTGCCAGCCCAATGGACGACATCGGACCCAACCAACGTCAGCATCACCAACACGACCGATAGCAACGGAACGTCTTATGGTCTGGCGACCTGCAAGGGAACCACGCAGGCTAATGCCACCGTAACCGCCACCATCACCGACTCCGGCTTTACTCAGTCGATCCCTATCCCCATCACCTGTAAGTAGCTAATTCCGCGGCGGCAACTTGTCCTGATATTCCGCCTTCTCGCCGGGGTTCAGCAGCGTCGGGCGCTTGCGGGGACCGGTCGCGTCTCCCAGCGTTCCCGGCTCTGCGCCGGATGCTGCAGCGACTGCGCCCTGCCCTGCCTCGGTGCTTGAGGCGATCGGCGTCTGCAAGCTCGCAGCCACCTCCGGCGGGGCCTCCGCCAGGCGCGACAACGACACCTTCGCATCACCCACGGTCGGCGGAGCGAATTTGTTCACCTCGGCAAGCTCCGCGAGGTCCTTCTTCGACGGCGCTGGCAGGTCGTACAACTGCAACTCATCGCCCTCCAGCACCACAAGCTCGCGGCCATCGGCGGTGAGGTCAAAGTTCTCGGCCGTCTCCATCACCGGCGAGAGCGCGAGCTTCAGCAACAGGTCACCGCTCTCCGACTGATACACACGCACTTCCTGGTCGAACGCAGGGCGCGCGCTGGGATCGGGCTGCATCGTTCCCGGCGCCGGAGAGCCGACCGCGGCGCGGCGAAAGCTCATCGCAAAGCGGCCCGCCGCAGGTGCGGTGATGAAGCTCGGAGTCTCCGGAAATGCGGGGAAATCCTCTTCCCAAACTTCATGCCCGTCGAAGCCCAGCACCTGCACGCGAGGGTCCTGACTGATGCCCTGGCAGGAAATCACCGCGAACTGCGAGTGCGACAGAAGACGCGCTCGCGGCGGACAAGCCGACGGCATCTCCCCCATAGCCACCGGCTTCGCCCCGCCAAAGGGGTTGAAGCTGAAGGCCCACACATTGCGGTTCTTTTCTTCAGTCCACAGATATCCATCCGCGTTCATCGGCAGCGCAATCGGAATCGCAGCCTTCACCGCTCCCGCCGGATGCGTCTCGCCGTCTTCGCGGACGCGGAAATAGCTCATCAGGTATTCGGCCTTCGGCTGGTTGTCGGAGGTTTCCCCGAGCTTCACCACAGGCCCATGCTGCTCCTTCGGTGGAAGCTGGCGAATCGCGGCGAAGATCTGGCTGTCCGGCGAAGGAATGATGCTGATCGGCTCTCCCGGCCAATGCTCAAACGCCTTGCGCAGGAAGGGATCCTTGCCGCCCATCTGCGCGCGCACGTCCATGATGCTGAAGAGCTTGCCCATGCGCACGACGAAGCGGCCATCCCCCAGCGCCCAGAGATAACGCGCATGGTCGTGCAGTAGCCACTCGGTAGTGGCGACCACGCTGCCGCTCGGCAAAGTCAGAATCGCCGCGGTCACATTGCGTGCATCGCTGTCGCGCTCCTGCAGGTCCGACCGCTTGACCAGCGTGCGCGAGGAGTACGTCACCAGCAGATGCTCGCTGTCGACGAAGTCCACCGTGAACATCGACGCGCCCACATCAAGCAGGCGTCCGCCCACGGCCGGAGCGCCGAAATCCGACAGCTTGATGCGCGCTACCGGCTCCGGAGCCTTGCTCTTTTTCGGCGCACTGGCACCACAGACCAGCGAGCCAGCCAGGCCCGCAGCCGAAAACATTGCGCACGCCTTTTGCCACGCTCGCCGCATCTTGAACCTCAGATATCTTTTACTCTGGCACAGACGGGGCGACATGCTCAAACGAGCACAGCCGTTTCCGTTCGTTCCACGAAACTTAACACCCCGGAAAGCGAGCCCCATCCTTGCGCCTCAAATTTAGTGTTCTCGCCAGTACCGCGGCCCTGCTGCTTTCACCTCTCGCGCTCCAGGCGCAGGCTCCCAGCACCGCCGCACCCACCGAGATCCCCAAGCCCTCTCCGCTTTTCGACGCCGCCGCGATGGACCGCACCGCCGATCCCTGCACCGACTTCTACAAGTTCTCCTGCGGCAACTTCGCCAAGCTTCATCCGATCCCTAACGACCAGGCCTCGGTCGATCAGTTCTATCTGCTCTTCAACGTGAACACCGCGCGCCTGAACGCCATCCTCAGCGACCTCAGCAAGCCCGGCACCAGGCGCACCGCCATGGAGCAGAAGGTCGGCGATGATTACGCCGCATGTATGGACACCACGCGCATCGAACAGCTTGACCTGAAGCCGATCGAACCGCTGCTCGGCGAGATCGACCGCGTCTCGCTTTCGGGCCTCACCTATCTCGCCGGCGAGTTGCAGCGCATCGGTGTCAACGCCTTCTTCAGCTTCGGCGAGTTGCAAGATTTCAAGGACTCGACCAAGCAGATCGCGTTCATCGATCAGGGTGGGCTTGGCCTGCCCGAGCGCGACTACTACACGCGCACCGGCGACGCCGACAAGAAGCTCCGCGATCAGTACGTCGAGCACATCACCAAGATGCTCTCCTTCATCGGCTACCCGCCGCAGCGCGCTCTCTTCGAGGCGAAGAACATTCTGGCTTTCGAGACCAAGCTTGCCGAAGCACAGATGACCGTCACCGAACGCCGTGACCCGATGAAGATCTATCACCCGGAGACGCTCGCGCAGTTCAACGAGCTGGTACGGGTGCCCTTCGCGCCGTTCTTCGAGGCCATCCATGCTCCGAAGTTCGACACGCTCAACAACGCGAACCCCGATTACTTCCCGAAGCTCGTCGCAGCTATTCACTCCACGCCTATCGATACCCTGCGGGCTTATCTGCGCTATCAGCTCGTCACCACCTACGCGCATGATCTTCCGCAACGCATTGATGCCGAAAACTTCCGCTTCTACGGTACGGTGCTGAACGGTCAGCCTGTGCAGCGCGCGCGCTGGAAGCGCTGCTCGAACATGGTCGACGGCTCGCTCGGCGAAGCTCTCGGTGAAGCCTACGTGGACCGCTACTTCGCTGGCGACTCCAAGGCCAAGGTGCTCGCGATGGTGCATGACATCGAGACCTCGATGGACCGCGACATCAACACCCTCGACTGGATGAGCCCGGAGACGAAGGTCAAAGCCAAGGCCAAGCTCAACCTCATCACCAACAAGATCGGCTACCCCGACAAGTGGCGCGACTACTCGAAGCTCGAGATCTCGCCGTCGGACGCGTTCGGCAACGATCGCCGCGCCAAGGCGTTTGAGAACGATCGCGTGCTGGACAAGATCGGCCAGCCCGTCGATCGCGGCGAGTGGAGCATGACGCCGCCGACCGTCAACGCTTACTACGATCCGTCGATGAACAACATCAACTTCCCCGCCGGCATCCTGCAGCCTGCGTTCTACGACGCAAGCTCGAATGATCTCGCCGCAAACTACGGCCACATGGGCGCGGTCATCGGCCACGAACTCACGCATGGCTTCGATGATCAGGGCGCGCAGTTCGACGGCCAGGGCAACCTCAAGGACTGGTGGAGCGCCGATGACAAGAAGAAGTTTGAGGAGCGCACCGGCTGCCTCGCCACCGAATATGGCGGCTTCACCGCCGTGGACGATGTGAAGGTCAACGGCAAGCTGACGCTTGGCGAAAACACCGCGGACAATGGCGGTGCGACGCTCGCTTTCATGGCTTACCTCGACGCCGCCAAGGCGGCGGGCGTGGACGTGAACGCTAAGGTCGACGGCTTCAACGGCCCGCAGCGTTACTGGATCGCCTTCGCCCAGAACTGGTGCGAGAACTCACGCCCCGAGACGATCCGCCAGCAGGTGCAGACCGATCCGCATTCTCCCAGCCACTTCCGCGCCAACGGCGTCGTCGTGAACCAGCAGGAGTTCCGCAAGGCCTTCGGCTGCAAGGCCGGCACGCCCATGGCTCCGGCCGACGCCTGCCGCGTCTGGTAGTCGTCTCGTGGAAACAAGAAGGCCGGGCATGCAGCCCGGCCTTTCCTTTTGGTTTTCGTCACGCTTAGAACTCGAGCTGAGGCTCTTTCGGAGCGGCCGTATCCACCGGAGTACTCGGAGTTCCCTCGCGCGGCTCCGTTCCGTCCTTCAAGGGCACCCCTGTCTCCTTCGCCCCCGGCACGACCTGTGCTGCGATCGCTTCCTGCGGCGTCGGCACGCCGTTCATCCACTCGTCGTGTACCTCCAGCAGCGGAGCGTCCTTCGGCAGGTGGAAACGCCCTCCGCCGATGTACGCGACCAGCGTGATGATCGCCGTCGGTGGCGAAAGCAGCGTCAGCGGAATGCCGTAAAGCTTTACGAGGCTCTCGGCGACGCCCTTCACATCATGCGAGCGCGGGATCGTCCCCGGCACCTGCGGAATGCGAAAGATCGTGAGCCCGGTTTCCGGATGTTTCTTCGAGTAATGCACCATCGCACGCGCAACAGACTTCGGCGTCGTCATGCCGAGATCTGAGATGAAGTTGCGACGCACCGCGTGCGGATAAAGCCGGTTCACCAGCGTGCGCGCAAAGTCGGCGCAGTTGCGAAACGCTCCGTTGTAATGCTCCGTGTTCGGCAAGCCATTGAAGACCGCGATCAGGTCCGCATCCTGCTCCGGCGTGGAGTTCACCTGAAAGCCATAGATCGTGCGGTCATACGCCGAGCCAACCACCTCATACCAGTTGCCACCCGGAACCTTGC
Organism: Granulicella cerasi; assembly: GCF_025685575.1. Taxonomy (NCBI): domain Bacteria; kingdom Pseudomonadati; phylum Acidobacteriota; class Terriglobia; order Terriglobales; family Acidobacteriaceae; genus Granulicella; species Granulicella cerasi. The sequence goes on from NZ_JAGSYD010000002.1 coordinate 300,060, forward strand.
CATCGGGACCATCCGGCGCAATTGCCTCCAGATGTTCGCGGCGATAGCGATCGCGCAACTCATGCTCCAGCGAACGGTCCGCCCACGTCGGGATCTCGGCCACCGCATCTACCGAGTACAGATACGGCACCAAAGGCACCGCGACCCAGTCGTAATGCTCGATACCGTCATAGCGCGAAATCACCACGCCCATCTCACCGGGGCGACAAGGCCGCAGCCGAAGCGGGCCTTCAGCGCAAATGTGGTCGAGATAAACCGCCATGTGCCCCGTGGGATTGATAAACCCCATGTCGCCGTAGGGCATCTCCAGGAGAAGCGAAACTGACGCCGATGCGCGCGTTGGAAGCAAGCTCAACGCCGCGAAAGCCGCTGCTGTTGCAGCACGCTTGAGAGCGGTGGCCAAGCGCGTCGCGCGCGGCTTAACCAATGCCTCTACGCCGCGCTTCTCCTTTTCGGAGAACGGCGTTGATGAAAATCCTTTAGGCGAGGGCACAGTACCATTAGAGCGCAAATGCGCGCGAATGTGTTGCCCATGCCTGCAATGCTCACCTTCAAGAGATAATGAAAATGATGATGTCTTCAAACGCCCCCGTGGAGATCGCCCTTGCGCTGACCGGCGCCAGCGGTGCAATGCTCGCGCAACGAATGCTCCGTGCGCTCGAAGCGGACACGCGCGTTGCACGCGTTCATCTCACAGCCTCTGATGCCGCGCTGCGCGTGATCGCAGAAGAGATGAGCCTCTCTGGCCGCAACGATCTCGCTGAGAAGCTACTTGACTCGCCGGCGAAGAAGACCGTCGCCTACACGCACCAGGACGTCGGCGCACCCATCGCTTCAGGCAGCTATCCGCTCCATGCGATGGTCGTGCTGCCCTGCTCCATGGGAACGCTCGCGGGCATTGCGAACGGCTCTGCCGGCAACCTCATCGAGCGCGCCGCCGATGTCTGCCTCAAGGAACGTCGACGCCTCGTTCTCTGCGTACGCGAGACCCCGTTGAGCCTCATTCACCTGCGCAACATGACGGCGGCGACAGAAGCGGGCGCGACCATCTTCCCCGTCGCACCCACCTTCTACAACCACCCGCAAACGCTTGAGGACATGGCGCAGAACTACGTCGACCGCGTGCTCGCGCACATCGCCCTGCCGCAGTCTGGCGCTTATATCTGGAAGGGTTAGCGGCCCATCGCGGTCAGGGTGCGTACTTGCCCTGCCGGCGCAGGATTCGCCTTGAGATAGTCGGCCGTCGCCGCTGCCACGCGTCCCGCGCAATACAACGGCGCAAGATGCCCACAGCCCTCAACGATATCCAGCTCCGAGTTCGGCACCAGCGTGTGGAACTTTTGCCCCACTGCCAGCGGGACCAAGCGGTCATCCTTGCCCCACACAATCAGCAGCGGCTTGGAGAAATTGCCGAGCTTGTCGTCCAGCGCATCCTTGCGGGTCTTCATGTCGGCCAGTTGCGCATGGATCACCGCCTGGTGCTCCTGCATGGCATCCACGACACCGTCAGCCACACGCTCCGGCAGGCGCTTTGCATGGGGCTCCATCAGCGCAAACAGCTGATACACATCGTCAGCGGACTTCGGCTCAAAGACATTCGCAGGAGGCTCAGGCATTCCCTCGGCCAGCCCCGCAGCGTCGTAGATCACCACGCGATCGATCTTCTCCGGGTGTTCGTTCGCCAGCTTCATCGCGATGAAGCCGCCCATTGACCAACCGCCGAGCGACGTATGCTGCAGACCCAGCGAATCGATGAAGTCGCCGACAAACTTCTCTTCAGCGGCGATCGAATAATCCGCGCCTTCCGGCATCGGCGAACGTCCCGCACCCAGCAGATCCGGAGCATATACATGGAAGCCCGCGCGCTTCAGTTTGCGCAGCATTGGAGCCCAGCTCTCGCTACGGTCTGCAAGGCCATGCACCAGCACCAGCGGAATGCCGCCGCCAGGTGTACTCGCCTCGGCCTCGTAGTAGTGCACGCGGCCCTCAGGCGTCATCACGTAGTTGCTCTGCACGCGAGAAAGGAACAGCCCGAAGTGCGTCACCTGTCGGCTCGTCCACAGCGGCGCTCGCCACAGCAGCAACCCTGCCACCGCGAGCAACAACACCACCAACGCCACCAGACGACCCAACATCTTCATGCGCTTCTCCGTCCTCTTCTCACTGCTTACTTCAGCGGCTTGCCGTATTCCTCGCCAAACACTGTATGCGAAATGTCAAAGCGTCCGCCGTCGAACTTCTGCGGTCCACGCAGGTGGCCGATCGCCAGCAGCGACACAACCCAGTAGCTCATCGGCAGCTTCAGCGTTTCGCAGATCCCCTGCTGCTCAAAGCCTTCCATCGGCGCAGTGTCATAGCCCAACGTCTCGGCCATCCACATCATCGAGGTTACGGCGATCATCACCTGCTTGTTCAGCCAGCCTGCCATCTGCCACTCGTTGAAGTTCGCCAGATACGGCGGCACATTGCCTGCCATCTGCGCGGCGTAACTCTCCGGCATCCCGGCCTCGCGGCCTACGCGAATCACCTCATCAATGTCTTTGCGCCAGCCATCGCGGTCACCACACGCGACGATCACCGCCGAAGCTTCTTCCACCTTCGCCTGGTTGTAGCAGGCCCCGCGCAGCTTCCGCAGCTGTTCGGGATTCTGCACCACCACAAAGCGCCAGGGCTGCAGGTTATAGCTACTGGGAGACATCAATCCCGCATCCAGAATCTGCCGTAGGTCCGAGGCCTCTATCGGCTCGCCGTCAAAGCTCGGCGTTGCGCGTCGTTCGCGAATCGCCTGCGCCAGCGTTTTTTGCGTCGTTGCCATCGTTGTCCGTGTCTACTCCGCGAAAGTCTTCAGCCAGCCCTTGCAGGCAGGCAATACGCGCTGCAATCCTTCGCCGGATTGCGGTGCATTCATCGTCAGGTTCTCAGTGTATGCGATGCAGCTTACGGCGCAAGCGTTCTCGCGGAAGCATCTTCGCCGGTGACCTCGGTCGCAAACGGGTCAGCGCCATCCGGCGGGTCTGCGAAAACCATCACCCCATCGAAGGCGCCCTTCAGATCCGCATGAGCGTCCATCAATGCCTTGACCAGAGCCACGTTGCGCTGCCGCGCCTTGTCCGGGTCGCCAATCGGCCCCACGCGATAGTGCACGCTCAGGTAAAGCCGCTTGCCGTCCTCTGTCCCCACCGCATCCATCTGCGTGATCGCGTATCCGGCGTTATCGCGTCCGCGCAGCAGAAAGAGCACATCGTTGGACAAGCTGTCGCGCAGCTCCGCAGGCTGCACTTCGGCACGCTCGCCGCGCAGCTTCTCAAGGTGGGTCGTCGTTACAAACGCCGCAGGCCGCAGCAACGTCTCCGCCAGCCCATACTCCACCCACCCCAGCCAGCTTGCGTTCGGCCGCGCCGCGACCACGCGTTCGCGAGCATCCTTCCAGTGCCAAAGTCCGTCATGCCCACGCGCCGCCCGGTCATGGGGATAGAACCCCGCCAGCTTCCACGCACCCGCCTGCTGACGCAGCAACATCGAAATCACGTAGGGCCGATCGCCCGAGGCCTCCACCATCGCAAACGCGTACAGGCCGCGTTGCAGGCCGTTCACGGTAAAGATCGTCGCAGCGTTCACGCCCACCAGCTTGCAGTTGAACTCCGTGGTGGAGTCGCTGCCCGGCACGACCGCGTTCGCGTCCAGCTCATACAGTTGCGTTACCGCAAGCGAGTCGTTCGCGATCTTCTCGCCCGTCATCCGCAGCAGATAGAGCAGGTTGGGATTGTTGCGAAGCTCAGGCGCGAGTGTAGACGCCACCGCGCCCAGATCGCCGTTACGTACACCGGTCGCTGCGCTCAGCGCCACCTGCGCCAGCGTCTCTCGCGTACCGGAGAGCAACTTGCTCTGCGTCGTGCAGTTCTGCGCCGTGGCCGAATGCGATGCGCTCCAGAACGCCATCGTCGCCATCAGGGAAAGTCGTTTTCCCTTCCTCAATCCACTCACCATCTCCACGTCATCCTACCCGACCACAGCCGCAGAACGGTATGCTGAGAACGGCAACCACAAATATCTGTGTCGCCCACGGCTCGCGGAGACTACCTTCCCGCGCGCTCGCACGTCCTACTAAAGAAGACCCATGCTCACCGTGAAGCTCACTCTCGTCGCTCTTGCCGCACCGGTCGCCGTCGCGACGGGCTTCGCCCAGGTCTCCACTCTACCCGCGACTGCGCCCACCGCGCAGCCGGCCCCCATCGCCGCACAGCCGACCATCACGCCTGGCCGACGCGCCTTCGTCACCTTTGACGACGGCATGTTGAACGTGCGCGCCGATAACTCTTCGCTGAACGTCATCCTGCGCGACGTCGCCCGCGTTACCGGCATGAAAATCACCGGCGGCGTGAACGACGAGCGCGTCTTCGGCAACTACGGCCCGGCCGACCCCGGAACCGTGCTCGCCACGCTCCTCGGCGGCACCGGCGTCAATGTCCTCGTGCTGGGTGACGAAACGAACGCCCCGCGCGAACTCGTCCTGACACCACGGACCGGTGGCCCGACGCCGCCCAGTCCCACCGCGCCTCAGTACGACAACGAAGCCACCGCAGAGCCTGTCGCAGCCCCGGTGGCCGCGCCGATGCCACGCACGGGCGCAGTCGGCTTCAACGCGAACCGTGCGCCGCGTAACAACGATGGCACCACCCCGGTCCCCGCGCCGGTGACGTCGAACGGCACAACGCCCGTGCCCGATCCGAAGGCTTCGCCCATCTCTTCGCCGCAGCCTCTCTCGCAGCCGGCGAACAACGTCCTGGGCTCCAGCGTGAACAGTTCCCCCACAGCCTCCACGATGCCTACGACGAACTCTGTGCCGATCGACTCCCTGCCGACTCCCACAACGACCACGTCGTCAGACCCCGGCATCGTCGATTCGCCGAACCCTGCGCCTGCAGGAACGACGACGAACCCGAACGGCAATACGACCTCGAACCCCGCCACGCCGACCGACACCAACCCCGGCACCGCGACGACGGACAACACGACCACGAACCCCACCACAGGGGCCGCGAGCGCTCCAGGAACAACCACCGACAGCAGCGGCTCCAGCACGCTGACGCCGGAGCAGATCTATCAGAAGCTGCTCGACATGCAAAAGGCCAAGGCAGCGGCCTCCCCGCAGTAGTAGCCTCCAGACGCAGAAAGGCCCTCCCGACAGGAGGGCCTTTTCCGTTACCGCAAAATTTCTGATGCTTACGCAGTCACAACGTTCGCCGTCGTAGCGCGCTTGCTCGCCGCGGCGATCGAATGCACACGGAACACACGGAACATCGCCTGGCAGATGCCGTACGAAACCAGCACTCCCAGCGTCAGCGACGCCGCCACCGCACAAACCAGCATGATCGTCTCCACAGAACCCTCCAAAAAGTACAACAGCACTACAACAGATGCCTGATGCGTTCTTAAGTCTGGCCTACGCAGAGGCGGTTGCCTATTGCCTCGTCGTGTACATCCTGAGAATTTCTCTTCTCCCATCCCAGACCGGCACCGTTCCTCGCCTTGTCGCTTCCTCTTCGCCTTCGCGATAAACTAGAAGACTGGTCGCAGGTGGGCCGTCTGACACTATGAGCATCACGCACATCAACGTTCGCGGCGCACGGCAACACAACCTGCGCGATGTCTCCGTTTCGATCCCTCGCAACACGCTGACGGTGGTCACCGGTCTCTCTGGCTCGGGCAAATCTTCGCTCGCTTTTGACACCATCTACGCCGAGGGCCAGCGTCGCTACGTCGAGACCCTCTCGGCCTACGCGCGGCAGTTCCTCGACCAGATGGAGCGACCTGACGTCGACTCCATCGAAGGCCTTTCGCCCGCCATCTCCATCGAGCAGAAGACGACGTCGCGCTCGCCGCGTTCGACCGTCGGCACGATCACGGAGATCTACGACTACCTGCGTCTGCTATGGGCCTCTGTCGGCCAGCCGCACTGCCCCAACTGCCACCGCCCCATCTCGCGCCAGAGCGCGGAGCAGATCATCGCGCAGATCGTCGAACGCACCGACGCCATTGGCGAACGCATCACGGTTCTCGCGCCCATCGTGCGCGGCCGCAAGGGCGAGTTCCGCGAAGAGCTCGAAGCGCTCGATAAGAAGGGCTACCGCGTTCGCATCGACGGCGAGATCACCGAGATCGAAGAAGGCATGCGTCTTGAAAAGCGCAAGAACCACACCGTCGAAGCCATCGTCGATCGCATCATTCTGAAGCTCGCACCCGGCGAAGAGACTTACGACACCCGCCGGCTGCAGACGGCCATCACGACCTCGCTTACACTCGCCGGTGGGCTCGTTCTCATCGGCCTGCAATCGCCGGGTGGCGAGTATCACGAAACGCTGTACTCCACCTCGATGGCCTGCCCCGACTGCGGCATCAACGTGCCCAAGCTCGAGCCGCGTTCGTTCTCGTTCAACTCCACCTACGGCGCCTGCCCCGAGTGCAACGGCCTCGGCAGCATCTTCGACTTCGACCCCGCCAAGACCATCAGCGACTGGTCCAAGCCGCTGCTCGACGGCGCCATGGGCCCAGGCGGCTCGGCGCAGTATCTTCTGCGCCTGATCAAGCTCTTCGCCGACAAGAACAAGATCAACCTCAAGCAGCCTTTCGAAGCGTTGCCGAAGGAGCAGCAGGACCTCTTCCTCTACGGCCCGCCGCGCGCCGAAGCTGCACGCACCGGCTTCCACGGCATCATCCCTTACCTGCGCGACTCGCTTGAAGAGACCAAGTCTGACGGCTATCGCGAGTACATGATGCAGTACATGAGCGCGAACGACTGCCCGCGCTGCCACGGCGCACGCCTGCGTCCGGAGTCGCTCGCCGTCACCATTCCGCTGAAGGATTCAGGTGCCCCCGGCCTCGATTCCGAGAGCTACGACGCCGAGGCGATCAAGTCGCCGCGCGCCACCAAAGACTTCTCCATCGCCGACTTCACCGGCCTCTCGCTCGAGCGCGCTCTCGTCGGCGCACGCAGCATGAAGTTCTCCGGCCGCGAAGCGCTCATCGCCGACCGCCTGCAGCGCGAAGTGATCGAACGCCTCGAGTTCCTCAACGCCGTCGGCCTCGGCTACCTCTCGCTCTCGCGCTCGGCGGCCACGCTCAGCGGCGGCGAAGGCCAGCGCATTCGCCTCGCCACGCAGATCGGCTCCAAGCTCCGCGGCGTGCTCTATGTACTCGATGAGCCGAGCATCGGCCTGCATCAGCGCGATAACCAGCGCCTCATCTCCGCGCTCGAAAACCTGCGCGACATCGGCAACACCGTCCTCGTCGTCGAGCACGACGAAGACACCATGCGCAAGGCCGACTACCTCATCGACCTCGGCCCAGGCGCCGGCAAGAACGGCGGCTTCATCATGGCCGAGGGCACGCCCGCGCAGGTGATGGCTGACCCGAACTCCGTCACCGGCCAGTACCTCTCGGGCAAGATCGATATCGTCACGCGCCCCACTCCGGACAAGGCTCCACGCCCGCTCACGGGCCGTTGGCTCTCCATCCAGAACGCCACCTCGCACAACCTTCGCAACGTTACCGCGCACTTCCCGCTCGGCGTCATGACGGTCGTCACCGGCGTCAGCGGCTCGGGTAAATCGACGCTCGTCAATGACATCCTCTACCGCTCGCTGGCGAAGGAACTCTACGGCTCGCGCGAAGAACCCGGCGCGCACAAAGCCATCCACGGCGCTGGCGAACTCGACAAGGTCATTCAGATCGACCAGTCGCCCATCGGCCGCACCCCGCGCTCCAACCCCGCGACCTACACCGGCGTCTTCACCGCCATCCGCGATCTCTTCGCCATGCTGCCGGAGTCGCGCGAGCGCGGCTACAAGCCCGGCCGCTTCAGCTTCAACGTGCAAGGCGGACGCTGCGAAGCCTGCACCGGCGAAGGCCAGCGCCGCATCGAGATGAACTTCCTGCCCGACGTCTACGTGCTCTGCGAGGTCTGCAACGGCCGACGCTACAACCACGAAACGCTGCAGGTAAAGTTCAACAATCACTCCATCGCCGACATCCTCGACCTGCCCATCGAAGAAGCCGTGAACGTCCTCAAGGACATTCCGACGATCCACAATAAGCTTCAAACGCTCGTCGACGTCGGCCTCGGCTACATCCATCTCGGTCAGTCCGCGACGACGCTCTCCGGCGGCGAAGCCCAGCGCATGAAGCTCGCGCGCGAGCTCTCCAAGCGCCAGACTGGCAAGACGCTCTACCTGCTCGACGAGCCCACCACCGGCCTGCACTTCGACGACGTGCGCAAGCTGCTCGAAGTCCTGCATCGCCTCGCCGACCTCGGCAACACGGTCATTATCATCGAGCACAACTTCGACATGATCCGCAACGCCGACTACCTCATCGACATGGGGCCCGAGGGCGGCGAAGGCGGCGGCACGATCGTCGCGCAAGGCCCACCCGAGCTCGTCGCACATGTCGAAGCCTCGCACACCGGCCACTTTCTGCGCCGGTACTACGACGAGACCTCCGGCCTCATCGCACCCTCGTCGCTGCCGCCGATCGAGCTGCCCGATCTCGAGAAGAAAGCGCCGAAACCGAAGTTCATCGCACCCGAACGCAAAACCGGTGTGCCGACAGCCTCCAAGAAAAAGCCAGAAGAAGGCGCTACCAAACCCGCAGCGAAAAAGTCTGCCAAGAAGGCCGCGAAGAAGAGCGCGAAGTAGCGCTCCCTTCTCACAAACTGACATCCTCGCTCGCTGACGGGTCGGACGAAACGATCAGCGAGCACCAGCCGGAAAGCAAGAAGCTCGAAGCAGATGCCGAACGAACGCAAGAACCCGAACGCAGACCTCGCCGAGCTTCCTGACCCCGCGCTCACGCCCGCCGAGTTGGTCACCTTCGACGCCGCCGAGCCGCTCGACATTCAGCACGACACCGATCCGGCGAAAGAAGTCCCCCCCGCACGCCGCATCCCCCACCTCGGACACACTGCGGTCTTCTTCTCGCTCACGGGCTTCTGCATGCTGCTCTGCAGCGCGGTCGCGCTCGGCGTTGCTCATGCAGGCGCACCGGGCGAAGCCATCAAGCACCCGCTGATCCTCGGCGCAGCACAAGCCATCAGCTATCTGCTCGCTCTCGCCATCTCCTTCTTCATCTTCCCGCTCCTCTGGGAACGCAGCTTTCCCGACGGCATCCACTGGAACACGCGCCCGGCAAAGCTTCACTGGTGGAAGCTGCTCCTCCTGGGCATCACGCTGAGCGTGCTGGCGCAGTTGGCCATCAACCATCTCACCGGGCCCACGAGTGAGTCCGACGTCGTCGGCCTCTTCAAGACGCAGCTTTCCTCCTGGCTCACCCTGATCATAGGCGGCACGCTTCCTGCGCTCATGGAGGAGATCGCATTCCGCGGTTTCCTGCTGCCCTCACTGGCCACCGCGTATGACTGGCTCACACTCGATCGCACGCCCGCCGGCCTGCGTCGATGGGACACCACCGCGAACCACACCATGACGGCTTGGACCTTTGCCACGCTGCTCTCCAGCCTCGTCTTCGCGTTGCTGCACGCACCGCAACTGCATCACGCCTGGGGAGTCGTTTCAGTGCTCTTCGTCGTCTCGGTGCTCTTCAGCATTGTGCGCATCCGCACGCACTCTGTAGCCGCAGCCGTCATCGTTCATGCCGCCTACGACATGCTCCTCTTCTGCGAGATGGCCTTCGCCACCGGCGGCTTCCAACACCTCGACAAGCTCAACTAAACCCGCAAGCGATAAACTGGATACACGATGATTCCCACCCTGCAATGGACGTCTGAAGGCGTCAGCTTCCTCGATCAGACCAAGCTCCCGCAAGTCGAGACCTACGTTCTCGCCCGCAACTACAACGAAGTCGCCGACGTCATTCGCAACATGGTCGTGCGCGGCGCGATGGCCATCGGCGTCTCTGGCGCAATGGGCGTGGCCCTCGGCATCCAGCAGTCCACCGCCGTCACCCTTCCGGACCTGAACGCCGAAGTTGAGGTCATCTGCGATACGCTCGCAAAGACGCGCCCCACGGCCGTCAATCTCTTCTGGGGCATCGCGCAGATCCGCGACCTGTACAACAAGCTCGCGGCTGAGAACGTCGCCATCGACGAGATCAAATCGCAGGTCGTCGCACTCGCGCAGACGCTCTACGACGAAGACATCGCCAACCTCAAGGTCCTCGGCGCGTACGGCGCAGACCTGCTGCCGAAGGAAGGCACGATCCTCACCCACTGCAATGCTGGAGCCCTTGCTGCCTGCGGCTACGGCTCAGCGCTCGGCGTCATCCGCGCCGCTGTAGAGCGCGGCTATAAGATCGACGTCTTCGCCGACGAGACGCGCCCCTTCAACCAGGGCACACGCCTCACCGCGTGGGAGCTCACGAAGGACAACATCCCCACCACGCTCATCTGCGACAACATGGCCGGCTACTTTATGGGCCAGGGCCGCATCAAGGCCGCCATCGTCGGCGCAGACCGCATCGCCGCCAACGGTGACACCGCTAACAAGATCGGCACCTACTCTGTCGCCATCCTCTGCAAAGAGCACGGCATCCCGTTCTACGTTGCCGCGCCCTTCAACACCATCGACATCGAAACGCTCAACGGCAAGGACATCCCCATCGAAGAGCGCGCCGCGAAGGAAGTCACCCACGTGAACGGCGTGCAGGTAACGCCCGACGGTGTCGGCATCGCGAACCCGGCCTTCGACGTCACGCCCGCCAAGTACATCACCGCGATCATCACCGAGCGCGGCGTGCTGCGCGCACCGTTTGAAGAGTCCATCGCAGCAATGTCCAAGCAGACGAAGTAGTTTTTGTTTCCCATTCCCGAAGAGAATCTGCCGCTCGCCATCTCGGCAAGTCGCGCGATCTCCGAGGGCAAAACCGCGAATCCCGAAGCCGTGCGCAACTATCTGCGCACGGCTTCTGTCTATACTGCAAACGATTCTCTTTCAGAGGCCTTTGATGCGTCGAGTTTTCGCAGTCGCCCTGCTTGCCCTCGCTTCCGCCACGCTGCCCGCGCAGCAGGAGCAGGAACCCACGATGCCGACCATCCACGCCAGCACACAGATCGTGCTCGTCGACGTCACCGTGCAGGACAAAAAAGGCAACCCCATCCACGGCCTTAGCAAAGACAGCTTCGTTCTTTCGGAGGATAAGCACCCGCAAGGCGTGCGCCACTTCGAAGAGCACTCTGCCGCGACCGCAAAGCCTGGGCCCGAGCTGCCGCCCATGCCTGCCGGCACCTTTACCAACTACACGCCCACCCCCGAAGGCGGCGCGCTCAACATTCTTCTGCTCGATAGCCTCAACACGCCGATCCAGGACCAGGTCTTCGTACGTCAGCAGCTGCTCGACTTCATCAAGAAGGCGCCCGCCGGCCAGCGCATCGCTATCTTTGGCCTCTCCAATCGCCTGTATATGCTGCAGGGATTCTCGTCGGACCCGCAGACACTCAAGGATTCCCTGCAGAAGAAGCTCACAGCGCGCCAGTCCACCATGCTTGACGGCGCCGCTGGCTCCAGCGAGGCCGTCGACAGCCTCGACGACCTCACTCCCGCCAGCGACATCAGCGGCTCGCTCGCAGCCTCCTCGCTGCAGCAGTTCCAGACGCAGATGAACGCACAGATGACGCAGTTCCGCGTGCAATACACGCTCGACGCCTTCAACACGCTCGCGCACTATCTGCAGAACTTCCCCGGCCGCAAAAACCTCATCTGGTTCTCGGGCTCGTTCCCCATCAACATCATGCCGGATGCCACGCTCGACAACCCGTTCTCCGTGATGAACCTGAACGAAGACGAGTTCCGCGAAACGACCAATCTGCTCGCCCGGTCGCAGGTCGCGGTTTATCCCGTGGACGCGCGCGGCCTCATGGTCGACCCGACCTTCTCCGCTGCGCAAAGCGGCCGCAGCTTCTCGCGCAACCCTCAGGCCTTCGGGAACAAGATCGCCCAGTTCAATCAGTCGCAGGCCGATGAGCACATCACCATGAATCAGCTCGCCGACGACACCGGCGGCCGCGCCTTCTACAACACCAACGACCTTACCAGCGCTGTCTCAAAGGCCATCGACTCCGGCTCGAACTACTACACGCTGGCGTACTCACCGAGCAATAAGAAGTGGGACGGCAGCTACCGCAACATTCGCGTCGAACTCGCGCCTGCGCTCGCGGGTTCGGGCTACCAGCTCTCCTATCGCCACGGTTACTACGCGTTTGACCCCAACGCGCCGACGCCGAAGAAGCGACCGGAAGCCACGCCCAACACTCCCGTCACCACCGAGGACAAGCTCACCAGCGCGACGCAGGCCGCCGCCTACGAGCGCACCGCCATGGCGCACGGCGCGCCCACGCCGCAGGACATCCTCTTCAAGGTGCGCGTGCTGCCCGCCTCCACAAGCACCTCCGACAAGTTTGCCCCCAACAACGCCCCCGACCCCATCCATCCCATCAAGCCGCCGTTCCGCGACTTCCTTGTGGACTACGCGATCCCCGGCAGCGCCTTCAGCCTCACCAAGTCCCCGCAAGGGCGCTTCCAGGGCGGTATCGCCTTCTCGGTCTTCCTCTACGACCGCGATGGGCGTCTGCTGAACACCAGCGGCGAAACGATCCACCTGAACCTGACGCCGGAAAACTACGAGGCCTTCCGCAAGGTCGTGCGCGGCCGCTTTGCGATCAGCGTCCCGGCCAAAGGCGGCGGCGAAATGTTCCTCCGCATCGGCGTGGAAGACGTCTCCGCCGCCCGCTTTGGCGTGGTCGAAATCCCGGTCGCCTCGGTGGCGAAACTCGCGCCCCCGCCCGACGCTCCCAAGCTCCCTTCCGGGGACCCACCCGCGACAGCGCCCACGGCTGCGAAACCCTGATCGTCTAGGGCGTTGTCGCACATCGCGACATCGCCTTCCTACGCACCCTCGCGCAAAGGCGTACCCTGTCAGTAGGGATGACGTTTCGCTTTCTAGATTGGCGCAGGAAATCGCTGGCCCGGGCGAACACGATCTCCTTCGGCGGATTCTTGGTCTCCGTCCCGCTGGCGCACTTCCCGCATCTGCAGCCTGCGCCGGTGCTCGTCGTGCCGCTGGGCATCATCCTTCTGGGCACACTCGACACCACCCGCAATATGAAAGCCCGCTGGGACTGGTATCACGCAGGCGTGCTCATGTGCATTTACGCCGATGTCCTGATGCTCTTCCTCGTGCTTTTCTTCCTGATCTGCCCCTACCTGGCCATGGGCGTGACAGGACATTAAGCCGCGCGGCGAAAGATAGCTGCCTTACAGGTTGACACCCGTGTCTAC